>NZ_JBFANF010000006.1:0-64897 GCF_040674675.1 Dactylosporangium sp. NPDC049742 | reverse complement strand
GAGCCGTTCGGCGATCTCGGCCCGCCCCTCGTTGTTGGCGAACCGCCACAGCACCCGTCCCCACTGTGGTGCAAGTTACTTGAGGGTAACCTTGGCGCCCTCGGCCTCGAGCTTGGCCTTGGCCTTGTCCGCGGTCTCCTTGTTGGCCTTCTCGAGGACGGCCTTCGGCGCGGCCTCGACGAGGTCCTTCGCCTCCTTCAGGCCCAGGCCGGTCAGCTCGCGCACGACCTTGATGACCTGGATCTTCTTGCCACCGTCACCCTCGAGGACGACGTCGAACTCCGACTGCTCTTCCTTCTCCTCGACCGGCGCGGCAGCGGCGCCGCCGCCACCCATCATGACCGGCGCGGCAGCGGTGACGTCGAACGTGGTCTCGAACTCCTTCACGAACTCGGAGAGCTCGATCAGGGTCATCTCCTTGAACGCGTCGAGGAGTTCGGCGGTGCTCAGCTTCGCCATGTTGGCGTTCCTTTCGAAAAAAGTGATGTGGAGCGCGCCGGCCTATTCGGCCGCGTCGCTGCCGGCTTCCTGCGCGCTGCCGGAGTCCTGCTTGTCGGCGAGAGCCTGGATGGTGCGGGCGGCCTTGGACAGCGGCGCCTGGAACAGCGACGCGGCCTTGGACAGGCTGCCCTTCATCGCGCCGGCCAGCTTGGCCAGCAGCACCTCACGGGACTCCAGGTCGGCCAGGCGACGGACCTCGTCCGCGCTGATGGCCTTGCCCTCGAAAACGCCGCCCTTGATGACGAGCAGCGGGTGGGCCTTCGCGAACTCACGAAGGCTCTTCGCCGCCTCGACCGGGTCGCCGGAGACGAAAGCGAGCGCGGTAGGACCGGAGAACAAATCGTCGAGCCCGCTGATGCCCGCGTCCGTCGCGGCACGCTTCGCGAGCGTGTTCTTCGCGACGGCGTACGTGGTCTCGCGGCCCAGGCTGCGGCGCAGGGTCTTGAGCTGCGCCACGGTCAGGCCGCGGTACTCGGTCAGCACGGTGGCCGTCGAGCCCCGGAAGCTCTCGGTGAGCTCCGCGACCGCGGTGGCCTTGTCGTCTCGAACCGGCTTGTCCGCCATGTCCCTCCTCTCTCTTGCTACGGTGCTGGCCACGCTCTCGGGCGCACTCGCGGCAACGAAAAACGCCCCGGGCGCAGGGGCGCACGGGGCGGAGCGACATGTGTCGGCAACGCTTGTCCGGCCCTGCGCGGGTCGCCTGCGTTGACACAGGGCCTTCGATGTCCGCTCACGCGGACATGACCAGCGGTCTTCGGGTTTCGCTGGAAACTGTACTTGACTCGTCGTGCGCCACCAAATCGCGGCGCGGCTACGGCCTGGTGCGCCGCAGGTGGGCGTAGGCAGCGACGGCGAGCGCGGCCCACACGACGCCCCAGCCGGTGGTGACGGCGACGGCGGTCAGGTCGGCGCCGCCGACGGTGTCGCGGGCCGTGGTCATCAGCGGCGGGGCCAGCCACGGCGCCGGCGAGCTCTTCAGGCCGAGCACGACCGCCATGACCACGCCGCCGACGAGGATCGCCAGGCCGCGGGCCGCCTGGCCGGACACCGCGCGGCTGGCCAGGGCGCCGAGGCCGACGGCCGGCAGGAGCAGCAGCAGGTGCGCCCACAGGCCGAGCGCGATGCCCTCCCCCAGCGGCGGGTCACCGGCCTTCACCGGTCCGGTGACGCCGCCGACGAGCCACGGCAGGATCATCGCGACCAGGATCACCGGCAGGGCGGCGACCAGCGCCGCGGCGACCCCTGCGGCGGTCTCCCGGCCGGCGCCGACCGCGACCCGGCCGATCCGCCGCTGCACGTCGGGCTCCACGTCGAGCAGGAGCTTCGTCTGCCAGGCCAGGACCGCGAACAGCACGGCCGCGGACACCCCGTAGGCCTCGCCGGCCTGGGACTTGCCGCCGCCGTACAGGATGGACAGCACGACCAGGGCGGCCAGCAGCGGCGCGGCGGCCCGGCCCGTCTGGACGAAGCCCACGAGCCGCATCCTGACCAGGGCGGTCACCGCTCCTCCCGGACGCCGAGGACGTCGAAGCCGTCGGCGCGCAGCCTCGCCACCGCCCGGTCCGCGTGCGATGCCGCGACGGCGAGCTCGATGATGCGCCTGGCGGAGGGGCGCTCGCCCCGGGGGCCGGTCGCGCCCTTCCGGCCGCCTCCGCTCGCCTGGCCGCCTTCGCTCACCCGGCCGTCGCGGACGTGCCAGCGGCGGGCCCCCGGCAGGCGGGCGACCTCGCCGAGGTGGTCGCTGATGAGCACCGACCCGCCGCGGGCCACGACCTCGGCGACGATCGCCGGCACCTGTTCACGGGTCGCGGCGTCGAGGCCCTCCCACGGCTCGTCGAGGACCAGCAGCCTCGGTGGGTCCAGCAGCGCCTGTACGAGGCCCACCTTCTGGGCGGAGCCCTTGGAGAGGCGGCTCAGGCGTACATCGAGAAATCCCGTGAAATCGAGGCGGTCGGCCCATTCGTCGATGCCGGCGCTGCCGGCTCCGCGGATCGCCGCCAGGTGCGTCAGGTAGGTCCGGGCGGTGAACGGCTGGTCGGCGGGGAACCGCTCCGGGACCCAGCCCACCACCGGCGGCCTTCCGGAGACCGTGCCCCGGCCGGGCGTCAGCACCCCGGCGGCGAGCTGGAGCAGGGTCGACTTGCCGGAGCCGTTGGGGCCGAGCACGACCGCGGTCTCGCCGGGACCGAGCTCCAGGTCGACGTGCTGCAGGGTCCACGCCGCCTTACGGGCGTACCGGAACCAGACGTCGTGGAACTGCACGCCCCCGAACATAGACGACGGCGGGCACCCTCGGATGCCCGCCGTCGTCGTGCCGCTGTGCTTACTCCGCGGACGCGTCGTCCTCGAGGAGGTTGCGCGTGCGGTTCGGGTCGACCGGGATGCCGGGGCCCATGGTGGTGGTGATGAAGATCTTCTTCAGGTACTTGCCCTTGGCCGCGCTCGGCTTGGCCCGGTTGACCTCGTCGAGGACCGCCGCGTAGTTCTCCACCAGCTGCTGCTCGGTGAAGCTCGCCTTGCCGATGATCAGGTGGAGGTTGGAGTGCTTGTCCACCCGGTACGTGATCTTGCCGCCCTTGATCTCGTTGACCGCCTTGGTGACGTCCATCGTGACCGTGCCCGTCTTCGGGTTCGGCATCAGGCCGCGCGGGCCCAGGATCCGCGCGATCCGGCCGATCTTGGCCATCTGGTCGGGGGTGGCGATCGCCGCGTCGAAGTCCAGCCAGCCTTCCTGGATCCGGGCGACGAGCTCGTCGGTGCCCACCGCGTCGGCGCCGGCGGCCTCGGCCTCGGCGGCCTTCGGGCCCTGCGCGAAGACGATGACGCGGGCGGTCTTGCCGGTGCCGTGGGGCAGGTTGACCGTGCCACGGACCATCTGGTCGGCCTTGCGGGGGTCGACGCCCAGCCGCATGGCCACCTCGACGGTGGGGTCGAACTTGACGGTGCTGGTCTGCTTGGCCAGCTTCACCGCGCCGAGCGGGCTGTAGAGCGCGTTACGGTCGACAAGGTCTGCGACCTTGCGGTAGTTCTTGCCGTGCTGCGACATGTCGCTTTGCTCCTGTGGTCAAGGTGCGGGCGCTCGTGCGCCCTCCCACGTGTTCCTTGGTCTTTGGGTCTTCGGTGGTGCCGTCAGTCCTTGACGACGATGCCCATGGAACGGGCGGTGCCGGCGATGATCTTCTCCGCCTGCTCGATGTCGTTGGCGTTCAGGTCGGCCAACTTCTTCTCGGCGACCTCGCGCAGCTGGGCCTTGGTGATCGAGCCGACCTTGTCCTTCTGCGGCACGCCCGAGCCCTTCGGCACGCCGGCGGCCTTGAGCAGCAGACGGGCGGCGGGCGGGGTCTTGAGGATGAACGTGAACGTCCGGTCCTCGTAGACGCTGATCTGCGCGGGGATGATGTCGCCGCGCTGGGACTCCGTCTGGGCGTTGTACGCCTTGACGAACTCCATGATGTTCACACCGTGCTGACCGAGCGCGGGGCCGACCGGCGGCGCCGGAGTGGCCTGGCCGCCCGGCAACTGAAGCGTGAAGGTCTTGACGAGCTTCTTCTTCGGAGGCATGGCTGCTTTCGTCTTCCTGGGCTGGAGTTTCGTGCCTTGTTGTATGACGGCTCGCGACCGTCTCCACGCACGACTGAGCGCCCGGCACTTGGCCGGACGCTCAAGCGTACCGCAGACGAATTAGATCTTCGTGACCTGGTTGAAGTTCAGCTCGACCGGGGTCTCCCGGCCGAAGATCGAGACCAGGACCTTGAGCTTCTGCTGATCGGCGTTGATCTCGCTGATCGTGGCCTGCAGCGAGGCGAACGCGCCGTCGGTGACGGTGACCGAGTCGCCGACCTCGAAGTCGAGGACCTTGACCTCGGGCTTGCCGGCCTTCTTGCCCTCCTGCTGCACCACCGGCGCGAGCCACTTGAGGACCTCGTCCAGCGACAGCGGCGCCGGCCGGTCGGCCCGGTCGGTGGCGCCGACGAAGCCGGTCACGCCGGGCGTGTTGCGCACGCACGAGTAGGACTCCGCCGTCAGCTCCATCCGGACGAGGATGTAGCCGGGGAAGACCTTGTTCTGCACCTGGGTGCGCTTGCCGTTCTTGATCTCGACCTCTTCACGAGTCGGGACCTCGACCTGGTAGATGAACTCTTCCATGTCGAGGCTCGTGATACGGGTCTCGAGATTCGTCTTGACCTTGTTCTCATACCCGGCGTAGGAGTGCACCACGAACCAGTCACCGGGCGCGAATCGCAGTGCGGCACGCAGCTCGGCGACGGGGTCCTCGGCGTCGGCCGCCGCCCCTGCCGGCTCGGGGGCCGTGCTGGGCGTGGCGGCCGTCATCACCGTCGACGTTTCCTCGTGCTGCTCGTCGTCGGTTGAGGCGGTCTCGTCGAATTCCTGCACGCTGCTCACTTCCGTCTGTCAAGTCTTCGCATCTGCGGCCGGTCCGCTGTGGACTACTCCGCTTTGTTGCCGAAGGCCCAGAGGACGCCCTTGGCGAGCAGGTAGTCGAGGCCACCCACGATCGTCAGCATCACGATCACGAACACGACGACAACAACCGTGTAAGTGGTCAGCTCTTTGCGGGTCGGCCAGATCACCTTACGCAGTTCGGCGACAACCTCGCGGACGAAGTTGATGAGCCGCGCGAAGATGTTGTTCGAGCTGCCCTCTTTGACCTTGGTCTTCTTCTTGTCCGTCTCTTTGACGTCCTTGGACTTGGCCTTCGCGTCCTTGGACTTCGTCAGGACCGTCTTGCCGTCCGCGTCGTCGTCATCGGCGTCCACGTCATCGTCAAGGTCGCCGTCGAGCTCGTCGAGCTCATCGGCGAACTCCTCCTCGATGGCCGCGTCCTCGGCGCTGAGCTCCTCGTCACGGCGATCGTCGGCGGGGTCGGTCCCGCGTCGCCTGCGTTCGGCCACTTTCGCCCTCTTCCGTGATCTCGCGAGTGCTCGGTCCGATGAGTGGCCCGCGGATCCGCCCGACCAGGGCCACCGGCGATGAGCCGGCGGCACTCGGCGGGACCAACCCGTGACCGCTGGAGGTCCGACCCGATCGGCGGATCGGGCACCCCAGACCCAGGTCAGGCCTTCGGCGCAGGGGCGACAGGACTTGAACCTGCAACCTGCGGTTTTGGAGACCGCTGCGCTGCCAATTGCGCCACACCCCTTCGTGGTGATCGCGCCTCCCGGACCCCCCTTGAAGGAGCTCCGAGAGGTTGCTCACCCCACGGGCGACCAGTGTACGGGTTCGGGTGGGATATCCCAACCACCCCCCTCCACCGAGTCGCTCCCTAGGCTCTGACCAGGGCTTTTGCGGCACCGAGAATCTTGTCGCCGTTGCACGTGGCGGTGATGTCGATCTGCGCGACACCATCCTCCGCTACCCGCTTCACGACGCCGCTCACCACGATCTCGGTGCCTTTGTCGTCGTCCGGGACCACCACCGGGTTGGCGAACCGGGTGGAGTACTCGACGATCGACGCGGTGCCACCCACCCAGCAGGCAACCGCCTGTCCGGCCAGGGCCATCGTCAGCATGCCGTGCGCGATGACACCCGGCAGCCCGACCGAGGTCGCGACGCGGTCGCTCCAGTGGATCGGGTTGAAGTCGCCGGAGGCCCCCGCATACCGCACCAGATCGGCGCGGGTCACCTGGAACGTCTGCGGCGGGAAAACGGTGCCGACCTGCATCTCAGCCCTCCCCACGGACCACGAGCCGGGTCCAGATCGTCACGACGAGCTCGCCCTCGACGGTCGACACCTCGTGCTTGGTCGTCAGGAACGCGTGCCCGGCGCGGCTGCTGATCTCGTCCACCGTCATCACCGTCACCAGGTGGTCGCCGGCGACGATCGGCCGCTCGTAGCGGAACGTCTGCCCGCCGTGCACCACCCGGCTGTAGTCCAACCCGAACGCCTGGTCCTCGACCAGCTGCTGCCCGGCGTTCTGACTCAGGATGATCGCGAACGTGGGCGGGGCGATCACGTCCCTGTAGCCCTTGGCGCGCGCCTCGGCAAGATCCCGGTGCACCGGGTCGCTGGCGCTCACCGCGTCGGCGAACTCCCGGATCTTCTCCCGGGCGACCTCGTATGGCGGGGTCGGCGGAAACACCCGGCCCATGTACGACTGATCCAACGGCATGGTGTGCAACTTACCGCTGGCACGAAAAAGCCCCGGCCGTGGGCCGGGGCTTTGTTCTTCGTTCCTTCGCGTCTGAGACCGGTTACCGCGTCTCGCGGTGCACGGTGTGCTTGCCGTCCCGGGGGCAGAACTTCTTCAGCTCGATGCGGTCCGGGTCGTTACGGCGGTTCTTCTTGGTGATGTAGTTCCGCTCTTTGCACTCCGTGCACGCCAGCGTGATCTTCGGACGAACGTCGGTCGCCTTGGCCATGGCGAAGTGCCTTCCTTCAGAGCGGGGTTCAGGTCCAGCGAACGAGCATAGCGGCTCACACTGGCAGTCGCCGAATCGGGCGACCTCTGTGGTGCTTCTTCTGTAGCGGTGGCCGGACTTGAACCGGCGACACAGCGATTATGAGCCGCTTGCTCTACCATCTGAGCTACACCGCCGCGGCGGACTCGATGACTCAAGCCCGGTCTCTCGAGCCCCCTTACGGAATCGAACCGTAGACCTTCTCCTTACCATGGAGACGCTCTGCCGACTGAGCTAAGGGGGCGCATCACGTGCGATCCCGCACATGCGCTCGCTAAGCGTACACGGCCCTCGCCGTGGCACGAAATCGAGTTCCCCGAAGTGGTGTTTGCCCAGCTTGCGCCCCTTGCCTCCGGCGTGTCTCCCCGCCGCGGCCGATACTCCCGGGCCGGCTTGCGTGGCCTACATCACCGCCTTCTCGCGGGTGCGCCACCGTCCAGCGTCATTGCCTGCCGTGCCCGCCTGAACGTCGCGCAGCCTCCCCGCGCTGGGACGCGCCACCGGGTGACGATTCGCCCGGAACGCCGGCGGGTGTCTGCGGAACCGTTCGGGCCTCTCCGAGAGGCACAGGGGCTCTGAGAGGCAGCTTCCGCGGGCACGCCCTACGCCCGGCACGTCCAGCAGGGTGCGCCGGCCGGTGACCACCGCGCCGGAGCCACGTCCCCGAGCCGGCCCCGCCGCGTCGCGTCGCCGTGCCACATCACCCGGCCGCGTCGCCCTGCCCTCCTGGCGCCCCTGCCGCGTCGGTGCGGTGGGACGGTTGGCGGACGCCGGATCGACCGGGGCAGAGAGGCCCCCAGGGCCCGACCGTTGGCTGACGGGAGCAACAGCCGTGCCTACGACGGGCCGGAGCCATGAAGGATCGGCTGCTGGAGCGGACCTACGGCACAGCACAGGGCACGGGGCTCGGCGGCTGGAGTGGGGGCTACGGCACGGCGCGGAGCCAGCGGACCTCGCCCGCGGGTGGGACGGTGGGATCGGCGTCGGCCTGGATCTGGAGCCAGGACTCGAAGCGCTCGTAGGGCAGCGCCCGGCTGAACAGGAAGCCCTGACCCATGTCGCAGTGCATGTCTTCGAGCAGGCCGAGTGTGAGCTCGCTCTCAACGCCTTCGGCGACCACGGCGAGCCCGAAGTGGCGGGCCATGTCGACGGCGGTCCGCACGATCGCGAGATCCGCGGTGTCGGTCGCCAAGCCCTGCACGAACGCGCGGTCGATCTTGACCTCCTGCACCGGCAGGCGGCTGAGGTCCGCGAACGACGACCGGCCCGCGCCGAAGTCGTCGACGGACAGCAGCACGCCCAGGTCGCGCAGGCGCTTCAGGGCAGGAACGCCGCGGCCGCTGCCGAGCAGCTCCTGCTCGGAGAGCTCCAGGATGATCCGATCGGCCGGCACGCCGTGCTCATCGAGCAGCTCCGACACCTGTAACGGGAAGTCTGCGTCGCCCAGGGTGCGGACCGAGATGTTGACCGCCACGGTGAGCGAACGGCCGGCGTCGGCCCATTCACGGGCCCTGCGGATGCCTTCCCTGAGGACCACACTGTTGAGCCGGGCGAGCTGACCGGTGTGCTCCGCGACCGCGACGAAGTCGGGCGGCGCCACCTGACCGTGCACCGGATGCTCCCAGCGGGCCAGGCACTCCACCCCGACCAGCCGGCGGTCCTTGAGCGACACCTTGGGCTGGAAGTAGACCTCCAGCTCGCCGGTGTTGAGCGCGGCATCCAGGTCCGCGGCCAGCCCGACGCGCCGCACCGAACGCGACTGCAGGCCGGCGTTGAACAGCTGGACGATCCCGCGCGACTTCGCCACCGACGTGGCCACCACGGCCCGCTGCAGCAGTGCCTCGGGCTCCGTGCCGTGGTCCGGGTAGATCGACACACCGACGTTGGTGTCGACGTCGATCGTGAGCGAGTCGATGACCATCCGGTCGCGCAGCCCCGCCCGCAGCGTGTCGGCGACCGCCGCGGCCGCCTCGGCACTGGCCGTGCGCAGCTCGACCGCGAACTCGTCGCCACCGACCCGAGCCACCAGCGCACCCTGTGGCGCCAGCCCGCGCAGCCGCTTCGCGACCTGGATCAGCACCTGGTCGCCGGCGTCGTGCCCCAGCGACTCGTTGACCTCGCGCAGCGCGACGACGTCGAACAGCAGCACGGCGACGACCTCGCGTGGTCCCCGGCCGGTCATCGCCTCGCCCAACGCGGTGAGCATCCGGCGCCGGTTGGCCAGGCCGGTGAGCGCGTCGTGGTTGGCGTCGAACTGGAGCCGGTCGACCAGGCGGCTGTTCTCGACCGCCGCGCCGACCTGCAGCGACACCGTTTCCAGCAGCTGCACGTCTTCTTTGCCGAAGAGCACCTTGTCGCCGAGCCGGCCGGCGACCTCCAGCGTGCCGATCGCGACGCCACTGGAGCGCAGCGGCACGACGATGACATCCTTGACCTGCGCCTCTTGCAGCGCGGACTGCAGCTCCGGCCCGCCGGCCCTGGGCCCGGCGACGACGGTCTGCCCGGTGCGCATCGCCAGCTGCCGGAACAGGTCCGGCGTCGGGGCGCTGTCCAGCAGCCCCTGGTAGTCGAACCTGGACGACAGCAGCATCTCGTGATGGCGCCCGTGCCGCGGCAGCCAGAGCGTCGCCGAGTCCGCGGTCAGCAGCGCCCGCACCCGACCGAGCAGCACGTCCGGCAGCGTGCCGTCGTGGTTGGTCGCGGCGATCTCACGCGTCAACGCATAGATCTCGGTGAGGTTGCGGTGCTGCCGGAAGAACTGCGTGTAGGAGCGATACAGAATGAACAGCACGATCGCCAGCGCGACCAGCAGCAGCGCAGCCCAGTCGCTGGCGACCAGGGCGAGCAGCATGACCAGGCCCAGCACGATGTTGACGCCCATCACGGCGAACCCGGGGACCGACGACTTCAGGAACTGCGGCAACTGACCGACGCCCTGCAGCAGCACCATGACGCCCGCGATGGCGGCCAGGGTGACCACGTTGCCCGCGAGGATGGCCATGCCGAGCACCAGCCACGTCAGCGGCGAGCCGCCGCCGTGCAACCCGAACTGGAACACGATCAGGTTGGCTGTCGCTGTGCCGGCGAAGTGGCTGGCGGCGTTGAAGGCGACCTTGTGCCAGCTGAACCGAGCGCCGAAGACGTTCCACAGCAGCCCGGCCGTCACCCGCACCGCCAGGACGAGCCACGGCGAGAGGTAGTACAGCGCCAGGATGAGCGGGATCTCGTTCATCTTGGTGCTCAGGCCCTGCCGCCGGATGTCGAAGCGGAGCTCCAGCGGCGTGGCGAGGGTCGCGAGCGCCAGCAGCGCCAGCGCGTGACCGTAGTGGTGCCCGACTTGCGATGGACGGTCGGAAAGCAGGATGGGGATCGAGAGCAGCGCCCCCAGGACGAACAGGGGTGCCGTGATCAACCACGAGTGGACCTCAGAGCGGCTGATCGGAACCTTTGGAGCCGGCACCCATTCCCCTACCTTTCGGGCATGGAGCCTGGTGCATCACCCCGTCCGCGACGGGCCGATCCGGCTAGCTCCAGTCCCAGCCTTCGGTGACGAAGATCGGCTCGACCACGGGCGGGGCAGCGTGCGGCTGGATGGCGCGCAGAACGCTCACCATTTTCACCACAGATCCCTCACTGTCCGTGCTCGCATGGGCTGCACCGGCCGAGACACCGAGCGCAACCACGCCAGCGCCGATCATCACCGCGAACCGTGTCATCCATCGGCCAGGCGTCGTCTCTCGCATCTGTCGCTCCCATGCGATCGCAGTGACATCAGGGTCCCGTATGGATACCCACGATCCTGCCACAGCCAACGTCTGATCCAACAGTGCGAGGGCCAGGATGAAGCGCCACCGCGGAAGAATCGACCTTTCGGCCGATTCCGATAGTGGCGATCCGGCTACATCAGCCCGCCTGATCTAAATCCCGGGCAACTTTTCCGCGACGTCGGGAGTCAGACCTGCCCATCTTTCGTCCCCTGACGGACGGGGGACGGGGGGCCTCGTCGCGCATCTCGCGCCAACCGGTCTCGGGGTCGTCGTCGGCAAGGACCGCGGACTCGACCCAGCCGACCGCGTCCCGCTCGGAGTCGAACGACCGAACCCGGAGCCGCCCGTCGGGGCCGCCGCGCCGGAGCTCCACCTGCCACCGGCCGTCGGCCGCGTTACGCACGAAGACGTCCCGCCGCACGAGCCGGGACCACCGCCCGTTCCACCACTGCCGCTCATTCATGGGTACATCTTAGAACGCATGTACGACAATTTTCGGGACTTCGGGAGCAGACTCAACCGGTAGCGTGCCTACAGGCCCAGGGGACCGTCGGAAGCGAGAACGGCCGCGCCCTCGCGGGTTGTACCGTGCGCGGATGTCCCAGAAATCGCGCACCCCGGTCGCCCTCGGGCTGACCGCGGTTGGGCTCGCCGTCCTCAGCCTGGCGGTCCTGCTCTACGGCGCCTACATCGGAGTCCGGGACACCCACGCCCACGCGGTCCAGGACCTCGGCACCGGGCTCCCCACCGACGTGCTCGAGGCGATCCTCACCGCCGCCACGCTCGAGGCCATGCTGCCGGCGACCCTGCTGGTGGCGGGATTGCTGGTGTGTGCGGGGCTGGCGCTGGCGGGCCGGGACGCCGGGCGCGCCGGGCTGGTGTGGCTGTGCGGCGTCGGGTCCGTCGTGACCCTGGTGCAGTACGCCAATCGCGGGCGCCTGCTGAGCAGGTGGGACTTCGACGTGTGGATCGGCCTACCGGCATGGGCCGGTGCGCTCTGCGTGCTGGTGGCCATGACCGCGCTGGCCGGGGCGACGGTCAGCCTCGGCACCCCGGCCGCCCGCCAGGCGTTCGCGGCGACCGGCATCGAGCAGGCGGGCCGGACCGGACCGCCGGCACCGTTGCGGGCGGCCGTGCCACGGTTCGCGGTGGGCGGCGCGCTCAGTCTTGCCGGGCCCGTCTACATCAACATCGACGACCTCGTGGACGGCGACCTGACGGACCTCGCCAGCCCTGCAGGCCTCATCTTCCTGGCCGGCACCGGCGCGATTGCTGTCGCGGCCGCCGGCGCGTGCTCCGCGGCGTGGGTCGCCGGGCGCGGCTGGCCGAACGGGGCGCGCATCGCCCGGATCGCCGGGGTACTGCTACTGCTCCTGCAGGTGTTGTCCCTGTACTGGGCCACCCGCACCACCGCCACCGGCCTGCGCCTCGACTTCCTCGACAGCGACCTCGAGCTGACCGGCACGCTGATGCTCGTGACCGTCGTGGCCGGCATCGCGGCGACCCTCGGCGGGTTCGCCGGGCTGGCCGACCCGCGCAGCGAGCAGTTCCTTCGACCGGCCAGCCGCACCCTGCATCAGGGTTCGCAGTCCTGGCCGACGGCCGATCCACGGCCCGCGGACGACCCGGCGCCAGCGGGCGGCTACACCGTTCCTTAGTCGTCAGGCCGAGCACAAGGACAAGGACCGCAAGGAGGAGCGGAAACTTCGCCACGACGGGTGAGCCACGGCCGGTCCGGGTGAGACCCAGCGGGACCGACGAGAGAGGGCCGCTACCGGGGTTTCCCCTGGTAACGGCCCTCTCTGCACTGCCGGTGGCGGGTAGAGGATTCGAACCTCTGTAGCTTTCGCGACGGATTTACAGTCCGCTCCCATTGGCCGCTCGGGCAACCCGCCTGGCGGAAGCAAGAATAGCGGTACGCCCCGGGGGCAATGCAAACGGGTACCCTCGGCACGCCCATACCGCCAATCGACCGCACCACAGGAGCAGCTGCCATGGCTTCGGCACCCTCGTTCGACATCGTCAGCAAGGTCGACCGGCAGGAGGTCGACAACGCGCTCAACCAGGCTGAAAAGGAGTTGGGGCAGCGGTTCGACTTCCGCGGCACCGGCGCTGAGATCAAGTGGGCCGGGGAGGAGACGGTCAGCCTCCAGGCGGAGACCGAGGAGCGCGTGGTCGCGGCTCTCGAGGTCTTCAAGGAGAAGCTGGTCAAGCGCAACATCTCGCTCAAGTCGCTGGACGCGGGCGAGCCGCGTGCGTCCGGCAAGACGTACAAGATCGACGCGAAGATCGTGCAGGGCATCGAGTCGGAGAAGGCGAAGGCGATCTCCAAGAAGATCCGCGACGAGGGGCCCAAGGGCGTCCAGGCGCAGATCCAGGGCGATCAGCTGCGCGTGACCGGCAAGAAGAAGGACGACCTGCAGGCGATCATCACGCTGCTCAAGGGCGAGGACTTCGGGATCGCGCTGCAGTTCACCAACTACCGGTGAGCCAACTACCGGGGTGAGCCAAACTACCGGGGTGAGCCGACTACCAGGCGAGCCGACTACCGGTGACGGCTCAGTCCCGGCGGGCCGGCGGGCGCCGCTCGGGGCGCTCCGCGGTCCCCTCGGCCCGGATCAGCACGAAACTGTCGGTGTCACAGATCTCGGTGTCGGCCTTCTCCCGATGATCGGGGTCTGCCAGCACGGCGTGGATCGGCAATGCCATGAGGCAGGACCATACACGGACGTGCTCCTGGCATCACTCATGTGAGTGACGTCTGCGTGGCGACCCGCGCGATCGCGCCGCGCGGGTTGGCCGCCACCAGGGCACCGAACGCGACGGCGGTGCCCGCCAGCAGAAACGCCCAGACGACGCCGCCGGGGCGGTCGACGACGAGTCCCATCGCGGCGACGCCGGCGGCGCCGGACGCCACGGAGACGGTCACCAGCCAGGTGTACGCCTCGTTCAGCATCGAGCCGGGCACGATCTGCCCGACGAGCGAGTTCTGCACGGTGAGGGCCGGGGCGATGGTCGCGCCGCCGAGCACGAGGGCGACGCCGAGCGCCAGCGCGCTGGGCATCGCGGCCAGGATCAGGATGCTGGCGGAGACCCCGCCGAGCAGCCAGCCGAGGCGCCCCGGCGGGCGCGTGCCGAAGTAGAAGCCGCTCACGGCGCTGCCGATGCCCCACACCCCGAGCAGCAGCCCGCCAACGCCGGCCGGGTCGTGTTCGACGTACGCGGTGGCGTACGCCGGCACCGCGACCCCGACCCCGCCGAACGCGAACCCGAGGCCGAACGCGGTCACCAGCAGCGGCACGAAGCCGGGGACCCGCAGCGGGCCGAGGCCCTTGGCGTTGGTGTGGTCGGCGTGGCGGCGCCAGGACCGGATGGCCCGGCCCCGGGCGACGGTCAGGGTGCCGAGGAGCGTGACGCCGGCGGCGGCGCTGAGCGCGACCGCGGGCTGCCACAGCACGACGCACAGCGCGACCAGCATCGGCCCGGCCACGAAGACGATCTCGAACAGCGCCGTCTCGGCCGCGAGCGCCGTCACCCGTACGTGTGGCAGGTCGGCGGTCAGCGCGTTCCACGTCCCCCGCACGGCGGCCGTCAGCGGTGGGAACGTGGCGCCGGCCAGCACCGCTGTACCGACGACGAACGGCATCGGGGAATGCCGGAGCGCGACCACGATCAGCGCCGCGAGGGCGAGCGGGTGGGCGATGCCCGTGACGAGCAGGACCGGCCCGGGACCGACCCGGTCGGCGAGCCGCCCGGCGATCGGGCTGGCCGCGGCACCCGCGAGGGCGTAGACGGCGCAGGCGGCGGCGGCCTGCGCGTACCGGCCGGTCGTCTGCTGCAGGAGCAGCAGCAGTGACAGCGAGACCATGCCGATGCCGAGCCGGGCGATCACGCCGACGACCAGGAGGACCGGTGCGCCGGGGAGCCGCCAAACCGCCGCGTACTGCCGCAACGCACTGCCTCATTTCCTGCCGGTAACGGGTGAAGAGCCTGCCGATCCTAACGGCAGGCTCCGGTCACCCGTTCAGGAATTTGCGTCAGCGGCGCGTGACCCCCGCCATCTGCTCCAGCCTGGCGATCCGCTGCTCCATCGGCGGGTGGGTCGAGAACAGCGATGCGATGCCCCCGCCCCGCAGCGGGTTGTCGATCATCAGGTGGGCCTGGCTGGCGAGCTGACCGTCGGCCGGCAGCGGCAGGGCCTGCGTACCGCGATGGATCTTGCGCAGGGCGCTGGCCAGGGCGAGCGGGTCCGTGGTGAGCCGGGCGCCCGACTCGTCCGCCTGGTACTCACGGCTGCGGCTGATGGCGAGCTGGATCACGGTCGCGGCGAGCGGGCCGAGGATCAGCATCAGCAGCAGGCCGCCGACGCCCGGGCCGTCGTCGTCGCTCGACGAGCCCCCGATCGGCAGGAAGATCGCCAGCTGCGCCAGCATGGTGATCATGCCGCCGAGCGCGCCGGCGACGCTCGAGATGAGAATGTCGCGGTTGTACACGTGTGACAGCTCGTGTCCGATCACGCCGCGCAGCTCGCGCGGGGTGAGGATGCCGAGGATGCCCTGCGTGACGGCGACCGCCGCGTGCCGTGGGCTGCGCCCGGTGGCGAAGGCGTTCGGTTGCGCCGTCGGGCTGATGTACAGCCTGGGCATCGGCTGCCCGGCGGACGTCGCGAGCTCCCGGACGATGGCGTAGAACTCGGGCGCCTGGGCCTCGGTGACAGGCTGGGCGTTCATCGCACGCAGGGACAGCTTGTCGGAGAAGAAGTAGCTGAACGCGTTCATGCCGAGCGACAGGAACACGGCGATGACCAGGCCGGTGCTGCCACCGAGCCAGTAGCCGACGAGCAGGATCAGCGAGGTCAGCAGCCCCAGGAGGGCCGCCGTCTTGAGACCGTTGAGATGCCTGTGCTGCATACCATCTACAACACCGCGATCGGCCGTGCCCCTTCCCCACGCCGGCTGTGAGCTGGCTGAACGTCTCGTCCGAGCCTCATGGGGTGAAGAACGCCGCCAGCTCGAGCACTCCCTGCGGCGCCAGCCCGACCAGCACCGCGAGCACGGCGGCCACCCCGACCGCCGCGGCGACCGGCCACCCGGCGCGCACCGGCGCCGAAACCGGTGCCATGACGGGTGCGGTGTCCAATGCCGCTGCGATGGCCGGTGCCGGCGAGGTCGCCGGTGACGGTGCGCCCGTAGTGGCCGGGGCCGGGGTGGTGACCGCCACCGCCGGTTCCGCGGTCGCGAACAGGCTCGCGACGACCCGGATGTAGTACGCGAGGCCGATGACCGCGTTGATCGCGACGACGATCGCCAGCCACGCCGCGTCGCCGCCGAGCAGGGACCGCACCACGGCGACCTTGGCGAACAGGCCGGCCAGGCCCGGCGGCAGCCCCGCGAGGCCCGTCAACGCGATCACCAGGACCGCCGTCAGCCATGGCGAGCGGCGGGCGAGCCCCCGGTAGTCGGCGATCTCACCGCCGTCGGCGCTGCCCCGGACCGCGACGACGGCGGCGAACGCCGAGAACTCGAGGATGACGTAGAAGAGGGCGTACGCGACGGTCGCGGCGACGGCGAGCGCGACCGCCTCGGTGGTGCGGCCGCCGCTCGCCAGGAGCGCGCCGAGCGGGGCCAGCACGTAGCCCGCCTGGGCCACCGACGACCAGGCGAGCAGGCGCACCATGCGCCGCTGCCGGAGGGCGACGAGGTTGCCGACCGTCATGCTGAGCACGGCGAGCACCGCGAGCGTCAGCCCCGACGTGGCGAGGACCGGACCGCCGGCCAGCACACCGACGCGCAGCAGCGCGACAACCCCACCGAGCTTCGAGGCGGTCGACAGGTACGCGGCGACCGGCAGCGGGGCGCCGTCATACGTGGCCGGCGCCCAGGCGTGCGCGGGCACGGCGGCGACCTTGAACGCCAGCCCCGCCAGCAGCAGCACAATGCCGACCTTCAGCAGCGGGCGCAGCTCGGGCACGGCGAGGTCCGCCCGGGCGATGTCGGCGAGGTGCACGCCGCCGGTCGCCGTGTAGACGAGGGCGGCCCCGAGCAGCGCCACCGCCGTCGACACGACGCTGACCACGAAGAACGTGACCGCCGCCGACGCCCCGGCGGTGGCGCCGCGCCTGATGCCGACCAGCAGGTACAGCGGCAGGGTGAGCGTCTCGAGCGCCACGATCAGCGTGATCAGGTCGCGGGCGCCGCCGAGGACGACCGCGCCGGTCAGCGAGCAGGCGAGCAGGAAGCAGTACTCGCCGACGGGCACCTCGCCCGTCCGCAGCACCGGCAGCGACAGCGCCACCGCGCCGAGCGCCAGGATCGCGAACGCGGCACCGACGGCCGCGGCGGCCGGGTCCGCCACCAGCGAGCACTGGTCGGGCCCGACGCAGAACGCGGTCCGCCGGCCGGCGTCACCGAGCCCCAGCCCGACCCCGATGGCGGTGCCCGCGGTCGCCACCATCCCGACCGCCGTCGTCCCCACGACCGCGCCCAGCCTGCCCGGCGCGACCAGGTCGGCGAGCAGCGCGAGGACCGCGGTGGCCGCGGCGACATACGTCGGCAGCAGCGCGATCTGGTCGATCGTCATCGCCCGACCTCCCTGACAGGCTCACGGCCCACCGACCCGGGCGCGAACCCGGACTCCGGGCCAGGCAGGACCCAGGCCGCCGAACCGGGCCCGTGGTCGGGGCGCGAGCCGGGTGCGGTGGCCCGGGGTGCGGCGCGGAGGGTGGCGGGCGTCATCGGGTGATCACGCCTGCCAGTGCGTCGGCGGCGCCGGCGGAGAAGAACAGGACGCCCATCGGGACCACGCCGATGGCGAGGGTGAGGACGATCAGCGGGGACCAGGCGACCAGTTCGCCCGGTCGGAGGCGGCCGGTCGCGGTCGTGGCGAGCGCCGTGACCGGTGGCGTCGCGGCGCCGTGGGTGACGCGGCGGAGCAGGCGCAGGAAGTACGCGGCGGCGAGGGCGGCGCCGGCGGCCGCGACGACGCCGAGGGTGGTCCAGAGGGGGCCGCCGCGCTCGAAGGCGGCGACGACCGCGAACGCCTCACCCCAGAAGCCGGCGAGGCCGGGCAGCCCCAGGGACGCGATGGCCGCGAACGCGAGGACGCCGCTGAGGGCCGGCGCCGTCTCCCGCAGCCCGCCGAGCTGGGCGAGGTCGCCGGTGTGCGTGCGGTCCTTGATGCCGCCCGCCACGAAGAACAGCAGGCCCGTGACGACGCCGTGGGCGATGTTGCCGATGAGGGCGGCCTGGAAGCCGGTCGTGGTGAGGGTGGCGACGCCGAGGAGGACGAAGCCCATGTGGCCGACGGACGAGTACGCGATGAGGCGCTTGAGCTCCGTCTGGGCGAGGCACACGAGGCCCCCGACGATGATGGCGGCGGTCGCGAGGATCCCGAGGACCGGTGCGCTGCGGGCGGCGGCCTCCGGCGCGACGCCGACGGCGACGCGGAGCAGGCCATAGGTGCCCATCTTCAGCAGGACGCCGGCGAGGATGACCGAGCCGACGGTCGGCGCCTCGGTGTGGGCGGCGGGCAGCCAGGTGTGCAGCGGCCAGAGCGGGCTCTTCACCGCGAACGCCACGGCGAGCAGCACGAACGCGAGCAGCTGCACGCCGCCGCCCATCCGGGTGCTCGTCGGGTCGGACAGCGCGACGAGGTCGCCGGTGCCGGCGGCCGACACGACGGTGAAGACGCCGACGAGCAGCAGCACCGAGCCGAACAGCGTGTACAGCACGAACTTGCGCGCGGCGCGGCGGCGGTCGGGGCCGCCCCAGACGGCGATGACCGCATACATCGGCAGGAGGACGACCTCGAAGAACACGAAGAACAGCACCAGGTCGAGGGCGAGGAACACGCCGATGATGCCGACCTCGAGGACCAGCAGCAGCGCCACGAGGAGCCGCCCGCGGCCGGGGTCGGGCACCCGCCAGAGGCAGTACGCGCAGCAGAGCATCGTCAGCCCGGCCGTGAGCGCCACGAGCGGAAACGAGATCCCGTCGATGCCGAGATGGAATCGCAGGCTCAGGTCGGGCGCCCACGGCAGGTCGATCTCGGCCCACGGGGCGATGGGGTTGGCCTTGATGGGCGCGAACGTCGGGACCTCGCTCGCCGACGACGGCGGATCCCCGCCGGGCAGGAACGCGAGGACCACGCCGCAGTTCGCGGCGGCGAACGCGGCGCCACCGATGCGGGCGACCCGGTCGAGCCTCGCCGGCATGCCCGCCGCGAAGAGGGCTCCGATCGCCGGGACGATCAGCAGCGCGAGGAGCAGACCCTGATCGGCGCTCACCAGGACACCCCCACGACAAGTGCGACGACAGCGGTCAGTAGGGCGGCGCCGGTCAGGACGGTGGTGACGGCGCGGGGCAGGCCGGCGGTGTGGGCCCGGGTGAGGAGGCCGCCGGTGGTCGTGGCGGCGGTGCCCGTGGCGTCGACGGCGCCATCGACGGCGGACTCGTCGGTGCGGCGGGCGAGGCGGGCCAGGGCCGTGACCGGGCGGGTGACCAGGGCGTCCTGGACGGCGTCGAGGTAGAAGGCGTTGGCCAGGAGGCGGGTGACGGCCGTGTCGGGCAGGGCGGCGGCCGGGTCGCGCCGCCAGGCGAGGGCAGCCCCCGCGACCAGCAGGGCGAGCGGGATCAGCGCGAAGGCGCCCACCTCGGCGATGGGCCCGGCGCCGCCGAGGCGGGCGGCGAAGGCGGCCGACAGACCGGCGAAGCCGAGCAGGACCGTCGGCACCGCCAGGACGAGGAGCGGGCCGCGCATCGCCCACGGTGGCTCGTGCGCGGTGCGGGCGGTGTCGGTGCGGGCGTCGCCGAAGAACGTGCGGCGCCAGAGGCGGACCACGTAGGCCGCGGTGAGCAGGACGGTGAGCGCGGCGGCGGCCAGCACGAGCCAGGCCGCCCATCGGGGCAGCGAGGACGCGGCGGCCTCGTCGTGGGCGGCGTGCCAGGCGGCCTCGATGATCGAGTCCTTGCTCCAGAAGCCGGCGAGGGGCGGGACGCCGGCGAGGGCGGCGAGGCCGGCGGTCATGGTCCAGAAGGTCACCGGCATGCGGGGGCGCAGCCCGCCCATGGCGGCCATGAGGTTGGTGCCGACGGCGTGGATGACGGCGCCGGCCGCGAGGAAGAGCAGCGCCTTGAAGGCGGCGTGCGTGAGCAGGTGGAACAGGGCCGCAGCCGGGGCACCGACGGCGAGGGCGCCGGTCATGTACCCCAGCTGGCTGACCGTCGACCAGGCCAGGACCCGTTTGATGTCGTCCTGCCCGAGGGCGGCGAGGGCGCCGAGCAGCATCGTGATCGAGGCCATGACCGCGAGGACGGTGACGGCCGCGGCCGAGCGCTCGAACAGCGGGTGGAGCCGGGCGACGACATAGACGCCGGCGGCGACCATCGTCGCGGCGTGGATCAGGGCGGAGATCGGGGTCGGGCCGGCCATGGCGTCGGGCAGCCAGGTGTGCAGCGGGAACTGGGCGCTCTTGCCGGCGACGCCCGCGAGGAGCAGGACGCACGCGGCGGTGAGGGTGCCGGCCGGCAGGTCCGCCCCGAAGATGTCGGCGATGCGGAAGCTGTGGGCCTGCAGCCCGAGCAGCACGATGCCGAGCAGGAAGCCGACGTCGCCGACGCGGGTGACGAGGAACGCCTTGACCGCGGCGCGGGGCGCCTCGGGGAGCCGGCGGTCGTGGCCGATCAGCAGGTAGGAGCAGATGCCCATGATCTCCCAGCCGACCAGCAGGGCGATCAGGTCGCCGGAGACGACGACGAGCAGCATCGCGCCGGTGAACAGGCTGACCTGCGCGGCATAGGGCGCATAGCGCTCGTCGTCGTGCAGGTAGGCCACCGAGTAGAGCTGGACGCAGAGCGCGACGACGCCGACGGCAACCGCGACCAGGCCGGCCGGGCCGTCGAGCCAGGTGCCGAGCCGCACGGAGAACCGCCCGAACTCCGCGACGGTGAGCCCCGCGTCGGCCGGCCGCGGCCCCCGCACGGCGACGGCGACGGCGCAGGCCAGGGCGGCCGCCGCGGCGCCGGTGCCGAGCGCGGCCGCGACGCCGCGGCGCTGATACCGCAGGAGCAGCCCGAGCAGCCCGGCGGCGAACGGGACGGCGGGCAGCGCGAGCCCGAGCAGGTCCGCCTTCACCGTGCCACCTCCGAGTCGGGTGCGGGGGCCTCGGTGAGCGGCAGGTCCTCGACGTCGACGGACCGGCGCAGCCGGTACAGCTGGAGGATCAGCGCGAGCCCCACGCCGATCTCGGCGGCGGCGAGCACGATGACGAACAGGGTGAAGGACTGGCCGCTGTGCGGCACGACCGACCGGATCGTCGCGTCGGCGGTGACGAACACCAGGTTGACGGCATTGAGCAGCAGCTCGACCGCCATCAGCAGCAGCACGGCATTGCGCCGGACGATCACGCCATAGACGCCGATGGCGAAGAGCAGCGCCGCGATCGTGAACGGCAGGACCGGATGCATCAGCGCCCCCGCGAGTCGGAACGGGAGCGGGTGCTGATGTCGGGCCGGGACACCACGATCGCGCCGACCAGCGCCGCCAGCAGCAGCACCGACACCAGCTCGAAGGGCAGGACCCAGGTGCGGAACACCGCGCCGCCGATCGCCTCGGCGGTGCCGGGCGCGGGCAGCCCGACCCGGCTCCAGTGGAACGCGTCGGCGAACAGGACCACGAGCCCGGCGCCAGCGCCGGCGCCGACGAGCGCGCCGGGCCAGCGGGCCCGGTCGAGATCGTCGCTGGCGCCGATCGGCGCGCGGGTCAGCATCACCGCGAAGAGCAGCAGCACCACGACGGCGCCGACATAGAGCAGCACCTGCACCCAGGCGAGCAGCTCGGCCGACAGCACGAGATAGAGCCCGGCCACCGCGCCGAGCGTGACGACGAGCCACAGCCCGGCGCGCACGACGTGGCGGGTGGTCACGACCAGCAGGCCCGCGCCCAGCGCGACGGCGCCGAGCGCGGCGAGCAGCACATCCGCCGCTGTCATCTCGATGCCACCCTCATGGCGGACATCCTGCCACCAGGGTGTGACAGGTTTCGACCGGCGGGCGGCAAAAGACGAGCAAAAAGCTACGCCCGGAAGCGCGACACCACCCGGCTCAGCTCCGCGGACATGCCCGCCAGCTCCGCCGCCGCCGTCTCCGTCTCCTGCACGCCGACGCTCGTGGACTGCGCCGCCTTCGCCACCCGGTCGATGCTGGCCGCGATCTCGGTGCTGCCGTTCGCCGCGTTCGCCGCGTTGCGCCCCATCTCGTTCGTCGTCGCGGTCTGCTCCTCGACCGCCGAGGCGATCGTCGTCTGGTAGCCGTTGACGCTCTCGATGACCTCGCTGATGCGGCTGATCGCGGCCACGGCGCTGGCCGCGTCGGCCTGGATCGCGGAGATCCGCTGGCTGATGTCCTCGGTGGCCTTCGCGGTCTCCTGGGCGAGGTCCTTGACCTCGTTGGCGACGACGGCGAAGCCCTTGCCGGCCTCGCCGGCGCGGGCGGCCTCGATCGTCGCGTTCAGCGCGAGCAGGTTGGTCTGGGCCGCGATGCCGGTGATGACGTTGATGACGTTGCCGATCTCGGCGCTGGACTCGCCGAGCTTCGCCATGGTGCGGGTGGTCTCGTTGGCGGCCTCCATGGCCTCGTTGGCGACCCGGACCGCCTCGGTGGCGTTCTGCGCGATCTCGCGGATGCTCTCGTTCATCTCGTCGGTGCCGACGGCGACGGTCTGCACGTTGCGCGACACCTCGCCGGCCGCGCCGCTGACGGCGGTGGCCTGCTCGGCGGCGTCGTCGACGCCGGAGGCGATGGTGCGGGCAACGCCGGTGAGCCGGTTGGACGAGCCGGCCAGGGACGTCGCGGAGGTGCCGACGAGGCGGACCATCTCCGCGATGCGGTCGAGGCTGTCGTTCAGCGACCGGCCCATCTGGCCGACCTCGTCGCCGCTGGTCACGTCCATGCGGGCGGTCAGGTCGCCGCCGGCGACCTCGTCCAGGACGGTCTTGGCACGGCGCACCGAGCGCACGATCGAGCGGGCGACGAGACCCGCGAGGAGCATCGACAGCGCGATGCCGAGCACCAGCATGACGATCAGGCTGGTCCGGGCGGAGCTGTAGGTGTCGGTGGCCCGGTCGGAGATCTTCTTCGCGTTCGCCTGCTCGATGTCGGCGATCTTGCTGCCGGTGTTCTGCTGCGCCTCCAGGATCGCGCCCATCTCCGGCTTGAAGAGCACCCCCATGGCGGCGGGCGTGTTGCCCTGCCGGGCGGCCGGCAGCAGCTGCTCGTCGCGGATCTTGCGGACCGCGGTCATCTGCCTGGCCAGCTCGTCGGCGAGCTGCCTGCCCTCGGCGGTGTGCCGGCTGGCGAGGTAGCCCGCGTACGCGGCGTCGAACTCGGCGTCGACCGGCTTGACGTACCCGGTGACGATCTGGTCGAGGTTCGCCGCCGGGCTGATGGCCGCCGCGTACATGAGCAGCTGCGTCTCGGTCCAGTGGTTCTGCATCCGCTGGGCGTTGTACCCGGGGGCGCCGGCCGTCGCGTACACGTCGCCGGTGTGCTGGTTGAGCACCCGCAGGCGGGTGATCCCGTAGACGCCGACCACCACCGTCACCACCGAGACGAGCAGGAAGCCGATGAACAGTTTCTGCGAGATCCCCAGCCGGGACATGCCGCCACCTCCGTGCAGTCGGCCGCGGCGAAGGCGCGGCTCACCACGAGGATCGGTCAGGCAGCGCCGCGACCTGAGCGTTTTGCGGCGGCGGTCTGCTCTTTGGCCGGTTCGCCCCGGGGGTCGTGGGCCGGCGGGGCGGGGACGGTCGCGACCCACTCCTCCAGGCGTTCCTTCTCGTGCAGCAGGTCCCGGATGTCGTGCTCGGCGTACTCGAACTCGGGCGTCCAGTGCAGCGCGTCGAAGGGGCACACCTCGATGCAGATCCCGCAGTACATGCAGAGGGAGAAGTCGATCGCGAACCGGTCGAGCACGTTGCGCTGCCGGGCCCGCGCCGCGCCCGGGACGACGACCTCCTCCTTGTGGGAGTCGATGTAGATGCACCAGTCGGGGCACTCCCGGGCGCACAGCATGCAGACCGTGCAGTTCTCCTCGATGAGCGCGATGACGCCGCGGCTGCGGGGCGGCAGATCGGGCTCGACGTCCGGGTACTGGTGCGTGTGGGAGCGCTGGGTCAGCGTGCCGAGCGTGACGGCGAGACCCTTGACGAGGCCCTTACCAGGAATGTCCATAGTCGGAGACCTTTCAGAGCGCGACCTTGACCGCGGCGGTGAGCACGAGCTGCAGCAACGCGAGGGGGACGAGGATCAGCCAGCAGAGGCGCTGGAGCTGGTCCTCGCGCAGCCGCGGATACGCCACCCGCAGCCAGATCACGACGAACGCGACGGCGAAGACCTTCAGGAGTGTCCACAGCCAGCCGAGCTGGTCGTCGAACGGCCCCTTCCAGCCGCCGAGGAACAGCACGGTGGTGAGGGCGGCGATGACGACGATGCCGACATACTCGGCCAGCAGGAAGAACGCGAAGCGCAGGCCCGTGTATTCGGTCATGTAGCCGAAGACCAGCTCGGAGTCGGCGATCGGCATGTCGAAGGGCGGGCGGCGGATCTCGGCGAGCCCGGCGGTGAAGAAGATCAGCATCGCGGGGAGCTGCCACAGCAGCCACCAGGGGCGCCACGCCTCGACGATGCCGGACAGCGACAGCGTGCCGGCGGCCATCGCGACCGACGCCGCCGACAGCACGAACGGCAGCTCGTAGCCGAGCAGCTGCGCGGCCGCCCGCAGCCCGCCGAGCAGCGAGTACTTGTTGGCCGAGGACCAGGCCGCCATGAGCACGGCGATGACGCCGATGCCGACGACCGCGAGGACGAAGAACAGCCCGACGTCGAGCGGCTGGGCGACGAGGCCGTGCGGGCCGAGCGGGATGACGAGCAGGACGGCCAGGTAGGGCAGCAGCGCGACGACCGGCGCGAGCCGGAACACCGGCCGGTCGGCGGCGCGCGGGGTGATGTCCTCCTTCTGCACGAACTTGACGCCGTCGGCGACCAGCTGGGCCCAGCCGTGGAAGGCGCCGGCGTACATGGGGCCGAGGCGGCCCTGCATGTGCGCCATCACCTTGTGCTCGGCCTGGCCGACGATGAGCGGCAGGGTGAGGAACGCGCCGACGACGACCAGCACGCGCAGCGCCAGCTCCAACCAGATCGGCATCAGGTCCGGCCTCCCGGCCACTCGCTGGGGTCCGGGACGCCCGGTGGACGCATCGGGGCACGCTTGCTGGCGGTGTGCTCGCTCTCCCCGGGCTCCTTCGCGCCGGGCCACGGCTTGGCGACCCGGGACGCGAGGACGAACTCCTTGCGCAGCGGGTGCCCCTCGAACTCCGGCGGCAGCAGCAGCGGCGTGAGCGCGTCGTTGCCGGTGAAGTCGATGTCGAACATCTCGTGGGTCTCGCGCTCGTGCCAGGCCGCACCCGGATAGACACTGACGGCGGTGGGCACCGACGGCGCGAGCCGCGGCAGCACCGCACGCACCAGGACGCCGGACAGGCGCGACGTCGAATAGACGTGCGCGACCACGGTGAAGCCACCCGGCAGCTCGTCGACGGCGGACAGCCAGTCGAAGAAGTCACAGGCCAGCTCGTCGCGCGCGATGCGGAGCGCCTCCGCCCAGCGCTCCGGCGGCACGTCGACCGTCGGCCGGGCGAAGCGGCCGCCGCCGGCCGACTCGGTCACGGACGCACCGTCGCCGAACAGCTCGCCGATCTCGTCCGAATCCATGCCCGCGATCCTAAGGCTTGCGCACCGGAGGGGCGGTGAGCGCTTTGACGTCGGTCCGGTTGACGCCGCCGAGCCCCGACTGCTCCCCCGCGATCTTGTCCTGGAGCTTCATGATGCCGTGCAGCAGCGCCTCGGGCCGGGGCGGGCAGCCGGGGATGTAGACGTCGACGGGGATGATCTGGTCGACGCCCTTGGTGACGGAGTAGGAGTCCCAGTAGGGCCCGCCGCAGTTGCTGCACGCGCCGAAGCTGATCACGTACTTCGGCTCGGGCATCTGGTCATAGAGCCGCTTGACCGCGGGCGCCATCTTGTCGGTGACGGTGCCGGAGACGACCATGAGGTCGGCCTGGCGCGGCCCGTGCGCGAACGGGATGACGCCGAGGCGCATGAAGTCGTGCCGCCCCATCGAGGTGGCGATGAACTCGATCGCGCAGCAGGCGAGACCGAAGTTGAACACCCACAGCGAATAGCGGCGGCCCCAGTTGAGCACGAACTTGATCGGGTCGCCCAGGACACTCGACATGTCTGTCAGCCTACGCTCGTCGGCCGCTGCAACAGACTTAGGAATGCGACCAGTAACTGCTCGCGCACGGCCGGCGGCGCCGCGTTCAACAGCGTGTTGATCACGGCCATCCGATCGGGCAGGACGGACGAGCCGGACCCGACGCCCAACGCCGATGCGAGCGACGAAACGTCGCCAACAAGCGAAAAGATGTCAGGCGGCAGCGCGACGGGCCCGAGCGCGCGGGCGGCGTCGACCGAGGCGGCGAGATCGGCGGCGAACTCCGACACCCGGGGCGCGACGGCCGCGGTCACCGTCAGGTGTACCGACGGCGCGATGTCCCCGTGCTGGAACTGCGGCTGCGTGTGCCACCCCCGCGCCGCCAGCTCGTCCGCGAGCACGAAGAGATCCACCGAGGTGGACTGGAACGCGACCACCGTCGACTCGACCGGCAGCAGGACGAGCCCGTCCACGGCGGAGACGGCGGCTGCGAGGCCGCGCACCGCGTCAAGGGTGGTCGCGGCCAGCGCCAGGTAGCCGTCGTCGCCGAGGTGCCGCAGCGTCGCCCACGCGGCCGCGATCGGCCCGCCGGAGCGGGTCGAGGAGATGACCGGGTTGACCATCGTGTACCCCGGCCAGTCGGCGTAGCCGAAGTACTGCGGCAGCCGCAGCTGCTCGTCGCGGTGCAGCAGGACCGAGACGCCCTTCGGCGCGTACGCGTACTTGTGCAGGTCGACGGAGATGCTGGTGACCCCCGGGACGGACAGGTCGAACGGCGGGACCGGCTCGCCGAGGCGGCGCAGGAACGGCAGCGTCCACCCGCCGAAGCAGGCGTCGACGTGGCAGCGGACCCCGGCCGCGGCGGCGGCGGCCGCGATCGGCTCGACCGGGTCGATGAGCCCGTGCGCGTAGGACGGCGCCGAGCACGCCACGAGCACCGTGGAGGGCCCGATGGCCGCCGCGACCGCCTCCGGGTCGACCCGGAGGTCGGCGCCGACCGGTACGACATCCAGCGCCACCCGGAGGTAGGCGGCGGCCTTCGCGAGCGCGGCGTGCGCCGTCACCGGCATCACCAGGCGCGGCTCGGCGATGTGCGGCGCGGCGTCCCGGGCGGCCTTCACGGCGAGGATGAGCGACTCGGTGCCGCCGCTGGTGACGCTGCCGACCGTCGCCGGGCCGCCGCCGAGGACCGCCGCGGCCATCCCGACGAGGTCGTTCTCCATCCGCAGCAGCGACGGGAACGCGGTCGGGTCCAGCCCGTTGACGTGCGCGGACGACGCGTACGCGGCGGCGGCCAGCTCGTCGAGCCCGGGCACCGCCGGGTCGTAGACGTAGGCGAACAGCCGCCCGCCGTGCGTCGGCAGGTCAGCCTTGCGCAGCTCGGCGAGCTCCGCGAGCACCTGCTCGGCCGGGACACCCTTCACGAGACCTCCTCGGTGAGCCGTCGTTCGGTCAGGTCGTAGCCTCGCAGACCGATGAGCGCCGATGCCACGACGATGGCCGGCACGACGGTGAACCCGAGCAGGACCCCGAGTTTCGCGGTGTCCGACTGTACGGCCGCCTCCCCCGACGAGCTGGAGACGTATCCGAAGATCGCCAGCAGGACGGCGAAGACGCCGGGGCCGAGCGCCATGCCGAACGTCTCCCCCGCGGTCCACAGACCGGTGAACACGCCGGCCTGGCGCCGCCCGGTCCGCCGCGCGTCGAAGGCGATGCAGTCCGGCAGCATGGCCATGCCGAAGACCTGCTGGCCCGCGTATCCGCTGCCGACGAGCCCGGTGAGGACGTACACGGCGGCGGCGGGCAGGAACGGGGCGAGCGCCAGCAGCGCCGCGGCGGCCGCGAACACCAGCGACGCGACCGTGTAGGAGCGCAGCTTCCCGAGCCGCGCGCCGACCCGGGTCCAGACCGGCATCACGAGCAGCGCCGGGCCGACGAAGCAGGCGAAGAGCAGCGTCGCGCCGGTGTCCGGGGACTCGAGGATCTGCGTGGCGAAGTAGCTGACCCCGGCGAGCATCGTGGCGATGCCGGCGGCCTGCACGACGAAGCAGATCAGCAGCAGCCGGAACGGCCGGTTGCCCCGCACGACCTTCAGCTGCGCGGCGAACGACGGCTCGCTCGGCAGCACCGTGCCGACCGGGGCGCTCCGCGTGCCGAAGAACGAGCCGAACGTGCCGATGAGGATCAGCGCCGCGACGAACACCCCCATCGCCCGGTGACCGGGGACACCGCCCCCGAACTGCTTCGTCACCATCGGCGACAGCGCCCCGGACACCAGGATCGCGACCGCGAGGATCGCGACCCGCCAGCTCATCAGCCGGGTCCGCTCGGCGTAGTCGTCGGTCATCTCGGCCGGCATCGCGACGTAGGGCACCTGGTAGAACGCGAACGCGGTCGCCGCGAGCAGGAACATCACGGCCGCGTAGGCGGCCGAACCGCCACCGAACGGCGCGGCGAAGATGCCGGCGAACAGCACCGCGAGCGCGAGCCCGCCGAAGAGCAGAAATGGTCGCCTGGCACCCATCGAGGTGCGAGTACGATCGGAAATCCTCCCGGCAACCGGGTTGATCAGCACGTCCCACGCCTTCGGCGCCAGCACCAGCAGCCCGGCCACCCCGGCAGCGACGCCGAGGGTGTCCGTCAGGTATGGCAGCAGGAGGAGTCCCGGCACGGTGCCGAACGCGCCGGTGACCAGTGAGCCGAGGGCATAGCCCGCCCGCACACGTCCCGGCAGGACCTCGGTTCGCACGTCTGGGGCCATGGTCCACGGATGCTAGCCATCGCCTCGCAGGAAAGGAACCTCCGCTGTCCACCGCGCTGCTGCAGCCCCAGTCACGCCCCAGGTCGTCGGTGCCGGCCGGGGTCGCCGCCGGGCATCCGGCCACGACCGAGGTCGGGCTGCGGGTCCTCGCGGCCGGCGGGTCCGCGGCCGACGCCGCCGTCGCCGCGATGCTGGCGGGATGCGCCGCGGAGAGCGTCCTGACCGGGCTGGCCGGCGGCGGGTTCGCGACCTACTTCGACGCGGCCACCGGCGAGGTCACCTGCCTCGACTTCTTCTGCTCGGTGCCCGGCCTGGGCAGCACCACCCCCGCGGCCCCGATGGAGCCGATCAAGATCTCCTTCGGCGGTGTGCCGCAGCGGTACGAGATCGGCGCGTCGAGCGTCGGCGTGCCCGGCATCCCGGCCGGGGCCGGCGAGATCCACCGGCGCTGGGGCCGCCTCCCCTGGCAGCGGATCGTGGCACCGGCACAGAACCTGGCCCGCAGCGGCGTGCTCCTGCCGGGGGCGCACGCCCGCACGCTCGTGTCGCTCGCGCCGGCGATGCTGCCGGGTCTCGGTGCCGCGGTGTACGCGCCGGACGGGCGGCTCCTGGAGGGCGGCGAGCTGCTGCACCACCCCGGGCTCGACACGACGTTCGGGATCCTGGCGGAGGAGGGCCCGGCCGCCTTCTACACCGGGCAGATCGGCGCCGCGATGGTGGCGGAGGTGGCCGCCGGCGGTGGCGTGCTCAGTCCGCTGGATCTGTCGTCGTACCGCGTGGTGCAGGCACCGGTCTCGGCCGCCTCGTTCGGCACCCATCGGGTGCTGGCCCGCGCCGACCTGAACGAGACGATCAGGACCATCGCCGCGCTGCCGCCCCTGTTCACGCCGCTGGATCTCGCGTCGGCGCTGCTGGCGTACGGGTCGCAGCGCCTCGGCGACACCACCAACATCTCGGTCGTCGACAGCGCGGGCAACGCCTGCGTGATCACCATGACGCTCGGGATCGGGGCCGGGGTGTGGCTGCCCGGCCTGGGCGTCCACCTCAACTCGATGCTCGGCGAGGGCGAGCTGATCCGCCCCGGCACGCTGCCCGGCGAGCGGATGGCGTCGTGCATGTGCCCGGCCGTGGTCCTGGACCCCGCCGGCGCGCTGGTCATGGCGATCGGCTCGGCCGGCGCGACCCGCATCCGCACCGCGATGATCCAGACGCTCACCAACGTCCTCGTCCACGGCGACGACATGACGACCGCGATCCGCCGGCCGCGCTTCCACCCCGTGTCGGTGGACGGGTCGCGGCTCGTCCACCTGGAGCCCGGCTGCGACCCGTCGCACTTCACCGGCTTCAAGGTGCAGCAGTGGGACCGGCTCGACCACTACTTCGGCGGCGTCAGCGCCGTCGGTCTCGCGGGCGCCGCCGGCGACCCCCGCCGCGGCGGCGTGGGCCGCACCTTGTAGTTCTTAGAGAAGGACCAGGTCGTCGCGGTGGACGACCTCGCGCTCGTACGCCGGGCCCAGCGCGGCGGCGAGCTCCCCCGTCGACCGGCCGAGCAGCGGCGGCAGCTCGGTCGCGTCGTAGTTGACCAGGCCGCGGGCCACCGGCACGCCACCCACGTCGACCAGGTCCACCGGGTCCCCCGCGGCGAACCGGCCGTCGACCGCGGTGATCCCGGCGGGCAGCAGCGACGCGTGCCGCTGCCGCACGGCCTGCACGGCGCCGGGGTCCAGGTGCAGCCGGCCGCGGGGGCTGGTGGCGTGCGCGAGCCAGAACAGCCGCGCCTGCGGCCGCTCCCGCAGCCGGTGGAACAGCGTCCCGACCGGCTCCCCGTCGAGCACCGCCTTGGCGTTGGGCGCGGAGGTCAGCACCACCGGGATGCCGCTCGTCGTCGCGATCCTCGCCGCCTCGACCTTCGTCACCATGCCGCCGGTGCCGACCCCGGCCTTCCCGGGCCGCTTCACGTCGATGTCGCGCAGGTCCTCCGGGGAGCGCACGTCCGTGATCGGCAGTGACTCCGGTTTGGAGGGGTCGCCGGTGTACAGCCCGTCGACGTCCGACAGCAGCACCAGGAGATCCGCGTGGACGAGGGACGCGACCAGCGCGGCGAGCCGGTCGTTGTCCCCGAACCGGATCTCCTCCGTGGCGACCGTGTCGTTCTCGTTGACGACCGGGACCGCCCGCAGGTCGAGCAGGCGGCGCAGGGTCCGGTACGCGTTGCGGTAGTGCGCCCGGCGGGTCACGTCGTCGACCGTCAGCAGCACCTGCCCGACGACCCTGCCGTGCCTGGCGAACGCATCGTTGTAGGCCCGCATCAGCAGCCCCTGCCCGACGCTCGCCGCCGCCTGCTGTGTCGCGAGGTCCTTCGGCCGCTTCAGCAGCCCCAGCGGTGCCAGCCCGGCCGCGATCGCCCCCGACGACACCAGCACCACCTCCGCGGGGCTCCCCGCCAGGGCGTCGACGAGCGCATCGACCCGCTTGCCGTCGAGCCCGCCGGCCGCGGTGGTCAGCGACGACGACCCGACCTTGACCACGATCCGTCGAGCCTCGGTGACCTGGGTGCGCACGCCGCCTATCTTGCCGGGTCGCCACCGTCGATCCACGGTAGGTTCCCATATCGTGGCCGACGACGACTTCACAGAGCTGGTCCTCACCGTGGTGGAACGCATCCCGCCCGGCCGCGTCATGTCCTACGGCGCCATCGCCGAGTACCTGGGTCGCGGCGGCCCCCGCCAGGTCGGCGCCGTCATGTCCCACTACGGCGGCGGTGTCCCCTGGCACCGCGTCGTCGCCGCCAACGGCCGCCTCGTCCCTGGCCACGAGCAGGAGGCCCTCCGCCGCCACCGCGAGGAAGGCACCCCACTCAGGTCGGACAAAATCGACATGCGCCGAGCCGCCTGGTGGCCCGACGACACCCCCTGACGCCGCTCCCGCCCCGGCCTCATGATCCCGAACGATTCCGGTAGCCAGAACGGCCACAACCATTCGCGATCACGGAAACACCCGCCCCACCATGTGATCCGGAAGACCTCCCGCCGCCAGGAGTGCACAAGGTCTACCGGATCACGAGAGCCACCCATGATCCCGAACGATTCTGGTGGTCAGAGCGGCCAAAGCCATTCGGGATCATGAGAACGGCAGGGCCGCCCTCAGAACCAGGAAGACCTCCGCCGCCGGAAGTGCACAAGGTCTACCGGATCACGAGGGCCGCCCCTGATCCCGAACGAATCTGGTAGTCGGAGCAGCCATAACCCTTCGGGATCATGCGAATGGGCGGGCGGGGTCAGGCGGAGACGGCCAGGGCGAACGGCAGGACCGCCGGGGCGCCGGCGCGGAGTAGGAGGCGGCCGGCGATGGCCATCGTCCAGCCGGTGTCGACCAGGTCGTCGACGAGGAGGACCGGGCCGTCGAGAGTCCCCAGCCGGGCGGCCAGCTCCGGCGGGACCGTGAACGCGGTGTGCAGGGCGCGGACCCGCTGGGCGCTGTTGGTGCGGGAGGCGGCATCGGCCGCGTGGGCCGGCTGGACCGTGCCGAGCAGCGGCATCCGGCCGACCTCGGCGATGCGGGCGCCCAGCGACTCCAGCAGGACCGGGGTGCTCTGGGAGCCGAGGACCACGACGCCCACGGGGCGGGCGGGCCAGCGCTCGTCGCCCTTCGCCCACTCGGTCAGGGTGGCGACGACGCCGGCGAAGACGTCGCCGGGGACCGGGGCGTCGGGCGCGGCGAGCAGCCTGCGCAGCTTGTCGCCCCAGCCGAGGTCGCTGAGCCGGCCGATCGCCCGGCCGGGGAGGGTCTGCTCGGCGGGCGGGATCTTGCCGGTGAGGGAGACGCCGACGGCGGACAGGCCCGTCGGCCACAGCTTGCGCGGGGCGATCTCGACGCCGGTGCGGCCGAGGTGGGCGCGGGCCGAGGCGAGGGCGTCGCCGGAGACCTCCGCCGGATACCAGGTGCCCGCGCAGGTGTCGCAGCGGCCGCAGGGGGCGGCGCCCGGGTCGTCGAGGGTCCCGCGCAGGAACTCCAGGCGGCACGTGGTCAGGGCGGCATACTCGCGCATCGCGTCCTGCTCGGCGGCGCGGGCGGCGTCGATGCGGTCATAGCGCTCGCTGTCGTGGCGCCAGGGCGCGCCGGTGGACTCCCAGCCGCCGCGGACGCGACGGACGGCGCCGTCGACGTCGAGGACCTTGAGCATCAGCTCGAGCCGGCCGCGGCGCAGCTCGACCTGCGGCTCGATGGCGGCGGTCGACATCGGCCGGCCCGCCGCGCCGAGGACGGACAGCACGCCGCGGACCTGCGCCTCGGGCGGGAAGGCGAGGGACGCGAAATACCGCCAGATGGCCTGGTCCTCGGTGCCGGGCAGGAGCAGGACGTCGGCCATGTCGACGGCGCGGCCGGCCCGGCCGACCTGCTGGTAGTAGGCGATCGGCGACGACGGGGCGCCGAGGTGCACGACGAAGCCGAGGTCGGGCTTGTCGAAGCCCATGCCGAGCGCGGACGTGGCGACGAGGGCCTTGATCCGGTTGTTGAGCAGGTCCTCCTCGGCGGCGAGGCGGTCCGCATTCTCGGTCTGGCCGGTGTAGGCGGCGACCTCGTAGCCACAGCCGCGCAGATAGGCGGCGGTCTCGTGGGCGGCGGCGACGGTCAGCGTGTAGATGATCCCGGAGCCGGTGAACGCGCGGAGGTGCTCGCCGAGCCAGGCGAGCCGGTGCGGCGCGGACGGCAGCGTCAGCGAGCCGAGGCGCAGCGACTCGCGGTCGAGCGAGCCGCGCAGCACGAGCGCGTCGCCGAGCTGCTCGGCGACGTCGGCGGTGACGCGGGCATTGGCGGTGGCGGTGGTGGCCAGGACCGGCGTGCCGGGGGCGAGGTCGGCCAGCAGGGTGCCGAGCCGCCGGTAGTCGGGGCGGAAGTCGTGGCCCCAGTCGGAGACGCAGTGCGCCTCGTCGACGACGAGCAGGCCGGCGCTCGCGGCGAGCTTGGGCAGCACGTTGTCGCGGAAGTCGGGGTTGTTGAGCCGCTCGGGCGAGACGAGCAGGACGTCGACGGTGCCGGCGGCGATCTCGCCGGTGATCTGGTCCCACTCCTCCAGGTTGGCCGAGTTGATCGCGCGGGCGGCGATCCCGGCGCGGGCGGCGGCGTCGACCTGGTTGCGCATGAGGGCGATCAGCGGCGAGACGATCACCGTCGGGCCGGCGCCGCGGGCCCGCAGCAGTGCGGTGGCGATGAAATACACCGCGGACTTGCCCCACCCGGTGCGCTGCACGCAGAGGACGCGGCGGCGCTCCGCCACCAGGGCGGAGATGGCGGCCCACTGGTCCTCCCGCAGTTCGGCGGAAGGACCAGCGAGCTTCTTCAGAAGTACCGATGCCTCAGATCGCACCCCACGAACTTAGCCCTCGGGTACGACAGAAACCCGCTAAGGCGTGAAGCGGACCGCCGTCCCCGACGCCAGCAGCGGCTGGTTGAACAGGTACTGCGCGGCCGTGGTGCCGGCGGCGTTCTCGACGCCGACGGTGGCGCCGCCGCCCTTCTCGATGTCGTTGTCCAGGCTGGAGTAGTGCAGCGTGATCACCCCGTCGGGGGCGAACACGACGGAGAACGTCACCCGGTTGTGGACGCCGTTGCCGTAGATGTACGGGTTGCGCCACTCGATCACGACCGAACCGTTGACGAGCGCGGTGCGCACCGAAGCGGAGCCGTCGACGACGAGGTCGTCCCAGAAGGCGTAGACGGTCGCGTTCGGGGCGGCGGTCGACGGCAGCGCGGAGTGCTCCACGTAGGCGCCGCCCGGGTTGACGAACGAGACCTTGCCGTTGGTGTCGACCCACGCCGTGGTGTAGGTGACGCCGTACAACGTGACCGGCGCCGGCAGCGTGACCTGCTGGATGTTGTCGTCACCGGTCAGCGTGAGCACCGTGGCGTCGGCCGGGACGAACGGGGTGGCCACCGTGGTGATCCCGTAGTTCCCGGTGGGCGGCGGCGGGGCCGGCAGCGTCAGGTTGAGCGTCTCCGTGGCCGCGTCGACGGTGAGCGGCGCCGACGTCGACTGCCCGTTGGCGGTGGCGCTCACGGTGTACGAGCCGTACGCCACGTTCGAGAAGCTGTACTTGCCCGAGGCGTCCGTGGTCGTCGTCGTGCCGGCCGTGAGGGTCACGGTCGCCCCGGCGACGGGCCCGCCGCCCGCGACGCTCACGGTGCCGCTGACCGTCCCGGTGGACGGCGGCGGCGGGGGCGGCGGGGTCGTGCCGCCCGGCGCGGTGAAGATGACCGCGCGGCCGGACTGGAGCTTCGGGGTGTTGACGGAGTACGCGAGGCCCACGGTGCCGTCGGCGTTCTCGATGCCGACCGTCGCCGCGTTGCCCTTCTCGATGTCGTTGTCGAGGCTCGCGTAGTTGGTGACCACGTCACCGTTCTCCGAGAGGATCGCCTCGAACGTGACGCGCCGGCTGGTGTTGCCGTAGATGTACGGGTTGCGCCACTCGACGACGAACTGGCGGTTGGGCGCGGTGCCGAGGGTCGTGGTCCGCACCGACGCGTTGGCGTCGACTACCAGGTCGTCCCAGAAGGCGTAGACCGCCGCGTTGGGCAGGGCCGCGCTCGGCACCGCGGTGTTGTCCCACTTCGGCCCGTTCGGGTTGACCAGGCTGACGGCGCCGTTGGTGTCGACCCACGCGGTCGAATACGAAACGCCGTACAACTTGACCGGGAACGGCAGGGAGATCTGCTGCAGCCCCTCGTCGCCGGTCAGGCTCAGCACCGTCGTGTCGGCGTTGACGAACGCCTTGGTCGCGGTGGTGCACACGTAGCCGAAGCTGTCGGAGCACGTGCCGCCGCCGGTCGCGGTGTAGTTGGCGGTGTAGGTCGTCGCCGTGGTCGGCGCGGTGATCACCTGCGTGGCCGCGCCGCCCTGGCTCCAGGAGCCGAAGGTGTACTGGGTGCTGTTGAGCGTCTGCGGCGACGGCGCCGACACGGTCTGCGTCGACTTCTGGATGACCGTCGTGGTGAACGGCGTGACGCCGGTGACCGAGCCGACAGTGATGTTGAGGCCGCTCGGCACGGAGTCGAACGTCATGTTCGCGGTCTTCGGGTCCAACCGGCGGCTGACCGTCGTGCTGAGCCCGCTGCTGTCGGTCGCCGTGAGCCGCAGCTCCACGTAGGACGGGTACTCGTGGTCGGGTCCGATGAACGAGCCGGACGCGCCGTCGGTCTCGCTGATGTAGTGCTGGTGGCAGTTGTCGGCCGAGGCGCAGTGCTGCAGGATCAGCTGCCAGTGCAGGCTGGTCGCGGGGATGTTGCCGTCCTGGGCGTCGGTGGCGTGGCCGGTGAAGTTGACCGTGTCGTTGGTCGCCCACGTGAAGCCGGCCGCGGGCGTGTCGATCACCGGTACGGGCGCGTCGGAGCCGACGAGGATCTGCAGGTACTTGGTGTCCGACAACCCGCCCGCGTCGGTGACCCGCAGCTTGGCCGTGTAGTTGCCGGCGGTCGTGTAGGTGAAGCTCGCCGTCGGGCCGGTCGCGTCGTAGCTGCCGTTGTTGGTGAAGTCCCACTGGTACGTGAGGACGTCACCGCTGTTGGGGTCGCTGGTGCCGGCGGAGTTGAACTGCACGGCCAGCGGCGGCGCGCCGGAGGTCTTGTCCGCGCTGATCACCGCGGTCGGCGGCTGGTTGCCGGCGCTGTAGTTGACCCGGCGGACCGTGCCGCCGTCGACGTCGACGTAGTACAGGTCGCCGCCGGGGCCGATCTCCAGGTCGACGGGGCCGGCCGCGCCGGGCGCGAACGTCTCGATCTTGCTCGGGTCGGGGGTGCCGTTGGTCGGCAGCATCGCGTAGATGCAGCGGCGGGCGTAGTCACCCCAGAAGAGCGCGCCCTGGTACTTGGCCGGGTAGGCGCCGCCGGACGTCGGGTAGAACGCGACGCCGGTCGGGCTGGACCCGCCGGTCGGGCAGCCGTCGTTGTCGTTGACCTGCTGGTGGTGCCCGTAGGTGTAGACCGGACCGGTCGCCGTGTTCTGGTTGTACAGCGTGGTGCACAGGTTCAGGTTCGCGTCGCGGTAGCCGGGCTGCTGCGAGTTGCCCTCGAAGCACGGCCAGCCGAAGTTGGTGACGGGCGTGGCGAGGGGGTTGGGCAGCCGGTTGATCTCCTCCCAGGTCCGCCAGCCGACGTCGCCGATCCAGATCTCGCTGCTGCCGGGCTTGAACGTCCACCGGAAGGGGTTGCGCAGGCCGTACGCCACGATCCGCCGCGCGTTGGGGTCGGTGGTCGCGTTGTAGAGCGGGTTGTCGGTCTTCGCGGCGCCGGTGACCGGGTCGATGCGGATGATGGTGCCGCTCAGGCCGGTCGGGTCGCCGAGGGTCCGCACGTCCTGGGAGCGCAGGGCGCCGCCCTCGGAGGTCGGCGGGCTGAGCGCCGCGCCGACGCCGCCGGGCGGGTCGCCGCACGGGTTGACCGGGTTGCCCTGCTGGCCCCAGTCGGTGAAGACGGGGCTCGCGCCCTCGCCGCCGCTGACGTAGAGCGCGCCGTCGGGGCCGAAGCGCACGTCGCCCACCGAGTGGGTCTCGAACTGCTGGCACCAGTCGTTGATGAGCACCTGCTCGGTGCCGGTCCACGTGTCGCCGCTCGCGGTGAGCTTCGACAGCCGCCCGCTGACGATGCAGCCGGTGCCGGGCGTCGGGCAGGTGTCGCCGAGGTCGAGTCCGCCGCCGATGGGCTGCGTCGCGGTGTACGTGACGTACACCGACGGGTTGGACGGGAAGTTCGGCGGCAGCGCCAGGCCGAGCAGGCCCTTGTCCTCGTTGTCGTGCACCCGGGCGCTCAGGTCGGCGAACAGGGTCGGCGTCGGGTCCGACAGGCTGTCGTAGACCTGGATCGTGCCGCCCTTCTCCGCGACGAACACCCGTCCGTCAGGAGAGAACACCAGCTTCGTCGGGTGGTTGAGCCCGGACAGCACGACCTGCTCGGAGAACCCGCTCGGCAGGGTGGTCACGGCGCCCGCCGCCTCGGGTGCGGTGAGCGCCGCCGAGGCCGGGACGCAGAGCGCGAGCACTAGGCCAAGGGATAAACGGGAGCGGCGGCGACGCCTCATGAGGGCACTCCTGGATGCGGACGCGCAGGGGGAGACAGCCAGTAGATGTCCACTGTCAGGATGATGCTGTCGCCAAGCCGACTGGCGCGCCTCGTCCGTTAGGACACAAACAGGCCCGTCGTAGCTGGTCCGCAGGGAGTTGATCAGCGCATCGTGGTGGCTCGATCGCGATGCGCTGATCTTCTATTGGTAGTCCGGCCGTCCGTAACCCACGATCGGGGCGTAGTCGAGCAGCCGCATCGAGATCCGCTCGCCCTCGCGCGGCGCCTCGATCACCCTGCCGTCGCCGATGTACATGCCGACGTGACTGACGTCCTTGTAGTAGAAGACGAGATCGCCGGGGCGCAGCTCCTCGCGCCTGATCGGCGTGACGGTCTTCTTCTGCCTCGCCGCGTTGTGCGGCAGGACCACGCCGGCCGCCTTCCACGCGGCCATCGTCAGGCCCGAGCAGTCGAACGTGTCCGGGCCGTCGGCGCCCCACCGGTACACCTTGCCCAGCTGCGAATAGGCGTACCTGACCGCGCGCCCGGCCGGGTCGTCGGTGAAGCGCGGCACGTAGCCGTCGTGCAGCGCCCCGGACGGCGTCCTGGCGGTGCGTGCGGCCCGGGCCCCGCCGAGCCGCCGGACCTGCGCCTCGATCGCCGCCTTGCGCTGGCCCAGCTCCTGCTCCTGGGTGCGCTGGCGGACCTGGAGGTCGCCGAGGTCGGCCTGCTCCTTCTTGAGCGCGGCCTTGTCGGCCTTCAGGCGGCGCAGCGCGTCGGTACGCCGGCGCTGGAGGTGGTCCAGGGTCGCCAGCTGGTCCATGAACGACTCCGGCGACGGCGCGCTGACGAGCACGGCCGTGCTGGTGACGGCGGCGCTGCGGTACAGCCTGGCGGCGACCTCGTCCGCGTCACGCTGGGCGGCGTCGACGCTCGCCTGCAGCGGGCCGGTGCGGGCGTTCACCCGTTCGAGCTGCGCCTCGGTGGCGCGCAGGTCGTCGCGTACGGCGTTGAACCGCTCGATGACGCCTTCCAGCTCCTGCCAGGCGGTGGCGAGCTGCCGCTGCCGGTCGGTGACCGGGTCAGCGAACCCGATGCCGGGCACGATCAACGCAGCGACCATGCCCGCGGCCGCGGTCCACATCTTGCCGATTGACCCCACGTGTCACTAACGCCATGATTTGGACAAACGTGACTAAAAGTCCCCCGGTGGAGTGGTGGCGACGGCCTGCGGCTACGGTCTTGGGCATGAAGGGGCCGGTCGTCGCGGGTGGACTCGTGTTGGCGCTGCTGCTTGGCTTCGTGATCGCCAGGTCCACCGCGTCACCACCGGCCGCCGCCCCCGCCCCGACCGCCATCCCGTCGCACTCCCACGGCGGCGCGACCGCGGGCGACCTCGGCGGCCTGTCGCTCAGCTCCGCCGGCTTCACGCTGTCGCCGACGACCACGACGTTCGCCGCGGGCGCCACCCAGCCGTTCGCGTTCCGGATCCTCGGCCCGGACGGCAAGCCGGTCACCCGCTTCGCGGTCAACCACGAGAAGCTCATGCACCTGGTGGTGGCCCGGCACGACCTGTCCGGGTTTCAGCACCTGCACCCGGAGATGGCCCCCGACGGCACCTGGTCGATCCCGCTGACCCTGCCGTCGCCGGGCATCTGGCGGATCTACACGGACTTCGTCACCTTCGACGCGACCGGCGCCCAGGCCCCGGTGACGCTCGCCGTGGACGCCACCGTCGCCGGCGACTACCAGCCGGTGACCCTTCCCGCGCCCGCCCGGACCGCGGAGGTCGCCGGGATGACGGTGACGATGGAGGGCACTCCGGCGGTCAACGCCACCCAGCCGCTGTCGCTGCGGGTGCTGGCCTCGGGCAGCCCCGTCACCGACCTGCAGCGTTATCTCGGCACGTACGGCCACCTCGTCGTCCTCCGCGACGGCGACCTCGGCTACCTGCACGTCCACCCCGAGACCGAACTGGTCGGCGGCGCGGTGAAGTTCTGGCTGTCGGCCCCGAGCAGCGGCCGCTACCGCCTCTACTTCGAGTTCCAGCGCGCCGGCCAGGTCCACCGCGTCGAGTTCACCGTCGTCGTCCCCTGACCACCCCACTCCGTCTGGACGGCGAACAGCGCGGCCAGCCGGGGGCTGCCGCGCTGTTCGGATCGTCGGGATGAAGTCGGCCAGGGACGGCCGGAAGGGTCAGGCCTCGACGCTGTCGCTGCCCTCGGTGGCGGAGCCTTCGCCGCCCTTGCCACGGCCGCCGCGACGGCGGCGGCGGGTGCGGGCACGGGCGGTGCGGGGCTCGCCGTCCTCGGTGGCCTCGGCGGTGGCGACGGGGCCGGTGTCCGCGGTGTCCGAGCCCTCGGCCACCTGACCGACCACCTGGCGGCGGCGGGTGCGGGTGCGGGCCGGACGGGGCTCCGACTGCTCGCCGGCGTCCGCGGAGGTGCCGGCAGCCTCGGCGGAGTCGGTGAGGGTCAGCTCGGTGGGGTCGACCTCGCCGCGCCGCCGGCGGCGGCGGGGACGGCGGGGCTCGCCGGTCGGGTCCGCGGCGGGGGCGGGGCCGGACGAGTCGCCGCCGCGGGCCCGGCCACGGGTGCGACCCCGGCCGCGGGGCTTGCCCTCGATGTCCTCGAGCTGCTCGGCGGCGAGGCCGGCGCGCTTGCGGTCAGCGGTCGGCAGGGAGCCGGTGATGCCCTCGGGGATGCCGATGTCGGTCAGCAGGTGGGACGAGGTGTGGTACGTCTCCGGCGGCTCCGCCAGGTCCATGCCCAGCGTCTTGTCGATGATCCGCCAGCGGGGCATGTCCTCCCAGTCGACGAACGTCACGGCGACGCCCGTCGCGCCCGCGCGGCCGGTGCGGCCGATGCGGTGGGTGTAGGTGTCCTGGTCCTCGGGGCAGTCGTAGTTGATGACGTGGGTGACGCCGGAGACGTCGAGGCCGCGGGCGGCGACGTCGGTGGCGACCAGCACGTCGATCTTGCCGGCGCGGAAGGCGCGCAGGGCGCGCTCGCGGGCGCCCTGGCCGAGGTCGCCGTGGACGGCGGCGGCGGCGAAGCCGCGGAAGTCCAGGTCCTCGGCGACGCGGTCGGCAGCGCGCTTGGTGCGCGTGAAGATCATGGTCAGGCCGCGGTCCTCCGCCTGCAGGATCCGCGCCACGATCTCGATCTTGTTCATCGGGTGGGTGCGGTAGATGAACTGCTTGGTCAGCGGCGACGGCCCGGTGCTGGCGTCGTGGTGCGCGTGGATCGTCATCGGGTGGCGCAGGAACCGCCGGGCGAGGGTGACGATCGGATCGGGCATCGTGGCGGAGAACAGCATCGTCTGCCGGTCCTCCGGCAGCAGGGTCAGGATCCGCTCGACGTCGTCGAGGAAGCCCAGGTCGAGCATGCGGTCGGCCTCGTCGAGCACGAGCGCCCGCACGGCGTGCAGCCGCAGGTGCTTGCTCTTGGCCAGGTCGAGCAGGCGGCCGGGGGTGCCGACGACGATCTCGACGCCCTTCTGCAGCGCGTCGACCTGCGGCTCGTAGGCGACGCCGCCGTACAGCGGGAGCACGCGGATGCCGCGGGTCTTGCCGGCGGCGGCGATGTCGCGGGCCACCTGCAGGCCCAGCTCGCGGGTCGGGACCACGACGAGCGCCTGCGGCAGGCCGTCGGCGCCCTCGGTGGGGGCGGTGACCCGGTCCAGCAGCGGGACGCCGAAGCCGAGCGTCTTGCCGGTGCCGGTCGGCGCCTGGCCGATGAGGTCGGTGCCGCGCAGCGCGATCGGCACGGCGTATTCCTGGATGGCGAACGCGTGGATGATGCCGACGGCTTCGAGGGCGGCCACGGTCTCCGGCCGCGCCCCCAGATCGGCGAACGTGGGTGCGTCTGGGCGCACGGGTGCGCGCGGGGCCACTGCTTCGGCGGCCTCAGTGTTGTCGATCGTCATGTTGTGCTCAGGGTGTCTCTCTCGCGGGAGCGCCCCTGGTGAAGCTGGGTGCGCTCAAATGGGTAGGGCGCGGGCCACACGCAACCGAAATGATCAAGGTCGCGGGCTACAAGCGCCGGGCGCCAGGACTAGGGTCCGTCCACGGCTATCGGAGTCATTGTACCGGCTTACGAGCCGTTCCGCTCAGTGGCTTCGGCCGGGCATCGGGGCGCGCCCGGTGATCCGGCGATGTAGTGTGCCGTGGTGTCCGATCTCACTCCGCCCGCCACGGCTGTGGTCGACCTGCTGGGCATGCTGGCCTTCGGCGAGCTGGTCGCGTTCGACCGGATGGCGGCCGACGCGCGGCTCGCGCCCGACCTCCGCCGCCGGGCGGTGCTCAGCGAGATGGCCGCCCGCGAGATCACCAACTTCCGCCGGCTGTCCGACCGCCTGGCCGAGCTCGGCGTCGACGCCGAGGACGCCATGCGGCCCTATGTGCAGGCGGTGTCGGAGTACCACCTGCAGACCGAGCCGGCCGACTGGCTGGAGGGGCTGGCCAAGGCGTACGTCGGCGACGGCATCGCGGACGACTTCACCCGCGAGGTCGCGGCGGTGCTCGCCGGCCCGGACCAGGACCTGATCCTGGACGTCCTGCACGACTCCCGGCACGCCGACTTCGCCGCCGACGAGCTGCGGGCCGCGATCGCCGCCGACCCGAAGGTGGCCAACCGGCTGTCGATGTGGGCCCGCCGCCTGGTCGGCGAGGGCATCTCGCAGGCGCTGCGGGTCGCGGCCGAGCGGCCCTCGCTCGCCGAGCTGCTGGCCATCGGCGGCACCGACTTCCAGGCCCTGCTCAGGCGCCTGACCTCGGCGCACACCGCCCGCATGGGCGCCGTCGGGCTCAACAACTGAGGCTCAGCGGCTAAGGCGCAACAACTGAGGCCTCAATAACTGAGGGCCCAGCAACTGAAGGCTCAACAGCTGAGCGCTCAACAACCGAGGGATCGACAGCTCAGGGGCGCGACGACCGACGACGCCCAGGCCCTGGCACCCGTACGGGGCAGGGCCTGAGCGCTATCTGTCAACGCGCGGAAGAGAACCCAACCGGCCGCGGCGACGACTCGGCGATCTCCACGTAGGCGATCTTGCCGACCGGGACGATCACCCGGCGGCCCTTCTCGTCGACGAGAGAAAGCACACCCTTGTCGCCACCGTCGATCGCGTCGGTGACCGCAGCTTCGACCTCGGCGGGTGACTGGTTGCTCTCCAGCACCAACTCCCGAGGCGCATGCTGCACGCCGATCTTGACCTCCACGTCTTCCTCCTTGATCGGGCTGCGGCGCGTCCGTGCCTCGGCGCGCACACCCAGTGTGGTTGAAGACTAACGCGATCAGGCGTGTTCGCCGTGCAGGGGGAAGCTCGCGATGCCGCGCCACGACAGCGCGGTCAGCAGCGCCTCCGCTTCGGGCTTCGCGACCTGGCGGCCACCGGCGACCCAGAACCGGGCCGCGACCTCGGCGGCGCCGACGAGCCCGGACGCGAGCAGCTCGGCGCGCTCCTGGCTCAGGTCGGTGTCGGCCATGATCGTGTCGGTGATCGCGGCGATGCAGCCGCTCTCCACCCGGTCGACCCGCTCGCGGACCGCGGGGTCGTTGCGCAGGTCCGACTCGAAGACGAGGCGGAAGGCCTCGCTCTCGTGGTCGATGAAGTCGAAATACGCCTGGATGGCGCCGCGGACCCGCTCCTTGTTGTCGGTGGTCGCCTCCATCGCGGCGCGCATCCGCGAGACCATCGCGTCGCAGTGCGTGTCGAGCAGCGCCAGATAGAGCTCGAGCTTGCCGGGGAAGTGCTGGTAGAGCACCGGCTTGGAGACACCCGCCCGCTCGGCGATGTCGTCCATCGCGGCGGCGTGGTAACCCTGCGCCACGAAAACCTGCTGCGCCGCGGCGAGCAGTTGCTTGCGGCGGGCCGACCGGGGCAGCCGCATCGGCCGTCCGGCCGCCTGGGTGCCGCTCATCGCCGAGGTCATGTTCACCATCCGGATTTGGGTCGGGATTGCAACTTACCCCCTTTCCGCCCACACGGTAGCCTCACCTAGGGGCGACGGAGGAGCGCGCGGTGGACGAAACGGGGCAAGCCGGAAGCCCACAAGGGTCAGGCGCATATCGCGGAGGAGGACACACGGATCCGCACAGGTCACCGGACGGCACCCATGGTGACGGGTCGACGCCGAGCGATGACGCGCTCGAGGCGATCGTCTCCGCATGGCGTGAGCCGGCAACAGGAGCCATCGCTGGGCGCGCGTCGGTCAGCGGTTCGATCAACGGCGCCGGCCCGCGTGGCCGCGCCGAGGTCCGCGGCTCCTACTCCGACATGCTCGCCCCGATGAGCCCGCCGGTCTCCGCCCCGCCGCCGATGCACCCCACCACGTCGCTGCACTACGGGCACTACGGACCCGACGGCCAGGGCTGGCCGAGCTCCGTCAGCCAGCCGGAGACCAGCGGGTCGCTCCCCGCCTCCGGGTCGCCGGCGCAGGCCCAGCCGCCGCACGACACCGGCCACACCGGCCCGCTGCCCGCCGTCAGCTCCGGCACCGTCTACGGCGCCGCCCCTGTCGCCGACGCGCGCGAGGAAGCGGTCCGGCCGACCTCCGGGGGCTACGGTCCGCCGCCCGCGCCGACGTCCGGCGGGTATGGCGCGGCGCCGTCGGCCCTGGACCGGCTCAGCGGCCGGCCCGGCCCGGTCGACCCACGTGCCCGGGTGCACGGCGACAACGGCATGCCGCCGTATGGCGCCTACCCGAACCAAACCCCCGCCTACCAGGACCAGGCCCCGGCCTACCAGGACCAGAGCTCGGCCTACCAGGACCAGAGCTCCGGCTACCCGGACCAGGCCCCGGCCTACCAGGACCAGAGCTCGGCCTACCCGGAGCAGGCCGCCGCCTACCAGGACCAGGCCCCGAGCCCGGCCCGCTACCCGGACCAGGCCCCGGCCCGCCCGGAACAGGCCGCCGCCTACCAGGACCAGGCCGCTGCCTACCAGGACCGGCCCGGCGCCTACCCGGACCCGGCCTGGGGCTACGAGAACAGGGACATCCGCCCGCACAACGGCGCGTTCCACCAGGAGACGCCCGCCGCCAACGGCGTGGCCCACCACGACCCGCAGGCCGGCGGCAACCAGGAGCCTTACCAGGCACAGGAGCAGTACCAGGGCCAGGAGCAGCGGGAGCAGTACCCGTACCAGGGCCAGCAGTACCCGGCGCAGTACCCGCCGCAGCAGCAGTACCCGTCGCAGGAGTACCCGCAGCAGCCGCCACCCCCGAACGGCTACCAGGCGTACGAGCAGCCCGGCCCCGAGTTCGACTGGGCCGCGCCGTCGCAGGAGCCCGTGGTCCCGGCGCCGGCGCTGCACCCCGTGCCGCAGCCCGCCCTGCACCCGGTGCCACAGCCTGCCCTGCACCCAGTGCCACAGCCGGCCGTGCACCCGGTGCCCACGCAGCGGGTGCCGGAGGACGACCCGCTCGTCGGCCCGCTGCCGCCCGAGCTGCTCGGCAACGCCACGCCCCTGTCCGCGGCGGAGCCGACGATGCCGGCGTTCGCGTCGGAGCCGCCGTACGCCGCCCAGGAGCCCACCGGACTTACCGGCGCCGACTGGGGCAACGGCCCCGAGCTGCCGCAGCGCGTCCCGTCGCACCCTGACGTGCCGCAGGTGCCGGAGGTCGAGGTCGAGCCCCTCGTGACGGAGGCCACCCCGGCCGGCGGTGCGGAGCTGGCGAGGATCGCCACGTTCCTGCGCGAGGAGCGCGAGGACGAGGACGACGAGCCCAGCCTGGACGACCGCCCCGACGGGTTCGACATCCCGGCGGTCCTCCGCGCCGTGCAGGGTGTCTCCGGTGTACGCGAGGCGACGCTGCGCAAGAACGCGGACGGCCTGCACACGCTCCGGCTCGAGCTGCTCGACGAGGCCGACCCGGGCCGGGTCAGCCGGGCCGTCGCGCGCCTGCTCAACGAGCGGATGGGCCTGGCCGCCGAGCCCAACCCGCCGGAGTCCGCCTCACCCTTGGCCCGCCCGGCGATCCGGGGCAACGCGCCGCACAGCGCCCTGCCCGGCTACGGCCGCGAGGCCCGCCGGCGGCGCCCGGTCAGCGGCGTGCGCCGCCCGGCCGAGGCCCCCCGCCCCGAGGTCGAGGAGCTCCAGCAGTTCCGTGCGGAGGCGCCGCTCGCCGAGGTCGACGAGCCGCGCCGGCCGCCCCAGCCGCCGGGTCTCGTCGCGTCCGGCCAGCAGCATCCCGTACAGGTGCCGAAAACGCCGGGAGAGCACGCGCCGGTCCCGGTGAACCGGGACGCGCCCCCGGCGCTGGTGCCGCAGTCCAGCACCATCGTGTCGCCGCGGGTGATCATCGACCAGGTCGAGGTCAGCACGCAGGGCGTCGACGCGGTGGTCGAGGTGCGCCTGATCGCGGACGGTCACCCGGCGGTCGGGGTCGCCAGCGGCCCGGCGGTCGACGGGTACATCCTGCGGCTGTCCGCGGCGGCCGCCGCCTCGGCCGTGGACCAGCTGCTGGTCGACGTCGACGCGACGTCCCGCGCCAGGTGCTACATCGAGCACGCCGCGGTGGTGCAGCTCGGCGGCTGCGAGGTCGCCGTCGTCGTGCTGTTGCTGCTGTACGACGGCTGGGTCGAGCAGCTGACGGGCTCCGCGGTGAACTCGGGTGATCCGCGGCAGGCTGTGGTCCGCGCCACTCTCGCGGCCGTGAACCGGCGCCTGGAGGCCCTGCTGCCATAGCCCTTCGGGCAGCCGGGTAAGCATTTTGAGAGCACGGCTGCCGTAGACCCCTTGGGGCACACTGGTAAGCATGAAGAGAGCTGCCCTTGTCCCGGAGTTCACCGTCCCGTCACCTGAGCGGCTGCCGGACACGTGGCCCGGGCGCGAGGTGGAGCTCGATGGTCTGAAGGCGTACGTGCGGGACACCCCGGCCACCACGCCGGGCGCCGAGCCGGCGGTCTACGTGCACGGCCTCGGCGGTTCGTCCACCAACTGGACCGACCTGGCCGGCGTGCTCGCCGGGCGGCTCGACGGCCAGGCGATCGACCTGCCCGGGTTCGGGTACAGCGCCCCGGCCCGCAGCTACTCGCTGGCCGCGATGGCCTCGCACATCGTCCGGTGGGTCGAGCACAGCGGCCGCGGCCCGGTCCACCTGTTCGGCAACTCGATGGGCGGCGCGGCCGTGGTCGTGGCCGCCGCGCTGCGCCCCGACCTGGTGCGCAGCCTGACGCTGATCTCGCCGGCGATGCCGTTCCTCGACCCGCGCCGGTCGCTGCAGGGCCCGATCGTGCCGCTGCTCCTGCTGCCCAACGCGGCGAAGCTGGCGGCCCGGCGGATGTCGTCGATGGAGCCGGAGGCCCTCGCCGCGATGGTGATCGAGTCCTGCTACGCCGACCCGACCCGCTACCCGGAGCAGCGGCGGCTGGAGGCGATCGAGGAGGCTCGGCGGCGGCACCTGGTGCCGTGGTACGCCGAGGCGTACGTGGGCAGCCTCCGCGGCCTGGTCAGCAGCTTCCTGCGCGCGTACCTGCCGGGCGAGGGCTCCATGTGGAAGATGGCCGCGAGGATCAAGGCGCCGACGCTGGTGATCGCCGGACGGCAGGACCGGCTCGTCGACATCCGCACCGCGCCGCAGGTCGCCCGCCTCATCCCGGACAGCCGGCTGATGATGCTGGAGGGCGTCGGCCACGTGGCGCAGATGGAGGTGCCGCGCACGGTCGCGCGCGCCGTGTTCGGCATGCTCGACGAGCTGCGGGAGGACAGGGCCGGCCGGACCGCCGCCCAGCAGGTTGCAACTCAGGTGCGGGATGGGGTGCGGCAGCGCGCGCCGCGGGTGCGCATGGCAAGCTGACCAATCGATGGCGAGCCGGCTGAGCAGCGACCGCCGGGGCCTGTCACGCCATGCCGACAGCTCCCGGGACCCGTCCCACCCTTCCGGCAGCTCCGGGGACCTGGCATACCCTGCCGGCAGCCCCCAGGAGCCCCCTTCCGGCGACTCCCGGCTGCCGGTGCCGCTGCCGAGCGACCCGCGGCAGGCCCGTGAGGTCGTCCGGGCCGAGCAGCGCCGGCGGCGTGAGCAGGTCCGCCGGCAGCGGCGCTACGTCGTCGCGGGCGTGATGGCCGCCGCGTTCCTGATCGCCGCGGCCGGCCTGGGCCGCCTGCTGTTCTTCGGCGGCGCCGACAAGGAGGCGCCGGTGACGGCCGCCGCGACCCGCGGGCCGGCGCCGATGCTCGACCCGCCGAGCCGCCCCGCGAGCCAGCCGCCGGAGGCCGGCCCGTCCAGCGCCGCCGGCACGTTCGCGTACGCGACCAGCGCCGGACCGGTCGCCGGCAGCGCCGGGACGGTGCGGAAGTACCGGGTCGCGGTGGAGAACGGCAGCGGCCAGGACGCGAACGCGTTCGCCGCCTCGGTCGAGCGGGTGTTCGCCGACCCGCGCGGCTGGCCCGCCGCCGGCCAGGTGCGGCTGCAGCGGGTCGCCGGCCAGGGCACCGCCGACTTCACGATCTTCCTGGCCACGCCGGTCACGTCGGAGCAGATCTGCGCGACCGCCGGGTTGCACACCGCCGGGTACAGCTCCTGCCGGATCACCGGGAAGGTCGTCATCAACCTGGCCCGCTGGCTGACCGGGGTGCCGGACTACGGCGCGCCGGTCGAGGACTACCAGCACTACGTGATCAACCACGAGGTCGGCCACGAGCTCGGCAACGGCCACGAGGCCTGCCCCGGCCCCGGCCGTCCGGCGCCGGTGATGCAGCAGCAGACGTACGGGCTGAAGGGCTGCGTCGCCAACGCATGGCCGTTCGTCGATGGCCAGCGGTACAGCGGCGCCAAAGTGCCGTAGGTCACGTGGGTTTGCGGGGCGGGCGCGGCAGAATGAGAACCATGTCGTTGCCTCCACTGGTCGAGCCCGCCGCCGACCTCTCCGTTGACGAGGTCCGCCGCTACTCCCGGCACCTGATCATCCCCGACGTGGGTGTCGCCGGGCAGAAGCGCCTGAAGAACGCGCGCGTGCTCTGTGTGGGCGCGGGCGGTCTCGGCTCGCCGGCACTGATGTACCTCGCCGCGGCCGGGGTCGGCACGCTCGGCATCGTCGAGTTCGACACCGTCGACGAGTCCAACCTGCAGCGCCAGATCATCCACGGCCAGTCGGACATCGGCCGGCCGAAGGCCGAGTCGGCGCGCGACTCGGTGCTCGAGATCAACCCGTATGTCAACGTCGTGGTGCACAACGAGGCCCTCGACAACGACAACGTGATGGACATCTTCCGGCAGTACGACCTGATCGTCGACGGCACGGACAACTTCGCCACGCGGTACATGGTCAACGACGCGGCGGTGCTGCTCGGCAAGCCGTACATCTGGGGCTCGATCTACCGGTTCGACGGTCAGGCGTCCGTCTTCTGGGCCGAGCACGGCCCCTGCTACCGCTGCCTCTACCCGGAGCCCCCGCCGCCGGGGATGGTCCCGTCCTGCGCCGAGGGCGGCGTCCTGGGCGTGCTGTGCGCCTCGATCGGCGCGATCCAGGTCACCGAGGCGATCAAGCTCCTGACGGGCGTCGGCGACTCGCTGCTCGGCAGCCTCATGGTGTACGACGCGCTCGAGATGACCTACCGCAAGATCCGGCTCCGCAAGGACCCGGGCTGCGCGATCTGCGGTGAGAACCCGACGGTCACCGAGCTCATCGACTACGACGACTTCTGCGGCGCCGTGTCCGACGAGGCGCAGGCCGCCACGCAGGGCTCGACGATCACCGCCACCGAGCTCAAGGACTGGCAGGACTCGGGCAAGCCGATCGAGCTGATCGACGTGCGCGAGCCGGCCGAGTGGGAGATCGTGCGGGTGCCGGGGGCGCGGCTCGTGCCGAAGGGCGAGATCCTCAACGGCTCCGCCCTCGCCGATCTTCCGCAGGACCGCCAGATCGTCCTGTACTGCAAGAGCGGCGTCCGCTCGGCGGAGGCCCTCGCGGCGGTCAAGGCGGCGGGCTTCAAGGACGCGGTCCACGTGCAGGGCGGGGTGGTCTCCTGGGTGAAGACCGTCGATCCGTCACTGCCGGTGTATTAGGTCACGACGCGCGGGCAGCGGGCGGGCGGTAGCGTACGGCCCATGGTCGACCTTGATGCCGCGATCGGCTACGTCGTCGCACACGGCGACGCCGTCGATCGCGCCCGCCTCGCCTGGCTGCGCACCGGCCAGTCCCCACCGGCCGACGTGCTGGAGCAGGCCGAGATCGGCCAGTCGTCCGACGGCGGCTGGCCGGCGCTGTGGGGCGCCGACGTCGCGTCCGTGGACGCCACCTGTTTCCGGCTCGGCGAGCTCGACGACCTGGGCGCCATCGACCGCCCCGCGGCCCGCCGGGCCCTGGCGTGGCTCGGCCGCAGCCAGCGGCCCGACGGCATGTGGGAAGAGGACGCGTCCCTGGCGGGCATCGCCCCGCCGTGGGCGCAGCCCGGCGACGACGAGGCGAAGCTGTACCTGACCACCAACGCCGCCTACTGGCTGGTGGTCGGCGGCCCGAACAACGGCGACGACCAGCACGCGACCCGGGTCGCCCGCGCCGCCGAGGCGTTCCGGGCGTCGCTGCGGCCCGACGGCAGCTGGCCGTCGTTCCTGGTCGCTGGCTGGCTCGGCTGCGCCGTGCTCTTCCACCTCGGCTGGTTCTACGAGTCGGCGCAGATCCAGGTGGCGCTCGCCGACCGGGTGCCGGAGATGACCCCGGCCGACACGGCGTCGCTCTACGCGGCGCTGCGGCGGGTCCGCATGTCACCGGAGGACTGGCTGCTCAGCGCGGCCCGTAAGCGCCTCAGCGAGACGCAGCGCAGCGACGGCGGCTGGGAGAGCGACGACGGCGCGCAGTTCAACGTGCACACCACCCTGACGGCGATCCGGGCGCTGCGCTGAGCCGGTGGCTCAGCCCGCGATCGTGAACTCCCAGTCGGACTTGCCGTAGGTCCTGGTCGTGATCTCGAACTGGGTGTTGGACTCGTAGGAGTCGGAGCCCTGCCGGATCTGGATCACGACCTTGCCGCCCTCGTCGAGGTTGAGGTATCCGGCGTGGACCGCGGCGGTGCAGACGGACGAGGCGGTGGTGTAGGGGCCGTTGCCCCAGACCTTGCCGGCCTTGCCGCCCTTGGGGCAGGTGTACCGGATGAGCTTGCCCTCGTTGCCGTTGTACTCCTCGGCGTTGGTGTTCCAGTCGCTGTCGTCCCTCTCGGCGTTGACCTCGGTGGTGCTGTCGGTGCCGCCACCATCGCCGCTGTCGCCGCTGCCGTCGCCGGGGGTCTCGGTCTGGCTCGCCGACTGGTCGCCCTTGCCACCGTTGTCGTCGTCGCCGCCGAGCTTGGTGAAGCCGTAGATGCCGAGGCCGACCACCAGGAGCACGACCACGGCGGCCGCGGCGAGCATCCCGGTCCGGCGCTGCCCGCCGGGCGCCGCCGCGGGTGCCGGCTCCGGCCTCTGCGGCGGGGTCGGCGTCCGCGGCGAGGACTGCGGCGGGGCCTGCTGAGGGGTCTGCGGAGGGGTCTGCGGTGCCGGCTGCGGCGCTGGCTGCGGTGGCGTTCCGTAGGTGGCGGGCACGGCGGCCCGGCCGGGCGGCGGGCTCGCCGGCGAGTGCTGAGCCGGACCGGGCTGCGGGGCGGCCGGCGAGTGCTGCGCGGGCCCGGGCTGGGTGGCGGCGTAGCCGGACGGCGGGGTGTAGCCGGAGTCCTGCCCGAACTGCGACGACGGCTGGCCGGAGGTCGGCTCGGCGGCGAACCCCGGCGACACCGGCACCGCCGACATCGGCACCCCTGACATCGGCGCCCCCGACACCGGCACGGCGGCGGAGCCGGACGCCGGACCGGAGACCGGTGACGACGCGGGCGGCGCCGAGGTCGGGAACCCGGCGTTCGGCGCCGGCGGGGACGCGGCCGGTGCGGACGCCTGGAACGCGGCCGGTGCGGACGCCGCCGCTGCCGGTGCCTGGAACGCGGCCGGCGGCGACGAGGTCGGGAACGTGACGGGTGGCGACGAGGTCGGGAAGGCGGGACCGGAGACCGGGGCGGAGGCCGGCTGGCCGGCCGGGCCGGGCTGGGCCGGGGCGCCGAGGCTGCCCTGCGCCACCACCATCTCGGGCTGCTCGACGGCGGTCGGGGCGGTGCCGAGGGCCTGGTGCAGCAGCGTCGCGACGAGCGGGATCCGGCTGCCGCCGCCGACGAGGAAGACGCCGGCGATGTCGGCCGGGGTGAGCCCGGCGGCGGCGATGGCGGCCCGGGTCGCGGTGACCGTGGCGGCGAGGATCGGGCGGGCGAGCTGCTCGAACTGGTCGCGGCCGAGGGGGACGTCCTCGTCGTACATCGGAATATGGATCATCGTCGAGGACGTGCGCGACAGCATCTCCTTGGCGGCCCGGACGTCGTCCCAGAGCAGCCGGTTGGCGCGGCGTTCGGCGCTGGTCGTGGGGTGCACGAGCCGGCTCCAGGCGGCGGGGTCGCGGGAGGACTGGCTGGCGCCCAGGTAGCCGACGATCGCGGCGTCGATGTCGAGGCCGCCGCTGGTGCTGAGCCCTTCCGCGGAGAGCACCTCGAACGTGCCGGGGCCGTGCCGGACGACGGACGCGTCGAACGTGCCGGCGCCCAGGTCGTAGACGACGAACGCGGTGCCGGGGCGCACGTCGGTGCCTTCGAGGGTGCGGAACACCTCGGCCGCGGCGACCGGCTCCGGCACGAGCGTCACGGTGCCGAGGCCGGCGCGTTCGGCGGCGGCGAGCAGCACACCGCGGCGGGTGTGCGCCCAGGCGGCGGGGCAGGTGATGGTGACCTGGCCGATCGGGCCGCCGGCGACCCGCCGCGCCTCGCCGCCGACGCGGGCGAGGACGGCCGCGAACAGGTCGGCGGTCGGCACCTCGTGGTCGCCGAGCAGGACGGCGGGTTCGTCGATGCGCCGCTTCGGGTTGGGCTCGAAGCGCTCGGGGCTGACCCGGGCGGCGTGCACCGCGTCGCGCCCGACGAGCAGACCCGACTGCGGGTCGGCGTACACCGCCGAGGGCAGGCTCGGCGAACCGTCGAAGAGCAGCGGCCGCACGTGCCCGTCGGGCCAGGCCAGCACCGCCGCCGTGTTCGAGGTGCCGAAGTCGATGCCCAGCCGGTAGCCTCGCGAGTCCACAGCGCCAATATACGGACCTCACACCATCGCGAGATCCTCTCAACGGTTCTGTCAACCGGCGCCGGTCAGAAAACAGTTCGGCCGAAGGTGCAACCGATCGTCGATGCCCGCGTCTGATTGATGCGCTCCGCACCCCGCGGGGCACATCACGAGGGGAATCCATGAGTCTGCATCGACTGCGACGCCTGGCCGCCACCGCGGCGGCGGTCCTGGTGGCGCCCGCCGTGGCCGGCGCCGTCCTGGCCGCCGAGCCCGCGTCCGCGGCGGGAGCGCTGGCACCGACCGTCACGGCGCTCACGACCGCGCCGGTGGTCGGCGCCGCCGCCAGGTTCCGGTTCGGCACGGCCGCCGGCAGCGCGCCGGTCACCCAGTTCGTGTTCTCGCTCAACAGCGGCCCGGGTGGCCGCGTCACGGCGGCCAACGGGCGGGCCACCGCCTCAGTGGTGGTCGAGCGGGCCGTCAACGTCCTGTCGGTCTACGCCGTGGCCGCCGACGGCTCGGTCAGCGACTCGACCGTCACCACCTTCAACGCGGCGTTCCCACCGCCGGCCGCCGACCAGGACCTCGACAGCGACGGCAAGCCGGACCTGCTCGCCGTCGGCGGCACCCCGGGGCTCGCTCCCGGCCTGTGGCAGGCCACCGGGCGCGGGCTGCGCGGTCAGGTGCGCACCCCGGCGGTGGACATCGGCGTCAACGGCAACGGCGTCGGCACCCCGTTCACCGGCGCCCAGGTCTTCACCGGCAAGTTCCGGGGCGGACCGTTCGAGGACGTCTTCGTGTACTACCCGGGCGGGATCAACCCCGGCAGCGGCATGATCATCGACGGCCTCGGCCGCGGTGAGCCGCTGCGCGCCGACCGGGGCTACGAGGCGACGCTGTCGGCGGGCCTGTTCGCCGACATCAACAACGACAACCCGCTGCAGCTCGTCAACGCCTACGACGGCAGCGGCAACCACTTCGCGTACCCGGACCTGCTGGGCATCGTGGGCAGCCCGGCCAACGGGTACACGCTGCAGTACTACGCCTCGCAGAACGGCACCGCCAACTTCGCGTTCCCCACGCAGCTCGGGACGGCGACCCCGACCGGCGGCGGCGACTGGGAGCACTGGCGCCTCGCCTCGAAGCTGCTGCCCAGCGGCACCGCCGTCGCGCTGTGGAACCAGTCGACCGGGGCCCTGTACCTGTGGCAGGGCGTCACCTACGACCAGGGGACCGGGGCGCTCGCCTTCACGCAGTTCCGCCTGGCCGACGCCTGGCTGCCGGGCGCACAGCTGTCCGAGCTGCAGCTCACCGACGTGAACGCCGACGGTGTGCCCGACCTGTGGGCGGTCACCCCCGACGGGACCGTGACGGCCTACGTGATCACGAACCTCTCCGCGACCGGTCCGGCGAAACTGACCGCGAAGACCCCGCAGCACCTCACCTGAGCCCACCTCAGCCGTCCGCCGCCGCGGGCCGGGTCAGCACCCCCGGCCCCGCGGCGGCATGACGCCGTGATCCGCACCGTCCACCGCCGCCCGGCACCAGGCTCTCCCCGACGATCGAGATCACGCAGACCACGCCGTACGAGCTGACGTGGTGACCCGCGCTGGGGTTCTCCTGACGGCCGGCTAGTCGACCAGGCGCAGGGCGACCGTGGGGGCGTCGAGCAGGACCGAGGCGGGCTCGGAGCCGACGATCGTCTGGAGGCGGTGGTCGCCCACGATCAGCTCGACGCCGGTGTAGAGCTCGACGGAGTCCCAGCCGGTCAGCTGGTACGACTTCCGGTAGATCCGCTCGGTCTCCTCCTTGATGTCGGGGGCCGAGCGCTTCCAGATCAGGGTGCCGTTCTCGCTCGTGTCGGTGACGACGGGGTGGCCGTCGCGGACCTCGAGCTTCAGGTGCTCCTTGGCGATCCAGGCGGCCGCGGCCTCGTGCAGCCACTGGCCGACGGCGATGTCGTCGGGGTCGGCGGGCTCGCGGCCGACGATCACGGGACGGTCGGCGCCGACCACGAACCGGCGCCGGGCCAGGTCCTCGACGACCACGGACACGGCGAACGCGGGCGGCCGCGGGCCGATGTCCTTGACCGCCTGGCCGTGGCGGGGGCAGGCGGGCACGCCGGCGCGCATGCGCGGGACCGGCTGGCCGATCCGGCGGAAGCGGCCGAACGCGGGGCACTCGGGCTCGCCGCACCGCCACTCGCGGGCCATCAGGGCGGCGCCGACGCCGCTGGGCTCCGCACGGGTGAACCGCCGCCGCATCACCCGGGTGCGCCCCGCGCGCTGCGACCCGCGGGCGGTGAACGACTGCAGCCCGTCCGGCCGCCCGCCCTGCTCCTGCTTGGGTTCCGGGGCGGCCTTCTCGGCGGTGGTGGTGGCCGCGGCGGGCTTGGCCGGACGAGGCGACGGCTTGGGCGCGGCCTCCACGGGCTCCGACGATTCGCCCTGCTCGGAAGACTCCCCCTCCGCCGACATATCGGAAATTTCGGAAGTTTCGGTTTCGTCGGCGGACGGGGCGGAGGGAGCGGAGGACTCGGCGGGCTCGGAGGATTCGGCGGGCTCGAGCGGGATGATCGGCAGGGTCGCGGTGCCCTTCACGACCAGGCGTTCCTTGCCGTCCTTCGGCGGGGTGGGCTCGCCGCCGGGGGTCAGGACCGCGCCGCCGGCGCGCGGGGTCAGCTGCAGCACGCGCTCGGGGCTGTCGACGAGCCACGGGAACCGAGCGGCGAACTGCGGCTGGTCACGGACCACGATCAGGGGCAGGCCGGTGAAGTCGGCGATCTCGGCGGGCCGGTCGGCGACGACGGGCGTGACCTCGATGAGCCCGTCGTCGGCCCAGCGGCCGAGCACCATGCGCTCCTTCGAGGTGAGCGCCGCCTCGGACAGGGCCTCACGGCCGACCACGGGGTAGAGCATGGCGCCGGCGTCGATGAGGTACCGGCTGAGCGCGTCGACGACCATCCCGAGGCGCAGCAGGTTGATGGGGCGGCCACCGTCGAGGGCCACGAACCGGGCGACGTCGGCGAGGTCGACGACGGCCTGAGCGAGCGTGACGTCAGTCGTCAGCCGTTGCTCGATGGTGTCCATGACCCGGCTGACCTCGAAGCGCACGGCCTCTCCCATCCCTCGACCCGGACACCATAGGGCATCACCGAGATCAGACTTGTGTACCAGTCGGGAAGGTTGCACGCCATAAGCAACGAAAAGGTTCAGCCACCACTTTTCTTGCCGTTGCCGTTGTGCTTGCCCTTCGCCTTGCCATTCTGCGCACCACCGGCATTCCCGGCGGCGGGTGGCGCGCCGCCGGAGTGCTTGGCGGCCGTCTCGGCCTGGGCGGCCGGCACCACCGGCGGCCCGGCCGGATCGGACGGCTGCGGGTCGGTGCCGGCGACGGGAGAGGTCACCGGGGAGCCCGGGTTCCAGGCGGCGGACGGGTCGCGGTCCTGCGCGGCCGCGCCCACTGCGCCGGAGCCGAAGAGCAGGAGGGCCGCGACGGCGACGGAGACCCGCCGCCGGGCCGACCCGCCGAGCGTGACGTCGCTCAGCCGCAGGGTGGGCGCGGCGCGCCGGGCGGCGAAGCGGTGGCGGGCGCCGATCCGCCGGGTCACCGCCGGGGCGGACAGCAGCGCGGCCAGGTCGGTCGCGGCGGGCCGGTTGCCGGGCGCCTTCGCCAGGCAGCGGCGCAGCGCGTCCGCCACCCCGGCGGGCAGGGTCAGGCCCGCGGGCAGCGGCGCCGGCGGCAGCTTGCGGTGCGCGTGCAGCAGCTCCTCGGTGGTGGTGACGGCCCACGGCAGTGCGCCGGTGAGCATGCGGTACAGGACGAGGCCCAGGGCGTACACGTCGGTGGCGGGCGACGGCGGGACGCCCCGGATGCGCTCGGGCGCGAGGTAGGCGGGCGTGCCGATCAGCTGGTCGGGCTCGTTGCCGGCGATCGCGGAGACGCCGAAGTCGACGAGCTTCGGCCCGCCGGCGGTGAGCATGACGTTGGCGGGCTTGACGTCGTGGTGCACCAGGCCGCGCTCGTGGACGGCGGCGAGGGCCGAGGCGAGCTGCCCGGCGATCCGCAGCGACTCGGCGACCTCGAGCGGCCCACCCGCGTGGATCAGCCGGTCCTCGAGGGACTCGCCCTCGACGAGCTCCATGACGACGAACGGCGCGCCGTCGGCGTCGTGGCCGAAGTCGTACACGGCGGCGATGTGCGGGTGGCTGAGGAGCGCGGCGGCGCGGGCCTCGTCCTGGATGCGGCGGCGGGACCGCGGGTCCGCGGCGGTCGCGAGGTGTTTGACGGCGACGGACCGGCCGAGCACCTCGTCGCGGGCCCGCCAGACGACGGACATGCCGCCCACACCGAGTTGCTCGATCAGCCGATAGCGCTCCACGTCATACAGATGCCCCGATGAGCGGAAACGACACGTGTTGATCGTGGGCGGTCTCCGCGCCGAGGGTCCGCAGCAGCGACAGGACCGGCTCGATCTTCTCGTACAGCAGCAACACCACGTCACCGGGGCGGGCCAGCGCCAGTGCGGCGGGGACGGCCTCGTCGACGGTCCGCACGACGGTGCAGATGGCCTTCGGCGAGGTGGCGGTCAGCTCGTCGTGCAGGATCGCGGGGACTTCGCCGGGTGCCCGGCCGCGGCGGTCGCTGTCCTCGTAGATGACGACCCGGTCGAAGCGGGCGACCTCGCGCGCGGACTCGCGGAGCAGGTCGTCGCGGCGGTCGCCGGGGAGGGTGACGGCGGCGACGGCGTGGTCGGCGCCCCAGAGGCGGTCGACGAGGTCGCCGATCGCGCGGATGGCGGCGGGGTTGTGCGCGTAGTCGACGAGGACGTCGACGCCGCCGAGGTGCAGCAGCATGCCGCGGCCGGGGTTGTCGGTGAACGTGCGGAGGCGTTCGGCGACGCGGGCGGTGGCGACGCCGAGGACGCGGGCGGCGGCGGTCGCGGCGAGGGCGTTGGCGACGAGGTGGCGGGCGGCGCCGCCGAAGCCGCCGCCGAGCTCGCCGACGGCGAGGATCGGGATCCAGCGGCGGTCGGCCAGCTCGACGAGCCAGCCGTCGGCGAGCAGGTACGCGCGGCCGCCGGTGTCCCAGTGCCGCCGGATCAGCGGGTTGCGCGGGTCGAGGCTGCACCAGACGATCTCGCGCTTCTCGAACCGGCCGGGGTGGGCGGCGAGGCCGCGGCTGCGCGGGTCGTCGGCGTTGAGGACGACGGCGCCGCCCTCGCGGACGCGCTCGCCGATGAGGCACTTGAGCTCGACCAGCTCCTCGATGCTGTCGATGCCGTCCTGGCCGAGGTGGTCGCTGGCCAGGTTGGTGATGACGCCGACGTCGCTCCAGTCGTACCCGAGACCCTGGCGCAGCATGCCGCCGCGGGCGGTCTCGAGCACGGCGGCGTCGACGGTCGGGTCGCTGAGCACGACGCGGGCGGAGCGCGGCCCGGTGGCGTCGGCGCGCTGCACGAGCCGGCCGCCGATGGCGATCCCGTCGGTGGTGGTGACGCCGACGCGCAGGCCGGCGCCGTCCAGCAGGTGCGCGGTGAGCCGGGCGACGGTGGTCTTGCCGTTCGTGCCGGTGATGGCGACGATCGGGATCCGCGACGGGCTGCCGGCCGGGTACAGCGCCTCCACGATCGCGTCGCCGACGTCGCGGGCGGTGCCGTCGCTGGGGTCGAGGTGCATCCGCAGCCCGGGCGCTGCGTTGACCTCGATGACGCCGCCGCCCGCGAGGCTGCCGGTCGGGGGCAGCGGCTCGGCGATCGACGGCAGGCGCAGGTCGAGGCCGGCGATGTCGAGGCCGACGATCGCGGCGACCCGCCGGCACAGGTCGGCGACGGACGGGTGGACGTCGTCGGTGACGTCGACGCTGGTGCCGCCGGTGGAGAGGTTCGCGTTCTCGCGCAGCCGCACGACCTGCCCGGCGGCGGGGACCGTGTCGACGGCGACGCCCTGGCGGCGCAGCAGGGTGAGGGCGACGTCGTCGACGACGATCCGGGTCAGCGCCCGGGCGTGCCCGTCGCCGCGGCGCGGGTCCTCGTTGGCGCGGGCGATCAGGCCGGCGACGTCGGTGGCGCCGTCGCCGACGACGTGCGCGGCGACCCGCTCGGCCGCGGCGACGACCTTGCCGCCGATGGTGAGCACGCGGTAGTCGCGGCCGGACAGCTCGCGCTCGACGACCGCGTCGTCGCCGCCGGCGGTGGCGGCCTCGTAGGCGGCGCGCAGCGCGTCGGGGGTGTCGACGCCGAGGAACACGTGCATCCCCTGGCGCCCCTGCCGGGGTTTGACGACGACGGGCGGGCCGAGCTCGGCGAAGATGTCCAGGGCCTCGGCGAGGGAGGCGGCGGCGCCGCCGCTGGGGACGGGGACGCCGGCCTCGTCGAGCAGCCGCCGGGTGAGCTCCTTGTCGGACGCGATGTCGACGCCGATCGCGGAGGTATGGTCGGTGAGTGCGGCCCACACGAGCCTGCGGTGCCGGCCGTAGCCGAGGCGCAGGAGGCTGAGCTCGCCGACCCGCTCGACCGGGATGCCGCGGGCGCGGGCGGCGTCGGCGATGGCGGCGGTGCTCGGTCCGGCTTTTTCGCGTTCGTACGTGCGGTGCAGGGCCGCAAGCTCGTCCTCGACGTGCACCGGCTCGCCGTGCAGGGCCGCCAGTACACCGGCGATCGCCAGCGCGAGGAGAGCCTGTGCGACGCCGGAGTCGGGTGGCTCGTCGACCGGGCACTCGGTGACGACGTCGTATTCGCCGGGCACGCCGGTGCCCTCGGTGCGCCCGAAGTTGACGGGGCGGCCGATGCGTTGGGAGAGCTCGATCGCGACGTGCTCGGCGGTGTGCCCGAAGTAGGTGCCGCCGTGCAGGCGCTTGACGAAGCCGCCGGGCTCGCCGAACGCGCAGTGGTGCTCGGCGAGGCCGGGGAAGGCGGCCAGGAGCCGGTCGGTGAAGCCGGGGTAGTCGCTGCTCTCGCGCTCGGTCAGCCCGTCGAGCAGGACCCGGGTGACCTGGACGGGGCGCGCGAGATAGCGGTTCGGGCCGCGCAGGCGGCGGCTGCTCTCAATTCGCATGGTCAGGATCCGATCTCTTGATGGCCGCCCGCTCGGTGAGGTTGAAGCGCCAGCCCGCCGGGAGCACGTGCAGCTGGGCGCCGCACAGGGCGATCGGCCCGCCGACCTCGGACATCGTCGCGCTGATCGTGCGGGCCTGCCCGGCGTCGATGACGGTGACGGTGCCGGCGCCGAGCACCTCGAACACGTCGCCTTCGACGAGGATCGCGGTGTTCTCGTCGATGCCGAGACCGAGCTCGTGCGGGAACATCGCGACGGCGCTGAGCAGCCGGTTGAGCCGGCCACGCTGGGCGAAGTGCATGTCGATGAGCACGCCGGGCAGGAACTCCATGCCGGGGCCGGTGCGGACGCTGTCGGTGGAGACCGACGCGATGCTGCCACCGAGGATCATGGTGCTGGACATCATGGCGGCGCCGGCGCTGGTGCCGGCGAGGATCATGCCCTCGGCGAGCCGCGCGTGCATCGCCGTGTCGACCTTGGAGCCGCCGACGACGGTGGTGATCCGCAGCTGGTCGCCGCCGGTGAAGAAGACGCCGGTGGCGTGCTCGATCACGGACACGGCCAGGTCGCTGTTGCTGTCGTCGCGCTCGTCGAGGCGCAGCGGGGTGACGCGGCCGGCGCCGAGCCGGTGGAAGACGTCCGTGTACTCCTTCTCCCGCTGCTCCGGGCACTCGCTCGCGGTGGCGATCACCACGAGGTGCGCCTCGGAGCCGCCCGCGAGCAGCACGAACCGTTCGAGGATGGCGTCGTCGCCGGCGTCATGACTCTCCGCACCACCGATGACGAGCAGCTTTCCCGGCATCCCACCTCCACACTTCCCTCATCTTGCGGTTCGTCGCGCCGCTGGGCGTTGCTTATTGACCAGGGTCTACGTACAGTCAGGACATCACCACTCAATGAAACGTTTCAATCCATCGAACAGGAGCACCGCCATGCGCCTGAAGAGACGCCGCGCGGGCGCCACCGCGCTCGTCCTGCTCGCCGCACTCCTCGCCGCGCCGTCCGCGCCGGCCGAGGCGGCGACCCCCGTCAGCCTCTCCGGAGCGCACTGGGTCTGGTACCCGGAGGGGAACCCGGCCAGCAGCGCCCCCGCCGCCTACCGCTACTTCCGCAAGACGTTCACCGTCGCCGCCGGCGCGGTCAGCGAGGCCCAGCTCGTCGTCACCGGCGACGACACCGTCGACGTGTGGCTCAACGGCAAGCCCGTCGCCGCCTCCCCGCGGGTCGTGGACTCGTGGAAGAGCGCCGTCTACGTCGACCTGCAGTCCGCCCTGGTCAGCGGCGCCAACACCCTCGCGATCGCGGCCCGCAACACGACCGACGGGCCGGCCGGCCTGATCGGCAAGGTGCACGTCGTCACCGCCGGCGGCACCACCGACCTCGTCACCGACGGCAGCTGGAAGGCGTTCCAGACCGTGCCGACCGGCTGGGAGCAGCCCGGCTTCGCCGACGGCGGCTGGCCCGCCGCGACCGACCTCGGCGCCTACGGCGTCGGCCCGTGGAACTCGAACGTCGTCGCGCCCGACCCCGACGCGCCCTCCCCGCTGAGCGTCGCGAGCGGCACGGTCGAGCACCGCGCCAACCCCCTCGGCGTCGACGCCGCGCAGCCCCGCTTCGGCTGGAAGCTCACCTCGACCGCCGTGCAGCAGCGCCAGGCCGCCTACGAGCTGTCGGTCGACGGCGTGTGGAGCAGCGGCCGGGTCGCGTCCGGCCAGCAGGTCGACGTCGTCTACACCGGCCCGGCCCTGCAGTCGATGCGGCGCTACACGTGGAAGGTCCGCGTCTGGGACACCCAGGGCCGGGTCAGCGCGTGGAGCCCCACCTGGTCGTTCGAGACCGGCCTGCGCGCGCCCGCGACCGAGTGGACCGGTGACTTCATCGGTCAGGCGGCCGTCACCGCCGACCTGTCCGGCGCGACCTGGATCTGGTACCCCGAGGGTGACCCCGCCGCGGGAGTGCCGGCGGCGACCCGCTACTTCCGGCGCACGTTCACCCTCGCCTCCGTCCCCGCCACCGCGACCCTCGTGGTCACCGGCGACGACACCGCCGACGTGTGGGTCAACGGCGTCCAGGTCAGCACCTCGCCGCGGGTGTACCAGTCGTGGCAGCAGGCGTCCGCCGTCGACATCCGGAGCCGGCTCGTCGCCGGTACCAACACCATCGCGATCGCGTCGGAGAACACCACCCAGTCGCCGGCCGGCATGATCGCCAAGCTCACCGGCGCGTCGCTCGTCACCGACGCGTCGTGGAAGGCGTCCACCACCGCCCCCGCGGGCTGGAACGCCGGCGGGTTCAACGACAGCTCCTGGCCCGCGGCACGCGCCGTGGCAACCTACGGCACCGGCCCCTGGGCCTCGAACGTCTCGATCGCGAAGGCCGCGCCGCTGCTGCGCAAGGGCTTCACGGTGAGCAAGCCCGTCGCGTCGGCCCGGCTGCTGACCACCGCGCTCGGCCTGCACGAGACCCGGCTCAACGGCGCCCGCGTCGGCACCGACGTGCTCGCCCCCGGCTGGACCGACTACACCAAGCGCGTCCAGTACAAGGTGTACGACGTCACCGGCCAGATCCGGCAGGGCGCGAACGCGCTCGGCGCCTGGCTCGGCAACGGCTGGTACTCCGGCAGCCTGGGCTTCGCCGGCAGCCAGAAGTACGGCACGCAGCCCTGGTACTCGGCTCAGTTGAGCCTTGTGTACACCGACGGCACCTCGTCGGTGGTGCGGACAGATGGTTCGTGGAAGGTCTTGAGCGGCCCGATCCGCGCCGACGACCTGTACCACGGCGAGACCTACGACGCCCGGCTCGCCGTGGCCGGCTGGGACGGGTTCGCGTTCGATGACTCGTCGTGGGCATCCGCTGTTGTACGGACGGGCACGAAGCCGAACCTGGTCTCGCAGGTCGACAACGGCGTCCGGGTGCAGCAGGACTTCCGGCCCGTCTCGGTCACCCAGCCCTCGCCCGGCGTCTGGATCTTCGACATGGGCCAGAACTTCACCGGCTGGAACCGGATCTCCGTCACCGGCCCCGCCGGCACCACCGTCCAGATCCGGCACGCCGAGGTGCTCAGCGGCGGCCAGCTCTACACGACCAACCTGCGCGCCGCCCAGGCGACGGATCGCTTCACGCTCGCCGGTACCGGCGGCGCCGAGGTCTACGAGCCGCGCTTCACCGTGCACGGCTACCGCTACGTCGAGCTGACCGGCCTCCCGGCCGGCTTCACCCCGACCGCGGACACCGTCACCGGCCGCGCCGCGTGGACCGCCGGCGCCCAGCTCGGCACCCTCACCACCTCCAACGCCCTGGTCAACCAGCTGCAGCACAACATCCTCTGGGGCGAGCGCTCCAACATGCTCTCCATCCCCACCGACTGCCCGCAGCGCGACGAACGGCTCGGCTGGACCGGCGACATCGCGATCTTCGCCGCCACCTCGACCTTCAACGTCGACGTCCAGGGCTTCCTCGACAAGTTCTCCGACGACCTGGTCGACGCCCAGCGCTCCGACGGCGCCTTCACCGACGTCGCCCCCGCCGTCTGCTGCGGCGCCGGCACCGCCGGCTGGGGCGACGCGGGCGTCATCGTCCCCTACACCCTCTGGCAGCGCCACGGCGACATCCGCGTCGTCGACGAGCACTTCGACGCGATGGCCCGCTGGGTCGACTACCTGCGCGCCACCTCGGGCAGCGACCTGATCCGCAACCAGCCCACCTACGGCGACTGGCTCAACGTCAACGACAACACCGCCCAGGACGTCATATCCACGGCGTTCTTCGCCTGGTCCGCCCGCCTGGTCTCGCGCATGGCCTATGCGACGGGCCGCACGGCGCAGGGCAACTCCTACGGCGCGCTGGCCGACCAGGTCGGGGCCGCCTTCACCGCCCGTTTCGTCGCCGCTGACGGGACCGTCTCCGGCAACACCCAGACCGGCTACACCCTCGCGCTGGCCTTCGGCCTGGTCCCGCCCTCACGGGTCGCCTCCCTGGCTTCCCGGTTGGTCGCCAAGGTCGCCGCTTCCGGCGGGCACCTGTCCGTCGGCTTCCTCGGCGTCGAGAACCTCCTGCCGGTCCTGGTCGACACGGGCCACGCGGACACGGCGTACCAGATCCTGCTCCAGCCCGGCTTCCCCGGCTGGGGCTACATGAACAGCCGCGGCGCCACCACCATCTGGGAGCGCTGGGACGGCATCCGCACCGACGGCTCCTTCCAGGACCCCGGCATGAACTCCTTCAACCACTACGGCCTGGGCTCCGTCGGCGACTTCCTGTACCGCCAGGTCGGCGGCCTGGGCCCGGCCTCCCCCGGCTACGCGTCGCTGCTCATCGCCCCCCAGCCCGGCGGCGGCCTTACCTCCGCCAAGTCCTCCTACGAGACCCCGTACGGCCTGGCCGTCAGCGACTGGTCCGTCTCCGCCGGCACCCTCACCCTCCGGGTGACGATCCCGGCCGGCACCTCGGCGACGGTCCGCGTCCCCACCTCCGCACCGGGCTCGATCCTGGCCCCCGGCCAGGCCGTCCCCTCGGGCACGGGCACGTTCCTGCTGCCAGCCGGCTCCTACACCTTCACCGCCCCCGCGTAGTCACCTGTCCCCGGCTCCGGCTGCACTGCATCGTGCAGCCGGAGCCCTTCTTCGCTGCCAGATCCCCCAGCCTCGACCGGCACCGAAACCCCGACCCGCCGCCCCTTTGCACAGACATTGATCAATGCCCGAAAAGCCTCTTTTCCAGATAGACATCGCGCGATCCACCCCCATTTCGATCTTCAAAATGCAGGTGGATCGCGCACCCTCGATGTATCAAAAACCACAAACCAGGGCATTGACCAACGTCGGTTGGCAGCGGCGCCGACCCGCCCACCTGCCGCCGCCATCGCGGTCGCCGTCGCCGTCGCGGTCGCCGTCGCGGTCGCGGTCGCCGTCGCGGTCGCCGTCGCGGTCGCCGTCGCGGTCGCGGTCGCGGTCGCCATCGCCATCGCGGTCGCCGTCGCCATCGCGGTCGCCATCGCGGTCGCCGT
>NZ_JBFANF010000005.1:85326-346262 GCF_040674675.1 Dactylosporangium sp. NPDC049742 | reverse complement strand
GGCCGTTCCGGCCGGCGGCCGGCCAGCCGATCGCGAAGCTCGGCGTCCAGCAGGTCACCGTGGACCCGCGCTTCGAGCAGCGCCCCGACGCGCCGCAGGCGGCGCGGTTCCAGCCGCCGCCGATGCCGGAGCCGCCACGGGTGCAGCCGCCGGCGGACCTGGACCAGCGCCACGACGTGCCGCGGCCGCCACGGGTGCAGCCGCCGGCGGACCTGGACCAGCGCCACGACGCGCCACGGCCGCCACGAGTCCAGCCGCCGGCGGACGTCGACCCGCGCCGCGAAGCGCCGCGGGCGAAACGGTTTCAGCCGCCGCCGCCCGCCGCGCCGGACCTGGACCCGCGCTACGAGCAGCACCACGATCTGCCGCAACCACAGCGGTATCAGCCGCCCGCCGCACCGAACGGCGGCGGGATCTGGCCCGAACAGACGCGGATGGACCCGCGACGGCGCGCCCCGGCGCGACCGAACCCGCCACGCCCACTGTCCGACGACGAGATCGAATATTGGCAGGAGTCCTCAATGCCTGTTGAAGCCACCGCCACCGTGGAGAAGCCGCGGACACCGGATCAGAGCGAACGGCTCGCCGGGGCCTACAGCCCGCACACCGCCGCGCAGGCCGCGGCCGCCGCACAGGCGGCGGCGGCCCCTGCCGAGCGCACCGCCGCGGAGCGCACGTCCGCCGCCGCCGAGCGGGCCGCCGCGGCCGCCGAGCGGGCCGCCGCCGCCGAACGTGCCGCCGCCGAACGCTCCGGCGGCGACCGGGCCGCCGCGGAGAAGACCGAGCGGCAGACCGCGCTGGGCCGGCGGCTGCAGTCGCTGGGCGTGCCGTCGGACATCGCGTTCCGGGCCAACGCCGCCGACACCTACAGCGCCGTGGTCGACGCCTTCGCGGCGCTGCCCGTCGCCGAGCCCGCGCCGGACGGCCCGGGGGAGACACTCATCGTCGTCGGCGAGTCGACGCACGCGGTCGAGGTCGCCCGGTGGGTCGCGGAGACCCAGCGGCTCGACGGCGACCACATCCTCTTCGCCGGCCGCAACGCCGCCGCCGCGGGCATCGACGCCAAGCGCCGCATCACCGGCGCCCACGACGCCCGCCTCTGGGCCAAGAAGCTGCGCAAGTCCGACGCGCCCAGCGTCGTGGCCGTCGAGGCGGCCCTCGACGAGTCCGCCTGGGCCGCCGCGATCGTCGAGGCGGTCCGCCCCGTCGCGGTCTGGGTCGTCGTCGACGCCAGCCGCAAGACCTCCGACGTCGCCCACCACCTGCAGGGCCTGCGCCGCGTCGACGCCATCTGCCTGCGCGGCACGATGTCCAGCGGCGACCCGGCCAGCCCGCTGTCGCTGCGGGTGCCCGTCGCCCTCCTGGACGGCCGGCCCTCGACACCGTTCCAGTGGGCCGCGATGCTCTGTGAGCGGCTGAGCCTGGTGGGCGGCTGACGTGCTGGGGATGGCACGCTTCTCCACGCTGTTCCTCGCCGTGGTGATCGCGTCGCCCGCCCTCTACGCCACGTTCGTCACCCACCACCTCGACCTGCAGACCGGGCTGCTCCGCCTGCTCATCGCCGTGCCGGTGGCCGCGGTGATGCTCGCCGTCTTCCGGATGGTGACCCGCAACTACGGCAAGCCCGACAAGAAGCGCGAGCCGTCCGCGGACGGCGCCACCGACGACCAGCCCCTGCGCGCCGAGGCCGTGGCCGGCGAGCCCTTCCCCCAGCGCCGCGCCGAGGACAACCCCTGACCCGCCCACGCCGCTGACACCCCGCGCCGCGGTCAGGCGGCCAGGAGCTTCAGGACCAGGGTCACGGAGCGGTCGGTCAGGTTGGCGATCGCGTTCGGCAGGAGCATCATCGCGGTGCCGACGATGACCAGGGTGAGCAGGACCTTCGCCGGGAAGCCGAAGGAGAACGGGTTGAGGGCGGGGGCGGCGCGGGTCAGCAGGCCCAGGGCGACGTCCACGGCGAGCATGATCGCGACCAGGGGGGCCGCGATCTGCAGGCCCGCCAGGAACATCTCGCCGAAGCCGTCCTTGATGATGCCGGCGAAGGTCTCCAGCGAGAAGGCGTCGTTGAGCGGGATCGCGGTGTAGGAGCGGGCGAAGCCGCGCAGGATCAGCTGGTGCGAGTCGGTGGCGAACATGAGCGCCATGCCGATGAGGTTGTAGAAGCGGCCGAAGACGGCGTTGCCCTGGAGCATGAAGGGGTCCATCGAGAAGGCCAGGCTGAAGCCGCCGACGAGGTCGATCATGTTGCCGGCGATCTGGACCGCGGCGAAGAGCAGGGCGGTGATGAAGGCCAGCGCCGCGCCGATGACGGCCTGCTCGACGGCGTTGAGGATGAGCACGCCGGTGGACATGCCCGGCGGGATCTGCGGGGCCAGGCGCGGGGCGATGGGCAGGGCGATCGCCACCGACAGCAGGGCCTTCACGGCGGCCGGCGCGCCGCGGTTGTTGAAGGGCGGGCACAGGGCGAGCCACACGCCCGCCCGGATCGAGCCGAGCAGGATCGCCAGGACCGTGCTCAGCGGCACGGTGTAGGACTCAGGCACCCTTGATCAGGTCCGGAATCTGGGCGTAGAGCTGCTCGGTGTAGGTGACCATCTCGTGCAGCATCCAGTTGCCGGCGAAGAGCAGCGCCAGGCCGATGGCGGCCGCCTTCGGGACGAAGGAGAGCGTCGACTCCTGGATCTGGGTCACGGACTGGAAGAGCGAGATGGCGAAGCCGACGACGAGCGCCGTGAGCAGGATCGGCGCGCCGAGCTTCGCGGCGATCGTCATGGCCTCCAGGCTGAGTTCGAGGATCTTGGTGTCGGTCATGCGGGGTACACCTCGTCAGTGGTAGCTGGCCACGAGGGCGGTGAGGATCAGCCCCCACCCGTTGACCAGGACGAACAGCAGGAGCTTGAACGGCAGCGCGATGGTGACGGGCGGCAGCATCATCATGCCCAGCGACATGAGGGCCGCCGAGACGACCATGTCGATGACCAGGAACGGGATGTAGATGACGAAGCCGATGATGAACGCGGCCCGCAGCTCGGACAGGACGAACGCGGGGATCAGCGTCGACAGCGGCACGTCGTCCTTGTTCTTCGGCAGCGGCCGGTCGGCGATCTTCGTGAAGAGCGCGATCTCGTCCTTGCGGGTCTGCTTCAGCATGAACGCCTCGAGCGGCTGCATCCCGTCCTTGAACGCCACCGCCTGGGTCTTCTCTCCCTTCAGATAGGGCTGGAGCCCGACGTCGTTCACCTCGGAGACGACCGGCGACATGATGAAGAGGCTGACGAACAGCGCCAGGCCGGCGATGACCTGGTTGGGCGGCACGTTGCTGAGGCCGAGCGCGTTACGGGTGATCGACAGGACCACGAAGACCTTCGTGAAGCTGGTCGTCATCAGCAGCAGCGACGGCGCGATCGACAGCAGCGTCAGCAGGATGATGATGGTGATCGACTGGCTGGGCTGGACGCCGCCGACGTCGATGTTGACCGTGCCGTCGGGTGGGGTCGGCGACACCGGTGGCTTCGGCGTCGGTGCGGCGTGGGCGGCGGCGGGCAGGAGCAGCGCCGTACCGAAGGCGGCAAGAGCCAGCAGGAGCCTCATCGCCTGCCCCTCAGGAACCGCCAGGCCTCCGCCGAGAGCAGCGAGCCGGCCAGGGGGGACGGGCGCGGATCCTCCGGCGCGCCGGCGGAGAACACCGCGGCGTCCGCGTCGGCCAGCAGCGACACCCCCGCGTCGCTGACGCCGAGCACGAGGGCCCGGTCGGCGACCTTCACGACCGCGACCGACGAGCCCCGGCTGAGCTGCTGGCGGGCGAGCACGGTGACCAGCCCCGCGCCGTGGCCGCCGCCGACCCCGCGCCGGGCCAGCCGCGCCAGCGCCCACAGTAGGGCGAAAACTACGGTGAGTGAGCACAGGACGCGCAAAGCCAGCTCGAACATCAGCGACTAGGCCCGGTCCGAAGGGCCGACGATCTCGGTGATCCGGATCCCGAAGTTCTCGTCGATCACGACCACCTCGCCGCGGGCGATGAGCCGCCCGTTGACGAGCAGGTCGGCGGGGCCGCCGGCGGCCCGGTCCAGCTCGATCACCGCGCCGGGGGCGAGCGACAGCAGCTCCCGCACGCTCATCCGGGTCCGCCCGAGCTCGGCGGTGACCTCCATCTCGACGTCGTGCAGCAGGTCGAAGGCCGGTGGCCGGCCGCGGTCGTCGCGGTCGTCGCGGAAGTCGCCGGCGCCGCCGGAGGTCACCTCGACCGCCACGGCCAGCGCGACGACGGCGTGGACGGCGCCCTCGTCGGTGGTGAGCGGCACCAGGACGCCGCCCGCGGCGACGACCTGCCCCATGGCGGCGGCCGGCTGGAGCACCTCGCCCGGGTCGACGACGACCGGCCCGACGGTGGTCGCCGCGGCCTCCAGGGCGGGCCGGACGGCCTGGCTCAGGTCCAGGGCGCCCATGGGGGAGTTCGCGAGGGCCTCGACCAGGTCCTGGGTGACGACGATGGCGACCTCGCCCTGCGCGGTGCCGGCGAACCGGGCGCGGACGGCCTGGCCGTCGATCGCGAGCTCGTCGACGTTCTGCGTGGGCGCACCGACGGAGAGCGGGGAGCTGGCGGGCAGCAGCGCCACGGCGGCCTGTGCGGCCGCCTCGGCGCGGGCCAGCAGTGCCTCGTTGGTGGCGATGGTCATCGGCGGTTCTCCTCAGCGCGGTTCTGGCCGAGCTGTCCGGCCGGCTGTCCGGCGGGCCGGTGTGTCGGTCGTTGACCTGGCTGCGGGCTCGGCACCACGAGACAGGCCAGACGGTTGCCCTGCGCGCCCGGGACGGCGTAGGCGAACGTGATGTCCGCCGTGGTCACCGCCAGGGGCGTCGAGGTGGTGTGGGCGAGCGGCACGACGTCGCCCGGCCGCAGCCCGATCAGGTCGGCGGGGTGCATGCGGACCGGCTGGAAGCGCACCGCGACCTCGATCGGCGCGCCCTCCAGGCCGGCGACCACGTTGCGGTAGGCGATCTCACGGGCCGCCCGCTGCGCCTCGGTGAGCACCGCGCTGCCCTGCTCGCCCTGCAGCTTCGGGAAGATCGAGCCGAACGGCAGGCAGATGCTGGCGACGCACTCCTCGCTGCCGACCCGCATCTCGAAGGACGCCACGATCACGGCGTCGGACGTCGCCCCCGCCTGGGCGAACTGGGGGTTGTACTCGATCGTCGTCATCTCCGGCCGTAACGCCACGATGCCCTCGAAGGCGTAGCGCAGCTCGCCGAGCGTCCGCTCGATGAGGCCGTGCAGCAACGGCATCTCGATGTCGCTCAGCGGGCGCTGGGGCTGCGGGCCGCCCGGGCCGCCGAGCATGTGGTCGATGCAGGCCATGGCGGTGCTCAGGGAGAACTCCAGGATGGCAGTACCGGGTAATGGGTCGATGCTGAACATGGCGACGACGGTCGGACTGGACAGGCCGCTGATGTACTCGTCGTAGGTCAGCTGTTCGATGGAGATCAGGCTGACCTGCGACACCGCCCGGAGGCTGGTGGTCAGCAGCGTGGCGTACTGGCGGGCGAAGGTCTCGTAGGAGATCTGCAGGGTTCGGATGTGTTCGCGGGACAGCTTGGTCGGACGCCGGAAGTCATACGGCTCAGGACCGGAGCTCTTGCCCCCACGCCGGCTCATCTTGCCGGGCGTGCGGCCGCTCCCGGTCGCCGACGTTGACTGCGTCACTCTCTTACCATCGGTCTTTTTGGGTGCAGCTTGACGTAAAACGGCCGAAACGGACCTAGAGGTTTCCTTGAAACCCCCAGATCCGCCGGTTCGGGCCTACTGGATCACGAACGACGTGAAGTACACGTCCATGATCTCTTTCGTCTTGTCCACCGTGTACGCCTTCTCGATCTTCTCCCTGAGCTCCGCCTTCGAGCGCTCCCGCTCGGTGTTGGACATGAGCTCCGCCATCGGCCGGTTGCTGTACAGCTCGATCGCGATGTCCAGCGCCTTGCTGCCGTCCGGGGCCTCGGCCGCGTCCGCGGTCGCCTGCAGCGACAGCCTGAGCTTCAGGAAGTGCCCGTCGGCCAGGTTGATCGTGACCGGGTCCAGCGGCACCACCGCGCCCGGCTCGGGCTCGGCCGCCGCGGTCGCGGACGACGGCTTGAACATGAAGTAGCCGCCCGCTCCGCCGCCCAGCAGCACCACCACGATCGCGATGATCATGATGAGCTTCTTCTTGCTCTTCTTCGGCGCCTCTTCGGTCTCCTCCTGCGCCGCCTTCTCGTCCTTCGCCATCCAGGCCGCTCCTTACGAGGTGGGGGCGGCCGAGGGCAGCAGCGCCCGGGTGTCGGCCGGAAGGGAGGACAGGACGATGATCTCCACCCGCCGGTTGAGCGACGCCGCTCGCGGGTCGTCCGCCGCGTACAGCGGCTTCGTGTCGGCGTAGCCGGACGCCATCAGGCGGTTCTCCGGGATGCCGGCGTTGCTGTGCAGGAAGCGCACCACCGTTGAGGCGCGGGCCGTGGACAGCTCCCAGCCGCTGGGGTAGCTGCCGGTCGTGGCGGCGAGCTGGTTGGTGTGCCCGTCGACCTCGATCTTGTTGGGCAGGCCGGCGATCGCCGGGCCGATCCCGGCCATGATCTCCCGGCCGGCGGCCAGCAGCTGCGCCTCGCCGCCGTCGAACACGATCGCGCTGGTGACGACGGTGACGACCAGGCCGCGCTCGTCGATGGTGAACTTCACCGAGTCCTGCAGGCCCTGCTTCTCGAGGTTCTTCTCGATCTCGGCCTTGATCTTCTCGAAGTTCGCGACCTCCTGCTGCGCGGCCTTCTGCTTCGCCGACGCCGACGCCCGCTCCTTCGCCGCCACGGCCTCCTGGATCGCCGTCGCGTCGCTGCTGGTGCCGCCGATGCCCGAGGACAGGTCCATCGGGGAGTTGCTGTCGGAGGACTCCATGAGGTTGGACTCGCCGCCGTCGAACGCCACCGAGGGGGAGCCGAAGCCGACCGCGAGACCGTTCTTGAGCTCCGCGAACTTCTTCTGGTCGACCTGGCTGATCGCGAACAGCACGATGAAGAGCACCATCAGCAGCGTCATCATGTCGGCGTAGCTGACCAGCCAGCGCTCGTGGTTCTCGTGCTCCTCCTCGTGCGCGCCGTGCTTCTTGCCGTGGCCCTTCGCGTGCGCGCCCTTGGTGCCGCCCTTCGCAGCGTGCCCACCTCCGCTCATGCCGCCACCTCCGCTGCGCTCCGGCGTCGGCCTGAGCCGAACCTGTCACATGATGAGCGGACCGAGCCGCTTCGCTGTCCGCTCATCAGGCGGCCTCCTTCTTGTCAGTGACGCTGCCCGGCGGCAGCAGGCTTCGGAGCTTCTGTGCGACCAGGCGGGGGTTGGCCCCTGCCTGGATGTTGATGATGCCGGCGATCACGAGCTCCATCTGTGCGCATTCGAGCTCGGACAGCCGTTTCAACTTGGCTCCCATCGGCAGCCACATGACGTTTGCTGAGAGAACTCCCCAGAGCGTCGCCACGAAGGCGCCGGCGATGAGGTGGCCGAGCTTGTCCGGTTGGCTCAGGTTCTCCAGTACGTGGATCAGGCCGATGACCGTGCCGATGATGCCGATCGTCGGCGCGTACCCGCCCATGCCCGTGAAGATCGTCGCGGCCTGCTTGTCGGCCTTGCGCTTCGCGTCGACCTCGGCCTCGAGGATCGTCGCGAGCTCCTCCGAGTCGGTGCCGTCGATGGCGAGCTGCAGGCCCTTCTTGAGGAACGGATCCTGCACCTCCTTCATCGCGTCCTCCAGCGCGAGGAGCCCCTCGCGCCGGGCCTTCTCGGCCAGCTTGACGATGTCGTCGACCAGTGCGTCGGCCGGCTGCACGCTGCCCAGCAGCACCCGCTTGAACGAGTCGCCGAGCGCGATCGTGTCCTTCAGCATGCCGCCGGCCATGGCGGCGCCGAGCGTGCCGAGGAAGACCAGGATCAGCGGAGGCAACAGGAAGATGGAGCCGGGGCTGCCGCCTTCGAGGATCATCGAGACGAAGATCGCGATGAAGGCGAGCACGACCCCGATGATGGTTGCCGGATCCATGTGTCAGCGCTCCCGACGGTGGAGATGGACGACGTTGGTCTCCTTGGCGCGCTCCCGGGCGTCGTCGGCGCGCTCCGCCGACGTCTGCCCCACGAGCTGCTGCGCGTCCACGACCACCTGGGCCCGGTACTGGCGGATCAGCGCCACCAGCTCCGGCAGCGACTCGGCGATCAGGTACTTGGTGCCGTCGACCAGGGTCACGACGGTGTCGGGGGTGCAGTCGGCCCGCTCGACCAGGTCGGGGTTGAGGGCGAACACCGGGCCGTTGAGTCGGGTCAGCAGGATCATCGACGCGCTCCCGTCCTTGGTGGTAGTGGGCGAGGCCCCCTCCGTGGTGCCTTCGGACTTCACATCGGACCGATCGGCCGACAGGTGAGGAGTTGACGGTTGCCGTGGAGGTGCTACGGAAAAGGCCCACCCCGAAGGGTGGGCCTTTTGTCCGATGGAATCCCTTACCGCTTCAGGTTCACCAGCTCCTGCAGCACCTCGTCCGACGTGCTGATCACCTTCGAGTTCGCCTGGAAGCCGCGCTGCGCCACGATCAGGTTCGTGAACTCCTGCGCCAGGTCGACGTTGGACATCTCCGTCGCACCGCTCTGCAACGTGCCGAGACCCGCCGTCCCGGCGACGCCGACCTGCGCCATGCCCGAGTTCACCGTGAAGCGGTACAGCGAGTCGCCGACCTTCTCCAGACCGGGCGGGTTGTTGAAGTTGGCGAGCGCGAGCTGCGCCACCGTCTGCTTGTTGCCGTTGGAGAACACGCCGACGAGCTGACCGTCGGGGTTGATGCTGAAGGACTGCAGCGTCGCGGCCGGCGAACCGTTCTGGCTCAGCGGGCTCACCGTCGTGCTGCCCGTGTACTCCGTCAGGCCCGCCAGGTCCACCTCGACGCCGTTGCCGTCGCTGTCCGGGTCGTACAGCAGGCCGATCTTCGTGTCGCCGTTCGAGTCGGTGTACGTGGGCCCGCTGATCTGCCCGTTCGGCAGGAACGTCAGGCTCGCCGGTGACGACGGCGTGGTGCCGTCGCTGATGCTGACCTCCCACCCGCCGGCGGTCAGCGTGAACGTCGACGTCAGCGTCACCACGTTGCCCTGCACGTCGTACGTCTTGATCGACCGCGGGATCGTGGTGTTCAGCGGCGCGTCGGCCGGCAGGTTACCGGCGATGACCATGTTGCGGGTGGCGTTCGGTGCGATCAGCGTGCCCATCGGCAGCCGGATGTCGCCGACCGGCGCGTTCGTGTTGACCGTGCCGTTCACCGCCGGCCAGCCCTGCACCGCGGCGCCGGTCGGGGTGACCAGCTTGCCCTCGGCGTCGAAGTTGAACGCACCGGCCCGCGTGTAGAGCATCTCGTCGACGGAGTTGACGATGAAGAACCCGTCGCCGGAGATCATCACGTCGGTCGCGCGGCCCGTCGTCTGCGCCGAGCCCTGGATGAAGCTCGTGTTGATCGCGCCGAGCCGCACGCCCAGGCCGACCTGGGCGGGGTTCGTGCCGCCCTGCCCCTGCTGCGGCGCGCCCGCGGCCCGCATCATCTGGCTCAGCGTGTCCTGGAACACCACCTGCGACGACTTGAACCCCACGGTGTTGACGTTGGCGATGTTGTTGCTGGTGACATCCATCATCTGCTGGTGGGCCCGCAGACCGCTGATGCCGGAGAAGAGTGAGCGGAGCATAGGGGAGGGGTCCTTTCAGGATGCCGGGTTGCGGACTTCCTTGACCGCAGTGAGCGCGACATCCGTGTCGCCGACCCGCAGGGTGGGGCTGGTGCCCGAGAACGTCGCCGCGGTCACCACGCCGGACTGCTCCTTGCCGTCCTTGTCGGTGTACGCGACGGTCTTGCCGATCAGGTTGCTCGCGCCGAGCTGCAGCTGCGCGGTGAGCAGGCTCTGCTGCGCCGTCGCCAGATCGGTCAGCTTCTCGACCGTGGTGAACTGCGCCGTCTGCGCCAGGAACTCCGAGTTGTCCATCGGCTTCATCGGGTCCTGGTACTTCAGCTGCGCGACGAGCAGCTTCAGGAACGCGTCCTTGCCCAGGTCGCCGCCGGGCTTCGCGGGTGCGTCCTGCTTCGTGCCGTCCGTCTTCGCGACGTCGCCGGGCGCGTTCGTCTTCGGCACGTAGTCGCTGACGTTGCCGGGGACCGGCTTCGGGACGTAGTCGCCGACGTTGCCACTGACAGGGCCGCTGGCGGGGCTGCTCGCGGGGCTGCTCGCGGGGCCGCTGGCAGGGTTGCTGACAGGGGCGCGGGCAGGGCCACCGGCAGGGCCGGTGACCGGGCCGGAGACCGGCGTGATCGGGGTGGTGATGGCGAAACCCCCTACCTAGATGCGCACGTCGACCAGGGCGTCCGGGTCGAGGACCGGTTCGGTCGCCCGCGACTCGGGTGCCTGCTGATGAGATCGACCCTGCGACTGCCAACCTGAGAACTGTTGCGACTGGTTGCCGGGCCGGTCAGTGTCCTGGTGCAGATCCAGCGAGCACTGCCCGAACCCCGCGTCCCGCAGGTCCTGCCGCAGGTCCGGCAGCGCCGCCTGTAGCGCGGCCCGCGCCGCGTCACTGCCCGCCGCCAGCTGCACGGCGATCGTCCCGTCCCGCACCTCGGCGACGATGCTGACCTGCCCCAGATCCCCGGGGCTGAGCTGGATCGTCATCCGGTGCACCCCGTCGGGCCCCTTCCGCAGCGGCGTCAGCACCATCGCGACCTGCGTCGCCACCGGCGCCGGCGGCGGTGCCTGCGCGGGCGCCGGAGATGCCGCGACGGCCTGCGTCATCGGCGTTTGCGGCAGCTGTACGGCCACCGCCTGCCCTCCGCCCGCACCATCCTCGATCCGCGCTGAGTGCCGCGCGTGACCGTTGCCGCCGGGTGTCCCGCTCTGGCCGCCCCGGCCCTGCGCGTCGCCGGCGAGCGCCCCCTGTGCCGCTCCCTGTGCCGCCTGCTGCGCCGCGAGCTGCGCCGCCTGCGGGCCGCCGTCGACCGCCGCCCCGCCACGCGCCTCGGCCGGCACCGCATCGGTGGCGGCGATGGCGGCCGTGGGCACGGACTGGGGGAGCCCCTGCGGGCTCGCTGCGCCACCGGCCTCGGCGGCGGACCGGACCGCCGACTGAGCGGCGGCTGACTGTGCCGCGAACTGAGCAGCTGACCGGGCGGCGGCTGACTGGGCGGCGGCTGACTGGGCGGCGGCTGACTGGGCCGCGGACTGGGCGGCGGTGGCGGGCTGGGTCGTGGTGGTCTGGGCCTGGTGCTGCGGGTCGAGCGGTGTGGTGGCCGGCGTCGCCGTGGGCTGCGGTGCCTGCGCCGTCAGGGCGGCATCGCCGGTGACCTGGGTGGTCGCCGGGGCGGTGGTCCGTGGCGCCTGAGGGAGCTGGGACGGGTCGGTCGCCGGTGCCGCCTCCTGCGCCGTCAGCAGCGCCGCCGCCTGGGCGAGCAGGCCGGCGGCAGGGACGGCGGCGGGTGCCGTCCCGGTGGGAAGCGCCTGCGGGGCGCCGGCCGCGGCCACGACGGGCGCTGTCCCCGGTGCGGTCGCGGTCAGGCCGGCACCGGGAAGCGGGTTGCCGGTCCAGGCGGCCAGGTCCTGCCCCTCGCCGGCCGGCCGAGCGGCTCGGGGATCGGCCGGCACCTGCGGCGGTGTCGCGAGCCGCGCCGCCGGGTCGGACAGCGCCTGCGCGGCGGCCTGCGCCCCGATCCGCGCCGCGTCCTGCCCGGCGGCCTGCGCTGCGAGCTGCGCTTCGGCCTGCGCCGCGAGCTGCGCTCCAGTCTGAGCTGAGAGCTGTGACCCGGCCTGCGCTGCGGTCTGCGCTCCGGCCTGAGGGGCGAGCTGTGCCCCGGCCTGAGCTGAGAGCTGTGCCCCAGCCTGTGCCTCAGCCTGCGCCGCGGTCTGTGCTCCGGCCTGAGCTGAGAGCTGTGCCTCAGCCTGCGCCGCGGTCTGCGCTCCGGCCTGAGCCGCGAGCTGTGCCCCAGCCTGCGCCGCGGTCTGCGCTCCGGCCTGAGCCGCGAGCTGTGCCCCAGCCTGCGCAGCGGCCTGGGCACCGGCCTGCGCCGAAAGCTGTGCCGCGAGCTGTGACCCGGCCTGCGCCGCGGTCAGTGCGCCGGCCTGCGCCGCGAGCTGTGCCCCGAAGTGGGACCCGGTCTGTGTTCCGGCCTGGCCCTCAGACTGCGCCCCGGTCGCAGCACCGATCTCGGTCCCGAGCGCGGTCCCGGTCGGGGCGCCCGGCCGCGGACCGAGCTGGGCCTGGGCCGCGGCCTGTTCCTGCGGCGCCGTCCCGGCCTGGGGCACGGACTGGTGCCCGGCCGGCTGGAGGGTGGCGGGAAGCGCCGGCTGGGGTCCTGGCTCGGCGGCGACGATCGGGACGGTCACCACCGTCGGGCCGGTCTCGGCGGCGGCGGCCCTCAGCATGGCCTCCAGGGGGCGCCGCAGGCCCGGCTCGCCGACCGAGCCGCCGGTGACCGAGCCGCCGGGACGGTGCCCGGTGGCCGGGGTGCCGTGGCGGGCTTCGGTGACCGGGTCGCCGGGGGCGTGGGCGAGGGGCCGCGAAGCGCTGGGCGTGGGGTCCGCCGGGCGGGGCGCTTGCCGTACCGGAGCGGCGGCGGCATCGCGAGACTCCTGGGGCCGCTCGGAGGAGGGGCGCCGCATCACGGGCTCGCGGTGCTGCTGGGCGGCCGCGGTGGAGGCGAGGGTGTCCGCCTCGGGGGCGCGGCGGCGGTCGTCGGCCCGGCGGTCCCGCACCGGGAAGCGCCGGTCCTGCGTCCTGTCCGTCCTGTCCCGGTCGCGGTCCTGCTCCGGGCGCCGCACCGGGCGTTGCTCGGGGCGTTGCTCGGGGCGCTGCTCGAAGCGCTGATCGAGCCGGCGGTCGCGGGCGCCCTGGGTCGGTGCGCCCTGGGAGGCGCGGCCGTGGGTGGCGGCCGCCAGGGCCGCCGCGAACGCGTCCGAGGGGCCGGCGGCGGCAGGCTGGTCGGCGGCGCGGGTGGCGGCGGCCAGCCGGGTGACGTCCAGTGGTGCGGTCATGCGAAACCCCTTCCCGCGAGCTGCTCCATCGCCGCCTTGACCTTGGGGACGTAGGCCTGGGTCTGCGCGAACGGCGGGATGCCCCCGTAGCGGCTGACCGCGCCGCCGCCCGCGTTGTAGGCGGCGAGGGCGAGGTCGATCGAGCCGAAGCGTTCGAGGTTCGACGACAGCATCCGGGCGGCGCCGTCGACCGCCTGCGCCGGGTCGAGGGCGTCGACGCCGAGGCCGCGGGCGGTGGCCGGCATCAGCTGCATGAGGCCCTGCGCGCCGGCGCCGCTGACGGCGGCCGGGTCGTAGCCGGACTCGACCTTCGCGACGGCGGCCAGGAGGGCGGGCTCGAGGCCGTACTTCGCGCCGGCCTGCTGGAAGAGCTCCGCATAGGGCACCTCCGCGGGCGTCGCCACCGTCGCCCCGGTGAGGGCGGCGGGCCGCAGTGCCATGGCCGACGCGGAGCGCTGCACGGCGCCCGTCGCGCCGGACAGCGCGGAGGACCACGCCGGGTCCAGCGAGGTGTTCACGATCCGGCGGATGGCGGTGGGTGTCTCGTAAACGTCCTGGACCTTCACCACGTCACCGGCGTGCGGGGCGGCGATCATGCGGTTGTTCCCGAGGTAGATGGCGATGTGGTCGACGGGGCTGCCGAAGGCGAGCAGGTCGCCGGGGCGGGCGTGGGCCAGGTCGGGCACCGCGGTGCCCTGGCGCGCCTGGTCCTTCGCCACCCGGGGGAGCGTGACGCCGAGGTCGGCGTAGACCCGCTGGACGAGACCCGAGCAGTCCAGGCCGCTCTCGGGCCTGGTGCCGCCGAAGACGTACGGCGTGCCGAGGTACCGCTTCGCCGCGTCCACGACGTCCCCGCCGGTGACCGCGGAGGTGCTGTCCAATGTGGACTTCAGGGTCGCCGCGAAGGCTTCCCCGCCGCCGGTCCCGGCCGGCGCGCCGAGCCCGATCCGGGTCCGGATCTCCGCCACGCGCGCCTGCGCCTCGAACACTGTCATGCGTCACCCCTGCGGTTGAAGGCGGCGGAGGTGGTGAGGTCGTCGACCGCCTTGGCCTCGATCGCGGCCGCCGTCCGCTTGCGGGTCAGGTCGTGCCGCTCCTGGAGCTTCTCGATCGTGCGGCGCTGCACGGCCGCGTCGGTGAGGTCGTCGAGCCGGTCCTGGACGGTCTGGTCGGCGAGCTCGGCCGCGCCGATCGCCGCCGCGAGGGCCGTCGCCGTCGCCTGCCGGGCCATGAGGGTCGCGGCGAACGCCGCCGACGTCGCCCCGTCCGGGACCCGCCGGCCGTCGAGGTCGCGCTCCCGGGCGTGCACCGCCCCGTGCGCCGCGGCGGCCTCGCCACGGGCCCGGACGACGGCCGCCTTCGCCGCGTCCTCCTGGGCCTTGCGGGCGCGCAGGACCGCACCGAGCCGGAAACCGTTCTTCGCCATCAGGAGCTCACCAGCGCATCCAGCATCGACCACGCCCGCGGAGCCGGGGTGGTGTCGTCCATGTCCTGCCGCAGGAAGTCGTTGATCTGCGGCCACAGCGCCCGGGCGCGGTCGGCGTCGGGGTTGGTGCCGCTCACGTACGCGCCGATCTCGACCAGCTCCCGCACGTCGCGGTGGGCGGCGAGCATCCGCCGCATCGCGGTGGCGTCGGCGCGCTGCTCGCGGGTGGTGACCGCGTTGGCGACCCGGGACACCGACTCCAGCACGTCGATGCTGGGGAAGTGCCCGGACGTGGCGAGCCGCCGGTCCAGGGTGATGTGCCCGTCGAGGATCGACCGGGCGGTGTCCGCGATCGGCTCGTTGTGGTCGTCGCCCTCGACGAGGACCGTGTACAGGCCGGTGATCGAGCCGACCGGCGCCGGCCCGGCCCGCTCCAGCAGGCGCGGCAGCAGCGCGAACACGCTCGGCGGGTAGCCGCGGGTCGCCGGCGGCTCGCCCGCCGACAGGCCGACCTCGCGCTGCGCCATCGCGGTGCGGGTGAGGCTGTCCATCAGCAGCAGCACGTCCTGGCCGCCGTCGCGGAAGTACTCGGCGATCCGCGTCGCGACGAAGCCGGCCCGCAGCCGCACCAGCGGCGGCTGGTCGGAGGTCGCGATCACCACGACGGACCGGGCGAGGCCCTCGGGGCCGAGGTCGTTCTCGATGAACTCGCGGACCTCGCGGCCCCGCTCGCCGACGAGGCCGATCACGGAGATCTCGGCGTCCGTACCGCGGGTGATCATGGACATGAGGCTGCTCTTGCCGACGCCGGAGCCGGCGAAGATGCCGATGCGCTGCCCGCGCCCGCACGGCACGAGCGTGTCCAGAGCGCGCACGCCGAGCGACAGCGGCTCCTGGACCCGGCCGCGGGCGAGTGCGTCGGGCGCGTCGTGCTCGACCGTGACCCGCTCCAGGCCGGTGAGCGCCGGCCCGCCGTCCATCGGGCGGCCGAGCCCGTCGAGGATGCGGCCGCGCAGCTGCGGGCCGACGGCGATCTGCAGCGGCGAGCCGGTGCTGCGCACGGGGCTGCCGGTGCCGACGCCGGTGAGCGCGCCGAGCGGCAGGCACGCGAGCCGGTCGCCGTCGATGGAGACGACCTCGGCGGGGACCGCCGGGCCGGGGCCGCCCGGGTCGCCGATCTCCACGAGGTCGCCCACGCGGCCGTCGACGCCGGCGACCGTGACCGACAGGCCCACGATCGAGGTGACCCGGCCGCTGACCCGCGGGTTGGCGGCCTGGCGGGCGGCGGCGATGCGCTGCTGGAGCGACGACGTCACTGTTCGAGCACCTCCCGGACCCGGTCGAGCGCCGGCGCGAGCCGGGCGTCGACCGACGTGGCGTCGCACAGTGCGAGGGCGTCGCCCGGTCCGAGCGCCGGGTCGTCCACGAGGGACACCGTGCGGCCGTCCATGACCAGTTCCGTCTGTCCTATCGTCAGCCGGTCCGCCGGGTTGAGCCTGACCGTCACCGGACGTGTCCCGGGCACCAGCGCGAGCGCCCGGGCGAGGGCCTCCCGGCCGGGCTCGGTCGCGGTCCGCAGCTCCCGGCCGAGGACCGCCTCGGCGAGCGCGAACGCCGTCGCCACGATCTGGTCCTCGATGTCCTGCGCCGCCGGCACCGCCCGGCGCTCCAGCGTGCCGGCGGCGGCGCCGATCGCCCGCAGGGCCGACTCGACGCCGCGGCGGTGCTCCTCGGCGGTCGCCGCGGCCTCGGCGGCGACCCGCGCGGCCTGCGCCTCGGCGCCGGTCTTCGCCTCCCGCATGCCCTGCGCCCACCCGGCGGCGTACCCGGCGGCCTCCGCCTCCTCGCGGACCCGCTCGACGAGCTCCGGCGGGAACGTCTCGCGCTCGCGGAGGTCGACGTCGAACCGGGCCTGCGGCGCGGCGCCGGCGCGGTCGTCGGTGAGGACGCTCTCGCCGTACCGGACGGTCGAGGGGGTCTCCGGCGGCGGGTACGCGCGGGTCGCGGGCGTCGGTGGCGGCGGGGGCGGCGGCGGGAACGCCGGGCGTGGCGTGCCCGCGCGCTTCTTCGCCGGCGGCGGGAAGGCGAGCGGATACTCAGCCGACGAACTCATCGTCGTCCCCTCGGCGGATCGTGATCTGGCCGGACTCCTCCAGGGTGCGGATCGCCTGGACGATCTTCGCCTGGGACTCCTCGACGGTGCGCAGGCGGACCGGGCCGAGCATCTCGATCTCGTCGGCGAGGTTCTCCGCGGCGCGCTCGGAGAGGTTCTTCATGACCTTCTGGCGGACCTCCTCGCGGACGCCCTTGAGCGCGGTCGCGAGGTCGTTGGTCTCCACCTGGCGCAGCACGAGCTGGATGGAGCGGTCGTCGAGGGACACGATGTCCTCGAACATGAACATCTTCGAGCGGATCTCCTCCGCCAGCTCCGGGTTGCGCCCGGCGAGCCCTTCGAGGATCAGCCGCTCGGTGGCCCGGTCGGTCCGGTTGATGATCTCGACGAGCGGTTCGAGGCCGCCGACCGCGGACAGGTCGCTCGGCTGGAGCACCGAGGACATCTTGCGCTCCAGGGTCGCCTCCACCTTGCGGATGATCTCGGGGGAGGTGCGGTCCATGACGGCGATGCGGTGCGCGACGTCGGCCTGCAGCTCGGGGGCGAGCCCGCCGAGGATCTGCGACGCCTGCGTGGCGGTCATGTGGGCGAGGACCAGCGCGATCGTCTGCGGGTGCTCGTCCTGCAGGAACGACAGCAGCTGGCGCGGGTCGGCCTGGCCGAGGAAGCCGAACGGCACGTCCATGAAGACGGTGTTGAGCCGGCCGACGATCTCGCCGGCGCGCTCGCGGCCGAGCGACGCCTCCAGCAGGTCCCGGGCGAAGTCGAGGCCGCCCTGCCCCACGTACCGGTGGCCGGTCGCCATGTCGTGGAACTCCTCGAGCACCACGTCGGCGATGTCGCCCTCGACCTGCCCGAGCCGCATGATCTCGGCGGTGAGCTCCTCGACCTCGGCCTCGCGAAGATGCGCCATGATCTTCGCGGCGTCCTCCTTGCCCATCTGGACAAGGAGGATGGCTGCTTTCCGCAGCCCGGTCATCTCCCCGGTCGTCATCGGTCAACCGGCCCGCTCAGCCGCGCCGGTCGGCGAGCCAGCCGCGCAGCAGCTGCGCGACCTCGTCGGGTTGCTTCTCGACCATCTGGGTGATGTCCCGGAAGCGCCCGTCGCGGTCGAACTCCTCGCCGGGCCCGCCGGCACCCTCGAGCTCGTGGGCGCCGCCGATGCCGCCGTGCCCCTCCAGGGCGAGCTTGGCGCGGGCCGCCTCGATCGCCGCCTGCATCTCCTCCAGAGCCGCGTTCTGCTGCTCGGTCAGCTGCACCTTCTCCCGCTTGCGCCGGCGGCGGTTGGAGATCGCCGCGACGATCAGCAGGACCAGCAGGGCCAGGATGATCAGGCCCATCTGGATGTACTTCTGCTGCAGCTCGCTCTTCTCGGCCTTCGCGGCCTCCGCCTGCTCGTTCTGCTCGGCGGTGGCCTTGGTCGTGTCGAACGCCATCGAGCTGACCGCGATCTGGTCGCCGCGGGTCGCGTCGAGGCCGACGGCGGAGGAGACGAGCTGTTGCAGCTGCGCCTCGTCGACCTTCGCCACGGAGCTGTCGACGATGACGGCGACGGCGAGCTTGCGCACCGCGCCGGGCGCGGTCTTCTTCGTCTCGGTGACCATGCCGACCGCGTTGTTGCGGGTCTCGGTGGACTGCTGGTAGGTCCCGTCGCCGCCGGCGCCGGTGCCGTTGGGGACCTGGATGTTGTCCGGGCCGAGGACGCCGCCGACCGGGGTGCCGTTGCCGCCCGTGTACTGCTCGGACGACTTGGACTCCGACAGCGGCGGCACGGCCGGGTCCGCGACGTACTTCTGCGTCTTGGTCTCGGTCGCGTCGAAGTCGAGGTCGGCCGTCACCTGCACGACGGAGTGCCCCGGCCCGACGACGGTGTCGAGCATGTTCTGCAGCGCGCCGTTGAGCCGCTGCTCGAAGGCGGTCGTCTGGCCGGACTGCCCGTCCGGGGCGGACCCCGGACCGTCGCCGGTGCCGGACAGGACCTTGCCGTTGGCGCCGACGACCGTGACCGCGTCCGGTTCGAGCCCCTCGACGCTGGAGGACACCAGGTGCACGATCGACGTGACGGCGCCGCCCGGCAACGGTTTCGTGCCGGTGTCGACGAGCACCGACGCGGTCGGCGCGACCTGGTCGTCGGTGAAGACGTCCTTCTGCGGGATCGCGAGGTGCACGGTGGCCTTGTTGACGCCGTTGATCGCCTCGATCGTCTTGCCGAGCTCGCCTTCCAGGGCCCGGCGGTACGTGACCTGCTGCATGAACTCGCTGGTCATGATGCCCTGCTTGTCCAGCAGTGAGTAGCCGGCGTCGCCCGCGGCGGGCAGGCCGGCCCCGCTCATCGAGATCCGCAGGCTGTACACCTGGTCGCTGGGCACGTTGATGGTGCTGCCGCCGTCGGACAGCGTGTAGGTGACGCCGTCGGCGTTGAGCTTGTCGACGATCGCGCTCGCGTCGGCGGCGGCCAGGTTCGAGAACAGCGGCGCCATGGTCGGTTTGCCGGCCCAGGTCGCGAAGAAGTACCCGCCGATCGCCAGGGCGAGCACGGCGACGATCGTGACCGCCCGCTGCCCGGGGGTGAAGGCCTTCCAGCCGTCGGTCCCCCGCCGCATGAGGGCGGTGAGCCGGTCACGCATCAGGCCTGCATCCTCATGATCTCGTTGAAGGACTCAAGGGCCCGGTTGCGCACGGCGACGGTGAGGCTGGTCGCGAGGTTCGCCTCGGTCGCGGCGATCATGTAGTCGTGCACGTCGGTCAGGCTGCCGGTGGCGGCCTGCACGGCGAGGTGGTCGGCGTTGTCCTGCACCTGCTGCAGCCGCTGGAGGCCCTGCGCGACCATGGCGCCGAAGTCGGTGCCGGAGGACGACGGGGCGCTCGAGTCGGACGCGGAGATCGGCGGGAGCGCGGGAAGGGCACTGACGGCCCCGACGGCGTCGATGGTCATGATCAGCCCTTCCCGATCTGGATCGCGGCCTGGTAGGCGTCCTTCGCCCGGTCGACCACCGTGAGGTTCGCCTGGTAGGCGCGCTGCGCCATGATCATCTGTGTCATCTGCGAGCCGAGGTCGATGTCGGGGTACTTGACGTAGCCCTCCCGGTCGGCGAGCGGGTTCTCCGGCTCGTACACCAGGCGCCCCTTCGGATCTCCCAGCGCGGTGCCGGCCACGACCGCGCCGCCTTCCCCGGTGCCGTAGTCGACGGCTCGGGCCTGCACGTAGCGGGCGCGGAACACCTGGCCCGACGTCGACTGCGCGTCGTTCATGTTGGCGACGTTGTCGGCGACCGCGTCCAGCCACTTGCGGTAGACGGTGACGCCCGTGCCGGCGATGCCGATGGCGCTGAAGATGGTCATCATCAGCCCCTGATCGCGGTCCGCAGGAGGCCGAACTTGTCGTCCACGCCGCGCAGCATCGTCTGGTACCGCAGACCGGTGTCGATGTTGGAGAGGACCTCGTGGTCGAGGTTGACGTTGTTGCCGTCCTCGCGGGTCGGCTCCAGCGACCGGGCCACGCCGATCGTCGTGTCCTGCGGCCGGCCGGCCTCGACGGCGGTGCGCAGGGAGTCCTCGAAGGACACCCGCCCGGCGAGGAAGCCGGGCGTCTCGATGTTGGCGATGTTGTCGGCGATCACCCGCTGCCGTTTCGCCAGCCCCGTCAGGGCGCTGTGCAGGGTGACCGACGTGACGTCTTCGAACACGGCTGGGACGCTCCCGTCCACCGAAAAACGGCTTGTTGCGGTGTGTCGCCGGTCCCTGGCCCCTGGAGTGAGCGATCCTTGCTCATTGGAGCCATCGGCGTATGTCGGCCCGGGTTGAGGAAATCGGCCTCGGGGAAAACCCCCAATGCCCGAATCCGGGTGCGGGTCGGGTGCAGCCCGGATGTTCGCGGGGCGCGGAATCCATAGCGTCTCTTGCGTGGAGAAGAGACCAGTTACCGTACGGGTGGCGCGCTGGAGCGCGGAGCACCCTTGGCGCGCAATCGCTCTGTGGGTCGTGTTCGTCGCTGTCTGCTTCATCGGCGGGAACATGGCGGGCACCGTCGAGGCGAGCAACTCCGACCAGGCCATCGGCGAGTCCGGCCGGGCCGACGTCATCGTCAACGAGGGCCACTTCGACAACCCGGCGACGGAGAGCATCCTCATCACCCCGCTGTCCGGCGCCCTGGACAGGACGGCCGCGGACAAGGCCGCCGCCGACGTGGCGACCGCGATGAAGGCGCTGCCCGAGGTCGCCTCGGTGAGCGACCCGCTGCCCTCCCACGACGGCAGCGCGCTGCTGGTCCGGGTCACCATGAGCGGCGACCCCGAGACCGCCCAGGACCGCGTCGGCAAGCTGCGCGACGCCACCTCCGGCGTGCAGCGCGCCCACCCCGGGCTGCGGGTCGAGGAGACCGGCGGCGAGTCCATCGGCCAGGCCATGGACGACACGCTCGGCAAGGACTTCCAGCGGGCCGAGTTCCTCAGCCTGCCGGTGACGTTCGCGATCCTCATCGTCGCGTTCGGCGCGCTCATCGCCGCCGGCGTGCCGGTGCTGCTGGCGCTGTCGTCGGTCGCGGCCGCGCTCGGCCTCTCGACGCTCGCCTCGCACCTGGTGCCGTCGACCGACACCACCGCCAGCGTCATCCTGCTCATCGGCATGGCCGTCGGCGTCGACTACTCCCTGTTCTACCTGCGCCGGGAGCGAGAGGAACGGGCGAAGGGCCGCAAGCACCTCGACGCCGTCGAGATCGCGGCCGAGACGTCCGGGCACGCGGTCGTCGTCTCCGGCGTCGCCGTCACGATCGCGATGGCGGGCCTGTTCCTCGCCGGTGACGTGGTCTTCTCGTCCCTCGCCGTCGGCTCGATCCTGGTCGTGCTTGTCTCCGTGATCGGCTCGCTGACCGTCCTGCCGGCGCTGCTGTCGAAGCTGGGCCGCTGGATCGACCGGCCCCGCGTCCCGGTGCTGTGGCGCCTCACCCGGCCCCGCGCCGAGGGTGAGGGCCAGTCGAAGGTCTGGAGCTTCATCCTCCGGCCCGCCCTGCGCCGCCCGGTGGCCACGCTGGCGATCTCGGTCCTGGCGCTGCTGGCGCTCGCCGCGCCGGCGCTGAGCATGCGGCTGAGCTTCCCCGGCATGGAGGACCTGCCGCGCACCACGCCCGCGATGCAGGCCTACGACCGGCTCGTGAAGGCGTACCCCAGCAACGGCACCGTGCACACCGTCGCCGTCCGCGTCCCGGCCGGCCAGCTCGACGCCACGAAGGCCGCGCTGACCGAGCTGGCGAAGGCGGCCGCGGCCGACCCGCTGTTCGCGCCGCTGGACGAGGCGCCCGACGTCGAGGTGTCCGCGGACGGCAAGGTCGCCGTGCTCGACGTCGCCACCCCGTTCGCCGGCCGCTCCGAGCAGGCGAAGGAGTCCCTCGACAAGCTGCGGGAGGTCATGGTCCCACAGACCGTCGGCAAGGTGCCGGGCGTGAAGGCGGGCTCGGACGCCGCCGTCGGCGGGTTCGTCGGCGCCGACGTCGACTACGCCGACCACGTCAAGCACAAGCTGCCGCTGGTCGTCGGGTTCGTGCTGGTGCTGACCTTCCTGGTGATGGCCTTCACGTTCCGCTCGGTGGTCGTCGCGGTCACCTCGATCGCGCTCAACCTGCTCTCCGCCGGCGCGTCCTACGGCCTGGTCGTCCTGATCTTCCAGGGCACCTGGGCGGAGGGCATCCTGGGCTTCACGTCCATGGACGCGGTCGTGTCGTGGCTGCCGCTGTTCCTCTTCGTGGTGCTGTTCGGCCTGTCGATGGACTACCACGTCTTCGTCGTCAGCCGCATCCGCGAGGCGGTCAAGCAGGGCATGCCGACCCGCGACGCGGTGGCGCACGGCATCACGGGCTCCGCCGGCGTGGTCACCAGCGCGGCGATCGTGATGGTGGCGGTGTTCTCCATCTTCGCGACCCTGAGCACCATCGACATGAAGCAGCTCGGCGTCGGCCTCGCCGCCGCGATCCTGCTCGACGCGACGATCATCCGCGCGGTCGTCCTGCCCTCGCTGATGACCCTGCTCGGCAACGCCAACTGGTGGGCGCCGCGCTTCATGCGCCCCCGCGAGGTGCCGCGGCCGCCCGCCCCGGTGATCGAGGGCGAGCTGGTCGGCGCGGGCCGCTGACCCCGCAGCCACGCAAAGGCCGGCACCGTCCCACAAGGGGCGGTGCCGGCCGCTGTTCCGCGGCGCTGCTTCGGTTCCGCGGCGCTGCTTCGGTTCCGCGGACGCTGCTTCGGTTCCGCGGACGCTGCTTCGGTTCCGCGGCGCTGCTTCGGTTATGTCGACTCGCTCCGCTCACCGACATAACCGAAATGTCGGACATGTTCGCGCAGCGGACATGTCCGGGGAGGTTGACCGTCGGCGGAGGTTGACCGTCCGGCCGTTCGACGTGCCGCCAGGTCGGCCTTGCTGCGCGTTGGTGTCTGCGTGCCGGTGCTCAGTCAGCGGTGTCTCAGGCGTCGGCGAGCTCGATGGAGTCGGACACCTTCGGGGCGAGGATGCGCATCTCCTCCAGGACCGGGGCGCTCTGGTCGTCGGGCACCGCGGCGAGGGCCTCGTTCAGCAGCGGCAGCGCGGCCTCGTCGTGGAACATCTCCAGGGCGATCGCCGCCGCCAGGGTCCGCTCCCGTGGCGTGCGCCGCGAGTTGCCGGACAGGGCGAGCAGCGTGCAGCGCTCCGCGAACCCGTGCTGCCGCAGCCGTGCCGACCACTCCATCGCCCGGATCAGCGGGACCAGCCGACCGACCCGGGCCGCGACGGTCAGCACCGTCGGCTCGCCGGGGTACCGGCGCCACAACGCCTCCAGCAGCTCGTCGGCGGCCTCCGGCGGCGCCTCCGCGATGCCGAAGAGCAGCCCGCGCACCCCTTCGCGGGGCAGCAGCTCGGCGACCTCCGCGAGACTGCCGTCGGCGGCGCCCAGCACCTGCGCCATCCGGGCGACCGGCACCGGCACCCGCCCCTCCCGCAGGGACCGCCGCAGCTGCTCCGCCGCCTCCTGGTTGCGGTCCAGCCGGCTGAGCGCGTCGATGTGCAGCCCGGCGAAGCGGCCCTTGCCGACGCCGTACAGCAGGTCGTTCATGCCCGACTCCGGCAGCGCCGCGACGATCTCCAGGGCCCGCTCGTAGTCGCCCTCGGCGAAGCGCAGTTTGACCTCGTGCTCGTCGACGGTGAACGCGGTGCTGGCGATCCTGCGCAGTTCCTCGATGGTCTCGTTCGCCTCGGTCAGGCGCTTCAGCGCGAGGTACGCGTCGGCGAGGATCTTGAGGAACAGGACCCGGTGGCTGTTCTCCTTCGCCTGCTCCAGGCCGCGGCGGGACGTCTCGATGGCCTCGTCGATGTGCCCGGAGCCGATCTGGGCGCGGGCGAGGTTGCCGATGGCGGTGATCCCGCTGACGTCCTCCGCGGCGAGCTCCGCCAGCCGCAGGTTGCGCTCCGCCTTGCTCTTCACCGTCCTGCGCAGCGCGGTGTAGCCGACGTGGGTGAGCACCGCCGTGGTCAGCTGCGGGCCGACCATGGCGGTCCCGGTGACCCGGTCGACGACCTGTTCGTGCAGCCGCCCGTACAGGCGCGACGGCGACCTGCGGAAGAGCCGGGGGAAGTAGATGGTGCTGTGCCCGGAGCCGCCCTCGTGGCCCTCCTGGTTGTCGATGGTGACGAAGAAGGCCCGGGCGTCGCCGCCGGCGGCGACGGCCGCCCGCACCGCCTTCGCGTCGCCGGTGAAGATCTCGTCGGCGTCGACCCACAGCGCCCAGGTGCCGCGGCAGTGCTCCAGGCAGCGGTTGCGGGCGTCGCCGAAGTGCTCGTTCCAGTACCCCTCGACGACCCGGGCGCCGTGGGCGCGGGCGATCGCGACCGTGTCGTCGGTCGAGCCGGTGTCGTAGACGACGATCTCGTCGACCAGGTCGTGCAGCGCGTCCAGGGAACGGGCCAGCACGTCGGCCTCGTCCTTCACGATGAGCGCCGCGCTGATCAGCGGCGCGCCGGGCGCGTCGGTGAACTCGCCGCGCAGCCCGCAGTCCGTCGAGGCCACATGCGCCACCAGCGCCGCGTGCGCCACGGTGACCCGCCCCTGCACCGCGAGCCCGTCCCAGGGCAGGTCGGCGGTCGGCCCGCCGGCGATCGCGAGCGCGTCGCGGCGGATAGCCACGCACACGGGCCCGAGCCGGTCCACGTCGCTGAACTCGCCGCGATGGTCCTGCCGCCACTGCCTGGCGAACGACTTGAACGCCGCCGCGCTGGCCATCGCCTCCTTCGGCAGCTCGGCCTGCTGGGGGCCGAAGCTGTTGTGGCAGCGCGGGCCGGTGGCGACCACGGACGGGTCGCCGAAGGGCTCCAGGACGGGGTCGAGCCAGTGCGCGGACAGCACGACGTCACCGTCGACGAGCACGATGATCGGGTGGCGGGTCGCGTCGACGCCGGCGGCCCACCGCGCGGCGGCCCCTGCCCCGGCGGGCGACTCGATCACCTTCAGCCACTGCTCGCCGCGCAGGTCGGCGCGCAGGTCGGCGCGGTCCGACGGCAGCACGCAGACCACCTCGTCGCGCAGGCCGAGGGAGGCGCGCAGCGACAGCAGGCAGGCGTGGAAGTCGTCAGCGCTGCCCCCAGCGGCGACGATCACGGACACCGGGATGTGGGTCATGCCGATGTCATCGGCAGTTTCGGGCGCATTCGCAGTGCTTTTCGGTTGCGGGCGCTGTTCCGCCCCGGATCCTTCAGGTGCGGTTGTCCACGTAGACGGGCACGGTCTCGGCCGCCTCGCGGTGCAGCCGGTTGACCAGCCGCGCCTGCTGGCGGTTGCCGGCGATCGCGATCGTCAGCTCCCTGGAGAGGTCGAGCTGCCGTTGTACGAGCCGCCGCGCCCGGTCCGCGAGCGCGATCGGCAGCGGGCCGAGCCCTTCCGGCGGGCTGAACGTCACCGCCGTCACCGGTGCGGCCTCCAGCACGTCGCGGTGCCGCAGCATCTGCTCGACCTCGTCGGCCTCGAGCTCCATCGCGTCGAGCGCCGCGACCCACGCCTCGTCCCACTCGCCGCCGGCCTCGCCGGGGGCGGTGGTCACGGCCCGGACCCGATCACCTGCGCGGCCGCCTCCCGCCACGCGTCGCGCAACTGCTCGGCGAAGCTCTGCACGGCCTCGACCTTGCTCCGGTCACCGGTGACGTTGGCCTGGACCAGTTCGGTGATCAGGTAGCTGTACAGCGAGGCGAGGCCCGGCCCGCCGCTCCACGCGGTGGGGTCCAGCGTCGCCCGGAGCTCCATGATGATCTCCTGGGCGTGCTGGATCCGCGCCGACGCCGTCGGCCTGTCGCCCGCCTCCAGCGACTGGCCGGCGATCATCAGGTCGAGCACCAGCCGGTCGTACAGCATGACGAGCAGCCGGGACGGGGGAGCCGTCGCGACGCTGTCGCTGACGTAGCGGTTGCGCAGGGCTTGTGTGGTCATTCGATCTCCAGTGGCCTGAGGGGGAGCAGGACCTAACCGAGCGAGGCGAGCTGGCCGGACAGCCAGCTGCCCTGGTTCTTCAGCTTGCCGAGCGCGGTCTCCATGGCGCCGAACTGCTTCTGCAGCGTCGCCTGCCGCGCCTGCAGCCGGACGTCCCAGTCGTCGACGCGGTGGTTGAGGTCCGTGATCGCGTCGTTGCCACTGGTGATCAGCCGGGACAGCGTGCCGGTGTTGGTCTGGGTGGCGGTGTCCGCCACGCCGGACAGCTTGTCGGCGAGGCCCGTCTTCAGGGTGACGTCCGTCTGGGCGGTGTCGATGAAGAGCGCCTGCGTCTTCTCCGGGTCGGCGTCGAGCGCCGCGATGAACTTGGCCTTGTCGAACGTGAGCTGGCCGTCGCGGGTCAGCTCGATGCCGACGTCCTTGTAGCTGCCGTTGCTGGCGGTGCCGCCGGAGACGGTGTTGAGCACGTTGCTGGCGACCTGCGACATGATGCTGTTGCCGGCGAGGGGGCCGCCGGGGACCGAGCCGCTCTTGTTCTTGGTCTGGCTGGAGATCTCCGACAGCGCCTGGTTCGCCGCGTCGATCATGGCCTGGACCTTGCCGGCGATGCCCTCGTTGTCGCGGGAGACGGTGACGGTCACCGGCGGGTCGGTCGGCTGCTGCACCTTCGTGGCGGTGACGGTCAGGCCGTCCATCAGGTCCTTGAACGTGTTCGTCGACGACGTCACCTTCAGCGGGGTGGCCGGGTCGCCGACGAGCAGCTCGGCGTCCGCGCCCGTGGAGACGATCTGCTCGGCGCCGAGGGTGAAGGGGTTGCCGCCGCTGGTGAAGTCGAAGGTCGAGGCGGAGCCGGTCGTGGTCGACGTGAGCTGCATCGTGTACTGGCCGGGGGAGACCTGGAACGCGGTGGCCTTCACGCCGAGGTCGGCGGTCTTGTTGATGGCGTCGACGACGCCCTTGAGCGACGTGTCGGTGACGTTGACCGTCTTCGGCGTGCCGTTGACGTCGATCTGGAACGACGAGCCGCTCATGATCGTGTCGGTGGTCGCGGCGACCGTGCTGTTGAAGACGACCGCGTGGGCGGCGGCCAGCTTGTTCACGCGGAAGGACAGCGCACCGCTCTGCGCGCCGGTCGACGTCGTGGTCGCGGTGGCGGCGTCCGAGCTCGACGTGGCGACGCCGCCCTTCCAGGCGGTGGGGTCCACCAGCGCCTTGGACGCGGTGAGCAGGGCCTTCATCTTGGTGTTGATGCCCTGGTACGCGGTGACGACCTTCTGCTGCGTGGCCACCTTGGCCTTGAGGGCGGTCTGTGGGGCGGCCTCGACCTGCATCAGCCCGCTGATGACCGACGAGGTGCTCATGCCCGAGATCAGGCCGTCGACGCTACCCATGGTGGAACCCCCTAGAAGAACTGCAGAAGAACTGCGAAACACGCGTGCGGGGAGGAAACCTCGGTCCCCTCCCCGCCTTACGAGCGCTGTCAGCGCAACAGCGACAGCACGTTCTGCGGCGCCTGGTTGGCCTGGGCCAGCATGCTGGTGCCGGCCTGGGTCAGGATCTGCGATCTCGTGAACGAGACCATCTCCTGGGCCATGTCCGTGTCCCGGATCCGGGACTCGGACGCGGACAGGTTCTCCACGGCGACGTTCAGGTTGTTGATGGTGTGTTCGAACCGGTTCTGGTACGCACCGAGCGTCGCCCGGGCGGTCGACACGCCCTTGATGGCCGTGTCGATCGCGGTGATCGCCGCGGAGGCGTTGGTCACCAGGTCCAGCGCGTCGGTCCCCAGGCCGGTCGAGTCGAAGCCGGTCACGGCGACCCCGCCGAAGGCGGCGGTGCCGAGACTGACCGTGATCTGGTCCGCGGACGCCGTGTTGGCGCCGACCTGGAAAGTACCCGTGTAGCTTGCCGTCGGGTCGAGCAGCTTCTGCCCGCCGAAGGCGGTGGTGGTCGCGATCCGGTTCAGCTCCTCGTTCAGCTGCGTGAACTCGGTCTGCGCGGCGGTCCGCGCGTCGGAGTCCTGCGAACCGGTCGAGGACGCCTGCACGGACAGGTCGCGCATGCGCTGCAGGATGGAGTGCGTCTCGGTGAGCGCGCCTTCAGCGGTCTGCACGACCGAGATGCCGTCCTGCGCGTTGCGGACCGCGACCTTCAGGCCGCCGATCTGCGAGCGCAGGCCTTCGCTGATGGAGAGGCCGGCCGCGTCGTCCGCGGCCCGGTTGATCCGGAAGCCGGACGACAGCTTCTCCAGCGACTTGCTCATCTGGTTGTCGGTCACCGACAGGTTCCGGTAGGAGTTCTGCGCGGCGATGTTGTTGTTGATCCTGAGCCCCATGACAGTTCCTCCTTGAGCTCGGTCCGGCCCTCCGTGGCCTGTTCACGGGGCAGATCGGCCGAGTTTGAAAGGAGTTGAGGAGAAAGGCTTGAGTGCGCCGCGCAGCGGCGCATGGGGGGCCGCGGGGTGGGAACCCCCCGCGCGGGACCCGCCGCTCGCGGTGGGGCGGCTGGAGACTGGCAGGGCACGGCGCCCTGGGTGGGTGCCGTGCCCTGTCATGCCCTCGTCAGGCCATCGACTCCAGCTCCTCTAGCGCAGCAGGGAGAGGACGTTCTGCGGCGCCTGGTTGGCCTGGGCCAGCATGCTCGTGCCGGCCTGGGTCAGGATCTGCGAGCGGGTGAACGACACCATCTCGGAGGCCATGTCCGTGTCCCGGATGCGCGACTCCGAGGCGGACAGGTTCTCCACGGCTGTGTTCAGGTTGTTGATGGTGTGCTCGAACCGGTTCTGGTATGCACCGAGCGTGGCCCGAGCGGTCGAAATACCCTTGATCGCCGTGTCGATCGCGGTGATGGCCGCCGACGCTCCCGTCACGAGGTCGAGCGAGTCGACCCCGAGGCCGGTCGAGTCGAAGCCGGTAACGGCGACCCCACCGAAGGCGGCGGTGCCGAGGTCGACCGCGATCTGATCGGCGGACGCCGTGTTGGCGCCGACCTGGAAAGTACCCGTGTAGCTTGCCGTCGGGTCGAGCAGCTTCTGCCCGCCGAACGACGTGGTGGTCGCGATCCGGTCCAGCTCAGCGTTCAGCTGAGTGAACTCGGTCTGCGCGGCCGTGCGCGCATCGGTGTCCTGCGAACCCGTGGACGACGCCTGAACGGAGAGGTCACGCATACGCTGCAGGATCGAGTGCGTCTCGGTGAGAGCACCTTCAGCGGTCTGCACGACCGAGATGCCGTCCTGCGCGTTGCGCACCGCGACCTTCAGGCCGCCGATCTGGGACCGAAGACCCTCGCTGATCGAGAGACCTGCCGCGTCGTCGGCGGCACGGTTGATCCGGTAACCCGACGACAGCCTCTCCAGCGACTTGCTCATCTGGCCGTCCGTGACCGACAGGTTACGGTAGGCGTTCTGAGCAGCGATGTTGTTGTTGATGCGAAGACCCATGAAGTTCCTCCTTGAATCGGGTCACTGGCCGGGCCATCCGTGGCCCGGTCGTTCTCAACATCGGCACACGGTCGTGCCGCATAAGGCTTCTGGGCAGGAATTTCCCGGCAAAAACAGTGGCGGCGCCCCCGTGGGTGGGGGCGCCGCCGTGTGTCATCGACTGAGGAGGATGGTGCGTGTGTGTGTTGTCCGTGTGGTTGGGGGGATCTGTCAGCGCAGCAGGGACAGGACGTTCTGCGGCGCCTGGTTGGCCTGGGCGAGCATGCTGGTGCCGGCCTGGGTCAGGATCTGCGAGCGGGTGAAGGACACCATCTCCTGGGCCATGTCCGTGTCGCGGATGCGGGACTCGGACGCGGACAGGTTCTCCACCGTGGTGTTGAGGTTGTTGATCGTGTGCTCGAACCGGTTCTGGTACGCACCGAGCGTCGCCCGGGCGGTCGACACGCCCTTGATGGCGGTGTCGATCGCGGTGATGGCGGCCGAGGCGCCGGTCACCAGGCTGAGCCCGGCGGTGCCGAGCCCGGTCGAGTCGAAGCCCGTCACGCCGGTGACGCTGCCGAAGGCGGCGGTGCCGAGGTCCACGGCGATGGAGTCCGCCGTCGACGTGTTGGCGCCGACCTGGAAGGTGCCCGTGTAGGCGCCCGCCGGGTCGAGCAGCTTCTGGCCGCCGAAGGACGTGGTGGTGGAGATGCGGTCGAGCTCGGCGTTCAGCTGAGTGAACTCGGTCTGCGCGGCCGTGCGCGCATCGGTGTCCTGCGAACCCGTGGACGACGCCTGAACGGAGAGGTCGCGCATGCGCTGCAGGATGGAGTGCGTCTCGGTGAGCGCGCCTTCAGCGGTCTGCACGACCGAGATGCCGTCCTGCGCGTTGCGCACCGCGACCTTCAGGCCGCCGATCTGGGAACGCAGGCCCTCACTGATCGACAGGCCCGCCGCGTCGTCGGCCGCGCGGTTGATCCGGTAACCGGACGACAGGCGCTCCAGCGACTTGCTCATCTGGCTGTCGGTCGTCGACAGGTTCCGGTACGCGTTCTGCGCGGCGATGTTGTTGTTGATACGAAGACCCATGGTGATTCCTCCTTGATCCGGGCCGTGGTGCGCGAGCCGTCCTTGGCTCGCTCGCCGGTGACATCGGCGTCAGCGTCCGGGGCATGAGGAATCTGCGGAGGAAATATTCCGCAACTCAACTATAACTGCGAAAGCCCCGGTTCCGCAGCGGAACCGGGGCTTTCGGTCAGAGGTTGAACGGGATGCCGAGGGCCGTCGTGTGCGCCAGCCGGGCGCTCAGGTCGCCCTGGCCGGCGATCTGGCTGTAGTAGGCCTCCCGCCGGCGCGCGACGCAGCCGCCGGCGCGCTCCTGCGCGTCCAGCAGGTGCGGGTCGAGATGGTTGTTGAGCCCGTCGCGGAGCAGCATGAGCGCCTCCGCCCGCAGCTGGCTGACCCGGCTCTCCGTCACGCCCAGCTCGCGGGCGATGTCGTTCATCGGGCGCTCCTCGAAGAAGTACGCCGTGACGACCGCGCGCAGCCGCTCGGGCAGTGCGCCGATCGCGTGGTGCAGGTAGCCGATCCGCTCGCGGTGCAGGATCAGGTCCTCGGGCCCGGGGGTCCGCTCGGGGACGAGGTCCTCGGCGGTGCCGGCGGTGAAGCCCTGCAGCGACAGCACCACGGCCCGCTGGACGTCGTCGTCGATCGTCTTGAGCTCTTCCGGCGCGATCCCGAGGGCCTCGGCGAGCTCCGTCTGGGTCGGCGTCCGGCCGAGGGCGGCGGTCAGCTCCTGGGTGGTCGTCTCGACCTTGCGGGCGCGGGTGCGCACGGAGCGGCTGGCCCAGTCGAGGCCGCGCAGCTCGTCGAGGAGGGCGCCGCGGATGCGGGTGGTGGCGAAGCTGCCGAAGGGGATACCCCGGGCGGGGTCGAAGCCCTTCGCGGCGTGGGCGAGGGCGGCCATGCCGGCGGACACGAGGTCCTCGCGGGACACGTGGGCGGGCAGCCGGCCGAGCATCTCGCGCACCAGGTGCCCGACGAGGGGCAGGTGCGCGCGGACGAGGTCGTCCCGCTCGCGGGCGGTCGTGGTGCTGGTGCTGCGTTCCTGGATGGTGACAGTCACGGCAACCTCTTCGTGGCAGGAGTGGGTCTTCGTGGGCCGGGGAAACCCCGGCAAGATCCAGCCTCTGTCACTTTGGGTACACAAGAGGTCGCACTGGGTTGCTAACAGGTTGTTGTCCTCAGGCGGCCTCTCCCAGGCCGGAGGTGGGCATACCGAGCGCCGTCGTGTGCGCCAGCCGGGCGCTCAGGTCGCCCTGTCGCGCGATCTGGCTGTAGTACGCCTCCCGCCGGCGGGCGACGCAGCCGTTGCCCCGCTCCGGGGCGGTCAGCAGCTGCGGGTCCAGGTGGTTGTTGAGCCCGTCGCGCAGCAGCACGAGCGCCTCGGAGCGCAGCTGGCTGATCCGCGACTCGGTGACGCCCAGCTCCGCGGCGATGTCGGTCATCGGCCGCTCCTGGAAGAAGTACGCGGTGACCACGTACCGCAGCCGCTCCGGCAGAGCGTTGACGGCGTGGTGCAGGTAGCCGATCTTCTCCCGGTGCAGGATCAGGTCCTCCGGGCCCGGGGTCCGCTCCGGCACGAGGTCCTCGGCGGTGCCGGCGGTGAAGCCCTGCAGCGACAGCACGACCGCGCGCTGCACGTCGTCGCCGATCGACTTCAGCTCCTCGGGCGCCACGCCGAGCGACTCGGCCAGCTCCGCCTGCGTCGGCGTGCGCCCCAGTGCGGCGGTCAGCTCCTGCTGGGCGAGCTCCACCTTGCGGGCGCGGGTGCGCACGGAGCGGCTGGCCCAGTCGAGGCCGCGCAGCTCGTCGAGGAGGGCGCCGCGGATGCGGGTGGTGGCGAAGCTGCCGAAGGGGATGCCCCGGCTGGGGTCGAAGCCCTTCGCGGCGTGCGCGAGCGCCGCCATCCCGGCCGAGATCAGGTCCTCGCGGGACACGTGCGTAGGCAGCCGGCCGAGCATCTCGCGCACCAGGTGCCCGACGAGGGGCAGGTGGCTGCGCACGGCGGCGTCCAGTTCCGCGGCGTTCAGGGAGGTCCGGGTCTCGGTCTGGGCTTCGCTGGTGACAGTCACGGCAACCTCTTCGTGGCAGGAGTTGGTCGAGAACCAGCCTCGGTAGCCACGGGTGCAGGTCGCGGTGACGCAAAGTTGCGGGGAGGTTGTACTCAAGCCCCTCATCGACCTGCCGACCTCTATGGGTGAAGCGATCGATGACACGGTGAAGGGCGGAGCGGGCATGGGGCTGGCGGATCTCGCGAGCATCCTGTGGCGGGAACGCGAGATGCTGGAGCTGCTGCTGTTCAAGCTCGAGGAGGAGCAGCTGGTGCTGGCCGGTGGGCGCACCCGATGGCTCGCGCACGCCACCCGCGAGGTCGAGGTCGTGCTGGAGGAGATCCGGCGCACGGAGGTCGTCCGGGCCGCCGAGGTCGAGGCGATCGGCGCCTCCCTCGGGCTCGGCCCGAACCCGAGCCTCAGCCAGCTCGCCGAGGCGTCCCCGGCGCCCTGGTCGGACCTGCTCAACCAGCACCGCATGGCGTTCCTGACGCTGACCGCCGAGGTCAGCGCGCTCGCCGAGGCCAACCGCGACATCCTCACCACCGGCGCGCGGGCCGCCCGCGAGACGATGCTGGCGGTCGCGGGTTCCGTCGAGACCTACGGGCGGAAGGGTCAGACCGTCGGTTCGACCCCCCGCAACCGGCTGATTGACGAGGCGATGTAGATGAGTACCTTCTCCGGCCTGAACACCGCGCTGTCCGCGCTCTACGCGCAGCGCCGGGCGCTGGACATCACCGGCCAGAACATCGCCAACGTCAACACCGAGGGCTATTCGCGGCAGCGGGTGGAGCTCACGCCGGTCGAGAACGTGACCGAGCCGGCCCGCTACTCGCAGTCCTCCGGCGTCGGCGACGGCGTCAGGATCACCGGCGTCACCCGGCTGCACGACGAGTTCATGACCAACCGGACCCGCTCCGAGCGCGGCCTCAACGAGTACCTCCAGGCGCAGAAGACCGTCTACGCCAACGTGGAGCAGGCGCTCGGCGAGCCCAGCGACACCGGGCTGCAGGCGCAGCTGTCGGACTACTGGTCGGCCTGGTCCGACGTGGCGAACCGCCCCGGCGACACCTCGGCCCGCACCCAGCTGCTCTCCCGCGCCAACACGGTCGCCGGGTCGATGCGCACCACCCGGGCCAACCTGGAGCAGCTGTACTCCGCCACCCGCGAGCAGCTCACCGCCGACGTCGACGTGGTCAACCAGACCACCGCCTCGGTCGCCGACCTCAACGCCCGGATCGCCCTGGCGAAGGTCGCCGACATGCCGACGAACGAGCTGACCGACAAGCGCGACCAGCTGGTGCTGCGGCTGTCGGAGCTGACCGGCGCGACCGCCCGGCCCAAGGAGGACGGCACCACCGACGTGCTGCTCGCCGGCGCCGTGCTGGTGCAGGGCGACACGACCCGCGAGCTGGTCGCGTCCGGCTCTCCCGCCGTCGACGGCCGGCTCGTCGCGCCGTCGACGGTGACCTTCAGCGACGGCACGGCCGTGTCCATCTCCACCGGCCGGATCGCCTCGCGGCTGGAGTCGCTCACCACGACCATCCCGAACGCGGTGACGGGCCTCGACACGGTCGCCGGCCTGCTCATCCAGACCGTCAACGACCAGCACGCCCAGGGCTGGGACATCACCGTGGTGCCGCCCGCCACGGTCCCGACGCCGCAGCAGGGCGGTGACTTCTTCTCCGGCACGAACGCCCGGGACATCGGCGTGGCGATCACCGACCCGACGAAGGTCGCCGCGTCCAGCACGTCGAGCAACCCGTTCCAGGGCGACAACGCGACCGCGCTGGCGGACCTCGCGAAGGACCAGACGGGCGCCGACGTCACGTACCGCAACTACGTGGTCGACATCGGCATCGCGGCGCAGACGGTCAACCGGCGCGCCGACGCCCAGCAGGTCATCTCCGACGACGTGACCGCCGCCGAGCAGGCGGGGTCCGGCGTCAGCCTCGACGAGGAGATGACCAACATGCTGCAGTTCCAGCGCGCGTACGAGGCGGCGGCGAAGGTCATCTCGGTGGTCGACAGCACGCTCGACTCGCTGATCAACATGAAACGGTAGGGGAACGGATGCCCGGCTTCCGCGTCACGGAACGCTCCATGGCCAGCAACACGCTGGCGAACCTTCAGGTCAATCTGTCGCGCAACCAGCAGCTGCAGAACCAGCTGTCCAGCGGCAAGCTCATCACCAAGGCGTCGGACTCGCCCGGCGGCGCGGTGATCGCGATGCAGCACCGTGCCGACGTGGCGACGCTCAACCAGTACTCGCGCAACGCCGACGACGGAATGGGATGGCTGAACATGGCCGACACGGCCCTGAAGAGCGCCTCGACGCAGATGAACCGCGCGCGCGAGCTGGTGCTCTCCGGTCTGTCGAGCGGCTCGGCCGGCAGCCCGGAGGCGCGCGAGGCGATCGCGCTGGAGGTCGACAACCTGCGCGACTCGATGATCAACCTCTCGAACACCACGTACCTCGACCGGCCGATCTTCGGCGGCAGCACCCCCGGCGCGATCGCTTACGACAAGAACGGCGACTACAAGGGCGACGACGGTAAGATCAACCGTACGATCAGCGGTAACGCCACCGTCCGCGTCGACACCGGCGCCGAGGACGTCTTCGGCCCGGAGGCCGGCAACGGCAACGTGTTCAAGCTTCTCGGCTCGATCGCCGACCACCTGCGCAACAATCCCGCGGGCCTGCAGTCGGACCTCGCCGAGGTCGACACGGCGCAGAAACGCATCCAGGCGGGCCTCTCCGGAGTCGGCTCCAGATACAATCAAGTGTCCGAAATGCAACAAACCGCCCAGAACCGGGTGCTCGATCTCAAGGCGCAGCTGTCCGATGTCGAGGACATCGACCTGCCGAAGACGATCACCGAACTCGCCCTGCAGCAGACCGCCTACCAGGCCGCTCTCGCCGCCACCGCGAAGGTGATCCAGCCTTCGCTGGTCGACTTCCTGCGGTAGGCCCGCCGCCAGCACACACGTGAGGAATCCATGAGCGTCGCGACCGTGGGACAGCCAGAGACCACCACGCTGCCGGTGATCGACTTCGTTGCGCCGATGCCGGGCTTCCCGGACGACCGCCGGTTCGTGCTCGTCCGCCTGGAGGACACGGGCACGCTGTACGCCCTGACCTCCGTCGACTCCGCCGGCCTGCGGTTCCTGGTGGTGCCGCCGGCGCAGTTCTTCCCCGACTACGCGCCGGAGGTCGACGACGACGCCCTCGCCGCCCTCGGCGTCAGCGACGCCGAGGGGCTGCTGGTCCTGCTCGTCGTCACCGCCGGCGACGGGGTCCAGGACGCCACGGTCAACCTGATGGCGCCCATAGTGCTCGACCAGCAGAGTCGCCGCGCGGTGCAGCTGGTGCTGACCCGCAGCGGCCTGTCCGTGCGGCAGAAGCTCGTCGCCGTCGCCTGATCGGGTCTTTCACCCCGGACAACCGGCATATCGGGTACTGTTCGCGTATCGCCCAGCGAAGGAGCGGCTTGTGCTCGTCCTGACCCGACGTCCCGGGGAAAGCGTGATGGTCGGTGACGACGTCGTCGTCACCGTGCTCGACGTGCGCGGCGACGTCGTGCGGCTGGGCATCAAGGCGCCGCGCAGCATCCAGGTCCATCGCGAAGAGGTCTACCGCGAGCTCCAGAAGGTCAACCGCGAGGCCGCGTCGCCCAGCGACGTCGCCGTGCGGGCCCTGAGCCGCATGCTCCGCGCCGACGTCGAACAGCAGTAGCGGGTTCAAACCCGACTTCTCAGGACGTCCCCGCCGATGCCGATAGGCAGGTGGGTAACGCCTCGAGAAGGGCACGTCATGGGCGCTCTGCGCAACTGGCTCCGAAACCGGCCGATCGCCGTCAAACTCGGCGTCGTCCTCGCGGTCGCCCTGGTCACCGTCGGCGCGCTGCTCTTCGTCGGGGTGCGTGCCCTGACCGACGGCGAGGAGCGGGCCCGCGAGCTCGAGCACATGGGCAAGCTGACCCGCGAGACCCTCGAGGCCGACATGGCCCACGACGCGATCCGCGGCGACGTGCTGCGCATGCTCCTGGCCGTCTCCCGCGGCGGCGACACCGGCACCGAGGCCGCCGAGGTGTGGGCCGACCTCGCCAACCACAGCGACATCCTCGGCGGTGTCCAGGCCACCTTCACCGCCCCGGGCATGGACGCCTCCGTCCGCACGGCCGCGCAGGCCGTCGCCCCGGCGATCGCGAACTACATCGACCTCGCCGGCCAGACGGTCACCGCCGCGGCCGGCGGCGACCGCAACCCGGCGGCGTACGCGAAGTTCCAGACCGCCTTCTCCGAGGTGGAGGCGAAGCTCCCCGGCGTCAGCGACGCCCTCGAACGGCTCGCCTCGGCCGCGTCGAAGTCCGTCGGCGACGAGCGCGACCGGGCCGTCCTCCTCCTCTCCACCGCGGGCGTCATCGGCCTGCTGCTCACCGTCGCGATCAGCTGGCTCGTCATGCGCGGCATCGTCGTGCCGCTGCGCGACGTGTCCTCCGTGCTCAACGGCATGGCCGAGGGCAACCTCTCGCGCACCTCGGCGGTCAGCTCCACCGACGAGGTCGGACTGATGGCCCGCGACCTCAACCGGGCCATCGACAGTGTCCGCAGCACCGTGCAGGCGCTGTCCACGTCGGCGCGCACCGTCGCCACGTCCGCCGACGAGCTGTCCGGCGCGTCACAGCGGATCGTGTCGGCGGCCGCGCTCGCCAGCGACCGGGCCGGCGCGGCCAACCACGCCGCCGGCGAGGTCTCGCAGAACGTCGACACGCTGGCGTCGGCGAGCGAGGAGATGGGCGGCTCCATCGCGGAGATCTCCCGCAACGCCAACGACGCCCTGCGGGTCGCCGGCGACGCCGTCAGCATGGCCGACCAGACCAACGCGATGATGTCGCGCCTCGGTACCTCGTCCGTCGAGATCGGCAACGTCGTCAAGGTGATCACGTCGATCGCCGAGCAGACCAACCTGCTCGCCCTCAACGCCACCATCGAGGCCGCCCGCGCCGGCGACGCGGGCAAGGGCTTCGCGGTCGTCGCCGGGGAGGTCAAGGACCTCGCCCAGGAGACCGCCCGCGCCACCGACGGCATCAGCCGGCGGGTCGAGCAGATCCAGGCCGACGCCGAGCACGCCATCGAGGCGATCAGCGAGATCGGCTCGATCATCGCCCGCATCAACGACTTCCAGGTCACCATCGCCAGCGCCGTCGAGGAGCAGACGGCCTCGACCCAGGAGAGCAGCCGGACGGTCAGCGACGTCGCCGTCCGTACCGGCGAGATCGCCGCCACCATCGCGGACATCGCCGAGGTGGCCGGGCGCAACACCGCGGAGGCGGACACGTCGCTCGCGGCGGCCCGCCAGCTCGCCGGCATGGCCGAGGACATGAACGCCCTGGTCGCCCGCTTCCGTATCTGACGCTGCCGGCCTTCCGTTCCGGCGCTGCTCGCAGCCTCCGTTCCGCGCTGCTCGCAGCCTCCGTTCCGCGCTGCTCGCGGCCTTCGTTCTGGCGCAATCGGCAGACGTTAGGGCCTTCACCGCCGAAAATTGAAGGCATGCTCTACAGCGACGCTGACCTGCGGACGCTGAGCGCCCCGGACCGTTGGCGGCGCATCGCGCCGTTCCTCACCGTGGCGGTCCTCGCCTGTGGCACGGCCCTCTTCCGGCCCGTGGTCGACCGCATGGCCCTCGTGTCCGCCGTGGTCGTGCTCGCCCTGCTGCTCGGCCTGACCGTCACCGTGCCGTGGCACCGCCTGCCGGCCATCTACGAGGCCGCGCCGCCGCTGGGCTTCTTCGGCGTCGTCGCGCTGCTCAACATCCCCGAGACCGGCGACGACCCGGCCGGCTACGGCGCGCTCGCGCTGCTGCCCGTCTTCTGGCTGGCGCTGTACCACGGCCGCGCGGCCACCGCGATCGGCGTCGTCGCGATGGCGGTCGTCTTCTCCCTGCCGATGCTGCGCAGCGCCGCCGTCTTCGAGCACGAGTGGCGCCGCGGGCTGCTGGTGTTCGCGATCGGCGCCCTCATGGCGTCCGCGGCGCAGAGCTGGGTCCGCCGCAGCCGCGCCGGCGCCGCGGAGCTCGCCGCCCGGACCCGCGAGGTCAGCCGCGAACGCGACTTCAACCGCGCGATCCTCGACAGCGCCGGGTTCCTCGTCATGGTGCTGGACACCGACGGCCGGATCACCGCCTTCAACCGCCGCTGCGAGGAGGTCACCGGCTTCACCGCCGCCGACGTCATCGGCCGCCCCTTCTGGAGCGCCGGCATGTCCGCCGACGACACCGGCCGCGGCGACGACGCCTTCGCCCACCTCACCGCCGACGCGTTCCCCAACACGTTCGAGAACGACTGGCTCGCCGCCGACGGCAGCCGCCACCGCATCGTCTGGAGCAACACCGCCCTCACCGACGAGCACGGCAATCTGACCCACGTGATCGGCACCGGCCTCGACGTCACCACGCAACGGCACACCGAGCGCCTCTTCGCCGACGTCCTCGCCGCCGCCACCGAGCAGGCCATCATCGGCACCGACCGGCGCGGCACCGTCACCGTCTTCAACGCCGGCGCCGAACGCCTCCTCGGCCACCGCGCCGCCGACGTCGTCGGCGCCGTCACCCTCGACCGCTTCCACCTGCCCGCCGAGGTGCCCGGCCTGGCCACCCTCTTCGAGCCCGCCCAGGCCGGCGACTCCGAGCCCCGCGAGTGGACCTACGTGCGCCGCGACGGCGCCATGCTGCCCGTCTCCCTCACCGTCAGCGTCATCCGCGGCGAGTCCGGCGAGGTCACCGGGTACCTCTCCGTCGCCCGCGACATCACCCGGGAGCGCCGCACCGTCGAGGCGATGCGCCACGCCCTGGACCGCGAGCGGGCCGCCGCCGCCCGCCTGCGCGAGCTCGACAAGGTCCGCGCCGACCTGGTCGCCACCGTCTCGCACGAGCTGCGGACCCCGCTCACCAGCATCCTCGGCAACGTCGAGGTCATCGTCGACGGCGACGCCGGCCCCGTGCAGCGCCCCCAGGCCCGCCTCCTCGCCGCCGTCGAACGCAACGCCCGCCGCCTGCTCGCCCTCATTGAGGACCTCCTCATGCTGTCGCGCATCGAGGCCGGCCAGGTGAAGATCAACGCCGGCCCGGTCCACCTCCGCGCCGTCGTCTCCGGCGCCCTGGAGGCCCTGCAGGCCGTCCGCGGCCAGCGCGACGTCCACCTCGACATCGACCTGCCCGACCCCCCAGTCGTCGTGCACGGCGACCGCGACCAGCTCGAACGCGTCGTCATCAACCTCCTCGACAACGCCCTGAAGTTCACCCCGCCCGGCGGCAGCGCCCGCCTCACCGCCGACCTCGACGGCGCCCAGGTCCGCCTCACCATCGCCGACACCGGCATCGGCATCCCGCCGGCCGAGCTCGACCAGATCTTCGACCGGTTCTTCCGCTCGAGCCGCTCGCAGGAGCTCCAGAGCCAGGGCACCGGCCTGGGCCTGGCCATCACGAAGTCCATCGTCGAACGCCACGGCGGCCACATCTGGGCCGCCCCCGCCCTCGACCAGGGCACCATCGTCACCTGTCTCCTGCCCCTCCACGACGCCCCGGTCCCCGCCCGCACCGCCTGACGCCGTGATCACCCCCGCCGCTCCGCGGCAGGGCCCCGGCGGGGGTTCCCACCGCGCCGTCGGCCTCTGACCGCCCTCACCGCACCAGGCACACGACAGTGGCGGTCACGGCCGGGGTGAGCCGGGCGTGACCGCCGCCGTTGTGTGTATGGGCCGTGCGGGCTTACAGGGCCAGGTCGTACTGGTAGAGGTTGTACTTCTGCATGAGGGATACCAGTTTCGTGGTGTACAGCGGGTCGGTGGCGTAGCCGGCCTTGTGGACCTCGGCGACGAACTGGTTCGGGTCGTTGAGGTAGTTGAAGGCGGCCGCGTAGCGGGACAGGTTCTTCAGGGCCATGCCGTGGTCGGTGAAGGAGGCGGCGGCGGTGGCGTACGTGCGGAACGTGGCGACCGTCGTGCTGCAGACGCCGGCGGCGTTGCATTCCTGGGTGCTGTAGGACTTGCAGCCGGCGGCGTAGGCGCCCGGGGAATTGTTGAAGCACTTCATGCCGAAGAAGTTGCGGTCGTTGGCCGACAGGGAGCTGCGGCCCCAGCCCGACTCGAGGATGGCCTGGGCGAGGGTGACGGAGGTCGGCACGCGGGTGTCGCGCTGGCTCTGCTGGGCGGCGGGGATCGACGCGGCCAGGAACTGCGCGTTGGTCATCGTGCCGGTCGGGCCCATCGGGACCGCGGCGACCGGGGTCGCGACGGGCGCGGCGGTCGTGGGTGCGGGGGCGGTGACACAGGTCGGCAGCTTGGGGTTGCCGGAGACGTACGCGTGGGAGATGAAGTCACCGATCGCGGTGCGGTCCCACTGGGCGGTGCGCCGGACGTTGCCGCGCAGGTACTGGCCGCTGACCTTGCAGGTGACCGTCACCTTCTGCTTGTTCTTGATCTTCCGGGTCTGCGTGAACCAGTTGGCGGCGCCGTTGCGGGCGGCAAGGGTGCCGTTGACACGGACGGAGATGACGGCCGCGTCGGCCGGGGCGGTGGTCACGACGAGCGTCGTCGCCGTCGCGGCGAGCGCCAGGGCGGGCACGAGGACGTACTGCTTGAGACTGCGCAACATGAACTGATCTCCCATGAGGGGTGGGTGGTCCCCTCAAAGGTCGCCAGCTCAGGTAGCGCGGCCAGGTACGCACCGGGTTGCCGCAACGTTGCTCGCGGCATGGCCCGGTGTGTCAGTTCGTGCCGTACTGCTGCTTCAGCGTCAGGTAGTCGCCGAGGCCGAGCCCGCGGTAGGCGGTGGAGCAGTCCGGGAGCCCGTCGGTCATCGTCTGCGTCCCGTGCTCGGCGAACGGCACGTGCCCCAGGCCGAACGCGTGGCCGAACTCGTGCGTGACCGTGCCTTCGAGGTCCCAGCGCGACGAGCAGTCCGCGGGCGTCGTGGTGAAGAACAGGCCCTCGGTGTCGTCGATGAGGATGTCGGTCTCGACGCTGCGGCCGTTCTCCTTGCCGCCGAACCACCAGATGCAGGTCACCGCGAGCAGCCCCTGCTCCAGCCGCCCGAACGAGACGGTGTTCTGGCCGTCCCGCTCGCCGCAGCCACCCGAGGGGGTCACGCCCGCCTTGTGGTCGGTGCGTCCGGCGTACGACTCCTGGATGCCGAGATTCGCCGGCAGCCCGCAGTCGTTGCGTCCGGTGTCCACGGTGGTCGCCGCGCTGCGCAGCGAGTTCACGACGGTGGTGCGGTCGCCGAGGTACGCGGGGATCGTCTGCTCGTTGACCCGCCAGCGCAACTCGTTGCGCCAGTGCATGCCCAGCCACGTGCCGGCAGGATCCGCGCAGCGGCCGCCGCTGTCGGCCGCCCCGGCGGGCTCGGCGGTGGGTGGACCCGGAATCACCGGCAACCAGCCGCGCGCGACCGCGGCGCGTGACACGTTCACCGACGCCGTTGGTGCGGTCAGCGAACCGGCCACGAGGACCAGCGCGAGCAGCTTTGCCAGACCAGTGTCGATCTTTGGCACAGAATCATTCTGGTCCGCACGCCACCCCGAAGGGGTGACTTTCCGCAAACAGGGTGCCGACATGGCCCGCTGGATTCCCTTCTGCCGCCCGCCGACACCTCCCCGGCAACCCCGTGTCAGACGTTCATCCCACCCTCACCGCACCCGCATCGGACAGCGCCGCACGGTCACGTTCCGTCATGCTTGCATCACCGAAAGCCCCCCCGAGGGAGTTGAAGATGACGAACCTGATCGCCAGGCTGCACGCCCGTCTCGTGCGCGACGACCGCGGCGCCGCCACCCTCGACGTCGGCCTCGTCGCCGTCCTGGTCGGCATCACCTCGGTGGCCGCCGTGACCCTGATCGGCGGCGACATCTCCACCTGGTAGCTGAAGCGGGGTCAGGTGGAGACGGGGCGGGTGGCTGGGCCGGTGTACTCGGCCATCGTGAAGTGGCCCGGTTCGGCCGCGGGGTAAACGGTGACCTCGATGATGGCGTCGTCGGGGAAGCGGAGCGTGAAGACGGGGTCGAGGTCGCAGAGGAAGGCGAAGCCCTCCAGGGCCTCGGGGTCGGGGTCGAGCAGATGGCCGTGGGCCGACCAGGCGTCGCCGTCCGAGGTGATGACGACGGAGACCTCGCCGGTGCCGAACGCGGTGGAGGAGTTCGCCCGCCAGTCGAGGTGGCAGATGCCTTCGTAGCGGTCCATCGCAGCAGCATGGCGTACAGACGGCAAAACGCGGACCGGCGAGGGGGTGCCGGTCCGCGTTTCGTCTGTGGGGCAAATTTTTAGGCGGCGTCCACCGAGACGAGGAGGCCCTGGTTGACGGCCGCCATGAGGGCCTGGGAGCGGTTGTTGACGCGGAGTTTGCTGTACAGGCGGGACACGTACGTCTTGACCGTGGCCTCGGAGACGGCGAGGCGCTGGGCGATGGTCGGCAGGCTCAGGCCGTCGCGCATGAGGGAGAGAACCTCCTGCTCGCGCTGGCTGAGCAGGCCGGTCTGGCCGCGGCGGCGGGAGAGGGCGGAGGAGAGGCCCGGGGCGGTGAAGGAGTGCGGGGCGACCGCGGCGTGGCGGATGGCGGCGAGGACCGACGGGATCGGGGCGGCCTTGGTGACGTAGGCGGAGAGGCCGGCGTCGAGGGCGCGGTAGAGGAGGTTGTCGTCGCTGACGGCGCTGAGCAGCACGACGCCGAGGTCGGGGCTGGCGGCGCGGAGCCGGCGGGCGAGGCTGATGCCGTCGCTGTCGGCGAGGGAGGCGTCGATGGTGACGACGTTGGCGCGGGTCTCGGCGACGACGCGCTCGGCTTCGGCGGCGCTGCCGGCCTCGCCGACCAGGGTGATGTCCGGGACGGTCGCCACGACACGGTTGAGACCGAGTCGGAGAAGGACGTGTTCATCGACGGCGACCAATCGGATCGTCATCTGGGCTCCTCGGGAAAGTGTGTCGTGGCCTGCACGTTTACGGCGTGGATCATTGCCAGGTAAGCGTCGCAGGCCGCACCGGCCGGGGGCCAGACGCTGCAATTGACCTGCGCTCGTCGGCAACCGTGCTGCACCGCAGGACAATCGGACACCGGTGGACACCGTCGGCTCTCCGGCCGGAATCACACCTCCGAGGAAGCCCGGCGGCTCAGGAGAGGAGCACCGGGAAGGGCAGGGCGTTGCGGGGCAGCGTGATGCGGACGGTGGTGCCGCCGCCGGGGGTCCCGTCGATCACCAGCTTGGCGTCGTGCGCCTCCACGATGCGCTGGCAGGTGGCGAGGCCGATGCCGGAGCCCTCCACGTCGGTGCGCAGCCTGGTGAACATCTCCAGCACGCGCGGGCGGTCCTCCTCGGCGATGCCGACGCCGTTGTCGGCGACGGCGAAGATCCAGCCGTCGGGGTCCTCGCTGCCGGTGATCGAGAGGTGGCAGGCGCGGCCGCGGTCGCGGAACTTCAGCGAGTTGCTGACCAGGTTCTGGACGAGGACGCGCAGTTGGGTGGCGTCGCCGTACACCATGGGCAGCGGACCGGTGTCGACCGTCGCCTGCGCGGCCGAGATCGCGGCGGCGACGTCGTCGAGGACCTGCTGCACGACGGCGCCGAGGTCGACCTGGGCGAAGGACGGGCGTCCACCGAGCGACGCGTGCGACAGGACGTCCTCGATCATGCGCCACATCCGGGTCGCGGAGGACAGGGCCTTGTCGACGCAGCGCTTCGCGGTGGCGTCCTCGAGCACGGCGTCGGTCTCGGCCAGCATCGCCACGAAGCCGAGGACGCCGGTGAGCGGGTTCTTGAGGTCGTGGCTGACCTGGCCGGCGAAGTGCTGCAGGGAGGCGTTGGAGCGCTGCAGCTCGCGGGTGGTGCGCTGGACCGTGTTGAGGGCCTGTTCGAGCATCTGGCCGTGCCGGTGCAGGTCCATCACGTCCATGACCATGCGGGCCAGCTTCTCCAGGCCCTCGCGCTGCTGCGGGGTGAGCTCGTGCGGCTGCTGGTCGAAGACGCAGAGGCTGCCCAGGACGTGGCCGTCCCGGTCGCGCAGGTGGGCGGAGGCGTAGAAGCGCACGTCGTCGATCTCGCCGGTGACGAACGGGTTGCGGTTGAAGCGGGGGTCGAGGGTCGCGTCGCGGACGACGACGGTCTCCGGCTCGACGATGCTGATCGCGCACATCGAGTCCTCGCGGTCGCAGACACCGGGCTCGAAGCCGTAGGCGGCCATCTGGTGCTGCTGGGTCGCGGAGATGATGTTGACGACCGCGTTCGGCACGCCGCAGATGTAGGCGGCCAGCTCGACGACCGACGGCAGGTCCGGCAGCGGGGGCACCCCGAGGATGCCGTAGTCCGCGAGGGACCGCAGCCGTTCCTGCTCGTCGGCCGGCACCGGGAAGGCGCGCGTCTTCGTGCTCGAGTGCGATGTGCTGGTCATGGTGCGACCATAGGCGCCGAAAGTTGCTGGTCAGCCCAGTTCGTACCGCAGGGTCAGGGTGTGCGCGCCGCCCTCGGCGATCGAGATGTCGGCGACGCCGCGGATGCCGGTCAGCTCGCCGGTGCCGGTGTCCGGCACGACGGTCCAGGAGGCGCCGGCGCCCGACGCGGTGTGGTGCAGCACGAACGTCCCGGCCCGGCCGTGGAGGCTGCCCAGGAAGCGTTCGAAGCCGACGTACGCGGAGGACTCCTGGACCGCCGCCTGGCACATGACCGTGAAGGCCTCGCTGGTGCCGGCGAAGTCGCCGGTGAACGTCTTGGTGATCCTGGTGCGCGACAGGCGGGCGCCGGCGCGCTCGTCGCACAGGTCGTCTTCCCAGGTCTCGATCGTGAACGGCGCGACGGCCTTGGTTTCCATGGGTGGCAGCCTCCCGTACGAACCTGACAACAACCGTCAGGAATGGGGCAGCGTGATCCGGACGGTGACGCCGCGCTGCTCCACGCAGGTCACCATGCCGCCGCCGTGACGGGCGGCGATCTCGCGGCCGAGCATGAGCGCGAGCGCCGCGGTACGGTGCTCGCCCGGATGGTCGGGGTGCGGGATCCGCATCGACAGCAGGCGTTCGGCGCTCAGCGGGCCCGCGACCGTGGCGACCACCAGCACCGTCCAGGTGCCGCCGGCGCGGGATGCGGTCACGGCGATCGGCCGGTCCGCGTCGTTGACCAGGCCGGCGACGTCCACGGCGGTGCGCAGCAGCTGCCGCAGCAGCGGCCCGTCGCCGAAGAGGTGCGCGGCGTCCGGCACGTCCAGGGCGACGGCGAGCCCGCCGGTGACCTCATGGAGCAGCGGCCGCAGGTCGACCCGGACCGCGTCGAGCGGCGCCGCGGCGGACTCCAGCTCGGCCAGCAGCATGAGGTCGGCGACGGTGAGCTGCATGCGCTCCGCGTTGCGCCGGATGGCGGCGAGCGCGGTGTGCCGGTCGGCCGGGTCGAGCTCGAGGATGTCCTCGGCGGCGTCGAGCATGTTGGCGAACGTGATGATCGACGTCAATGGCGTCCGCAGCTCGTGCGCGGCCACCCGGATGAACTCGGTCCCCAGCTGGGACATGCCGGAGCCGGTGGCCGCGTCGGGCGATCCGGTGGCTTCTGTGGCGGTGTCGTCAGCGATGAGCACCCCCTCGGTCCTTCGGAAACGTTACAGGACATGTCATTACATTGCGTAGGATATGTGTGTACCGACAGTAAGCGGCAAATGTCGCAAAGGCTGCCGGCCGAGGAGAGCTTTGCGTGGAGAGACCGACCGTCTGGTTGACACGGGCCTGATCGAAGGCGCTGTGGTCGACCTGGTGGTCCGTGCCGCGAACGCGACCACCGTGGTGGACGCGCAGCGCCTCGTCGCGCAGCTGCGGGGCTTCTCCGGTGTCCGCTCCGCGGAGATCGTCGCCGCGCTGACCCCGGTCGTCGGCGAGCTCGACCTGCTGGAGCGGCTCCCGGTCGGCCCGGCCCAGTGGGGGCAGGAGCTGCGGGTCGAGTTCAGCGCCGCGCCCGCCCGCACCGAGCTGCTCGCCGCCGCCGCGGAGATCGCCGCCGCCGCCGACCGCGCCCTCGCCCAGCCGTGCCGCGCCGTGCCGCCGCCGCCGATGCTCGGCTCGCCCCTCGCATGGGCGATCACCACCGGCGCGCGGGCCATGATCCTGACCGTCGACCCCGCCCGGGGATGGAGCGCGCTGTCCGACTCGTTCGGCACGGTCCTCGGGCACGACCGGCACAGACCCCCGGACTACCGCCTCGTCGACCTGATCCACCCCGACGACCGGCCCGCGGCCGTCGCCATGTTCCTGGCCTGCTGCGCCGGCCACCACCCGTCCGGGACCACCGACCTGCGGCTGTGCACCGCCGCCGGCCGGTGGCGCGTCATCGAGGTCGCCGCCCGCACCTTCGTCGACGACGCCCAGGTCGGTGTCGTCGTCTTCTTCGGCATCGACGTCACCCGCCAGCGCGAGACCGAGCGCACCGCCGCCGTCGAGTGGCAGCGCCTCGCGCGGCTCGTCGAGACGATGGACGACGGGCTGCTGCTGCTCGACGAGCAGGGCCGGGTCCGGCTGGCGAACCTCGCCGCGCACCGGCTCCTGGACACCGGCATGGTCGGCCCCGGCACGTCGCGCAGCCACCTGACCGAGGACGACCCGCTCGACTGGGCCGCGGTCATCGGCCGCGCGGTCGAGCGGGTCGGCCGGGACTCGACGCGGATCCAGCGGCTGCGCGAGGCGTTCATCCTGCGGCGCGCGCTCGTCGGCGAGGAGATCCCGTTCGACGACGGGCGGGTCCTGGAGATCGATCTGGTGCCGGTCGCCGGCCCCGGCGAGACGGACTCGGGCACGCTCGTGCACCTCCGGGACGTCACCACCAGGGTCGCGGTCCACCGCGGGCTGGAGGAGCGCAGCCGCGGGCTGGAGGAACGCAGCCGGGGCCTGGAGGAGCGCAACCAGGCGCTGATCGAGGCGACCGCGCTCAACAACGAGTTCGTCGCCACCGTCTCGCACGAGCTGCGCGGCCCGCTGTCGTCGGTCGTCGCGTTCGCGCACCTGCTCGGCGACGTCACCACCGGCGACCTCAGCGAGGACCAGCGCACCTACCTCGACGTGATCGACCGCAACGCCAACCGGCTGCTGCGCCTCATCGAGGACCTGCTGCTGCTGTCCCGGCTCGAGGCGCGCACCCTCCAGCTGCGGCCGATGCCGACCCGGCTGCCGGAGCTCCTCGCCGTCGCCGTCGCCGAGCGGACCCCGGCGGCGCTCGCGGCCGGGCTGGAGCTGGTGCTGGAGTGCGAGGACGGACCCGAGGTGATCTGCGACGACACCCGGGTGCACCAGGTGGTGGACAACCTGGTCAGCAACGCCGTGAAGTTCACCCCGAGCGGCGGCAGGGTCACCGTCCGGGCCGGGCCCGACGGCGACGGCTGGACGGTCGCCGTGGCGGACTCGGGCGTCGGCATACCCGCCGCCGACCTGCCCCGGCTCTTCAGCGCATTCTTCCGCGGCTCCAACGTCGCCGCGGTGGTCGGGCGGCAGGTCATGCCCGGCACGGGGCTCGGGCTCGTGGTGAGCCGGGCCATCGTCGAACTGCACGGCGGCGGCATCAGCGTCGCCAGCACCGAAGGGGTCGGCACGACGGTCACGCTGTCGTTGCCTTCGCGACCAGCACGAAATGGGGGATGATCGTGAGCCGGCTTCTCGTGGTCGAGGACGATCCAGATATCGCCATGGCTCTGCGCCTGCTGCTGACGCGGGCCGGACACCAGGTCGCACACGCCAAGGACGGCAGGACCGGGCTCAGGGACGCCTACACGGAGCGACCCGAGCTCGTCATCCTCGACATCGGGCTGCCCGGCATGGACGGCTGGCAGGTCCTGGAGCGGCTGCGCGACGTCAGTGACGTCCCGGTGCTGCTGCTGACCGCGCACGGGCAGGAGTCCGACAAGGTGCGCGGCCTGCGCGGCGGCGCGGACGACTACCTCACCAAGCCGTTCACCAACGCGGAGCTCGTGGCCCGGGTCGAGGCGTTGCTGCGGCGCAGTGCCGGACCCGCGTCCTGGGCCGACGAGGTGTACGACGACGGCGTCCTGCGCATCGACCCGGCCGCCCGCCGCACCTTCGTGGCCGGCGACGAGGTGCGCCTGACGCCCACCGAGTTCCGCCTGCTCAACGTGCTGGTCCGGCACGCCGGCGCGGTGCTGTCGCCCAACCAGCTGCTCGCCCAGGCCTGGGACGACCCGACCGGCATCGGCCCGGAGCGGGTCAAGTTCGCGGTCCTGCGGCTGCGGCGCAAGCTCGGCTGGACCGACCCGGACGCGTCGCCGATCGAGTCCGTGCGGGGGTTCGGCTACCGGTACCGGCGGCCGGTCCTGGACCGCGCCGGCGAGTGAGGGCCCCGTCAACCCAAGCGCAACTGGCCGGGACCGGGGGAGGGGCCCCGGGCCCGGCAGCCTGATACCTGGAAAGAGCAGCCAGCCCCAGGGAAGAGAGCCCACATGATCGACCAGCTCGTTGACGGCCACGTCCACACCGCCTTCTCGTCCGGCCGGGACAGCGTCAGCGTCCTCGTGGCCAGCGCCGAGCAGGCGGGGCTGACCGAGGTGACGTTCGCCGACCGCGTGGGTCCCGACACGAGCTGGCTGTCGCCGTACCTCGCCTCGATCCAGCGCGCCCAGCAGCGCACCGACCTCGTCCTGCGCCGCGGCGTCGAGGTCGAGGCGATCGGCATCGACGGCTGGCTGGCGTTCCCGTCCGACCTCAACGGCCTCGAGGTCATCTCCGTCGGGCTCAACCGGCTGCCGCTGCCCGCCGGGCTGCTCAGCCCCGACGCCGTGCGCGGGCTCATCGACAACGGCACCATGCGCGCCCTGGACGTCATCGACCAGGTCGTCACCGTGACGGGGCTGGCCGTGGAGCGGGTCTCCCGCTACGCGCCGACCCGCCTCGCCCGCCCGCTGGACTTCCTCGCCCGGGCCGGCATCGACGAGTCCGCGGTGCCGGACGCGGCGATCGCCGACCTGGTCGAGGCGTGCCGCACCAACGGCACGGTCGTCGAGGTCAGCGAGCGGCACCGGCTGCCCGGGCTGCGCTTCGCCCAGGCGTGCGCCGACGGCGGCGTGCGGCTGGTCGCGGTCAGCGACGGCGTCCGCGCCAGCGAGGTCGGCTTCTACCGCTACGTCCGCGAGGTCGCGGCGGCGCTGCAGTGCTCGCCGGCCACGGCCTGAACGGTTTCACCCACGGGCACGCGGCCCGCAGCCCGCGATCCAGTCAGGACCCGCCGTTATCCGCTCGAAAAGGGCAGATCACGGCGGGTCCGACTTTAGGATCGAAGATGTGTCGAAGGATCGCGAACTCGTCCTCGTCTCCCTGTTGCAGGAGGCGACCCGGATCGCGAACGAGGCGGACAGCATCGCCGACGCCGGGCTGCCGGTGATCAAGGCGGTCTGCGCCGCCACCGGCTGGGACGCCGGCCACCTGTGCCTGCCCGACGAGCGCGACCGGCGCGTCTTCGTGTCCACGGACATCTGGTACGAGGAGGTCCCCGACTCCTTCGGCGGGCTGCGCAGCGCGAGCGAAGGGCTCCGGTTCACGTACGGCGGCGGCATCGTCGGCAGCGCCGCCCGCACCGGCCGCCCCGTCTGGACGGCGGACGTCTCCACGGACGTCAACTTCATGCGCGCCCGCATCCCGGGCGCGACCGCGGGCGTCGGCGCCGCCATCGCCTTCCCGATCACCGCCCGCGGGGTCGTCGCGGCCGTGCTGGAGTTCTTCACGCTCGAGCCGGCGGAGCCCGACCCGCGGCTGCTGGAGATCATGGCCGACGTCGGCATCCAGCTCGGCCGGGTCGCCGACCGGATGGCCGCCACCCAGGCGCTGCGCTTCGGCACCGAGCGCATGGAGCGCATCCTCGACAGCTGCATCGAGGCCTTCGTCGCGATGGACGAGGGCGGCATGATCACCGGCTGGAACGCCGCCGCCGAGAAGGTCTTCGGCCTGTCGAAGGAGGAGGCGATCGGCCGCCGGCTGGCCGACACGATCGTGCCGCCGCGCTTCCGCGAGGCCCACCACCTCGGCGTCGGCCGCTTCCTGACCACGGGCGAGCGGCACGTGCTCGACAACCGGATCGAGATCGCCGCCTGGCACGCCAACGGCTACGAGTTCCCGATCGAGCTCGCCATCTGGGCCGTGCGGGACGCCATGCAGGGCTGGAGCTTCAACGCCTTCGTGCACGACATCACCGACCGCAAGCGCACCGAGGACGCGCTGCGCGCCGCCTACGAGCACGAGCGCGAGGCGGTGTCCCGGCTCCGCGAGCTCGACCTGGTCAAGAGCGACTTCGTGGCGACCGTGTCGCACGAGTTCCGCACGCCGCTGACCAACGTCATCGGCCACCTGGAGGTCCTCACCTCCGGCGAGGCCGGCGAGCTCAACCCGGCGCAGGCCCGGATGCTGCAGGTCATCGGCCGCAACTCCGACCGGCTGCGGGCGCTCATCGAGGACCTTCTCACCATCTCCAAGGTCGAGGCCGGGGTCTTCGACCTCGAGCTGGTCCGCACCGACCTCACCGACGTGCTCGTCGCCGCGCGCAAGGCCGTCGAGCCGCGGGCCAAGCGCCGCGGCCACCGCCTGGAGCTGCGCACCGCCCCGCACCTCGGCACCGTCGACGCCGACCCCGAGCAGCTCGAGCGCGCCCTGGTCAACCTGCTGGTCAACGGGATCAACTTCACCCCCGACGGCGGGCTCATCGAGATGACCGCGCAGCATGACGGCGACCACGTGGTGATCGTGGTCCGCGACACGGGGGTGGGCATCGACGAGGCGGAGCAGGGGAAGCTCTTCACACGGTTCTTCCGCGGCACGTTCGCCGTCCGCGAGGCCGTGCAGGGTGCCGGGCTCGGCCTGGCGATCACGAAGACGATCGTGGAGGGTCACGGCGGCGAGATCGCCGTCGACAGCGTCGTCGGCGCCGGCACCACCTTCACGATCAGGATTCCACGTGAACGTCCTCTTTGGCTGTGACCGGCTTCGCCGCCTTCTCAACCGGTGACTTCTCGGCTGTCGTCTCTGGTGCCTTCTCCGGTGTCAGGACCGTCTGGAAGCCGGTGCGGGTCATCTGGCCCCACTCGTGCTTGCCGCCCTTGATCGCGGCCCACATGCCCAGCGTCCGCCACATCGCGGTCAGCTGCCGGTAGCCGAAGTTCTCCAGCACCGACGCGAGGACCGAGGCGATGAGGTCCGTCCAGCGGTGGTACCGGTGGAACGAGTACTCCTCGACCGTCAGCGCGATCAGGTTGAGCAGCAGCGCGTAGCCGTACGCGACGGCGACGAACACGAGCGCGAACCGGGCGTCGATCGCGCCGACGTACAGCCCGAGCGGGACGAGGACCACCCCGGCCAGCTCGACGATCGGCGCCAGCAGCTCGAACAGCACGTAGTAGGGCATCGCGACGAGCCCGATCCGCCCGTACCTCGGGTTCAGGATCATCGAGCGGTGCTTGCCGAGGATCTCGGTGATGCCCCGGTGCCACCGGCGGCGCTGCTTGCCGAGCACCTTCAGCGAGCTGGGCGCCTCGCTCCAGGACACCGGCTCGGCGACGAACACGATCCGGTAGTCGCGGCGCTGCTGGCGCAGGTGCCGGTGCAGCCGGACGACCAGCTCCGCGTCCTCGCCGATGCAGTCGTGGTCGAGCCCGCCGACCTCGACGAGCAGGTCCCGGCGGAAGATGCCGAACGCGCCGGAGATGATGAGCAGCCCGCCGATTCTCGACCAGCCGGTCCGGCCCAGCAGGAACGCCCGCAGGTACTCCACCACCTGCACCCTGGGCAGCCAGTTGCGCGGCATCCTGACGTCGACGATGCGGCCGGCGACGACCGTGCAGCCGTTCGCGACGCGGATGACGCCGCCGGACGCGACGGTGCGGATCGGGTCGTCGGTGAAGGGCTTCGCCACCGACAGCAGCGCCTGCGGGTCGAGCACCGAGTCGGCGTCGACCATGCAGACGAGCGGGTACTGGGCGACGTTGATGCCCGTGTTGACCGCGTCGGTCTTGCCGCCGTTCTGCTTGCGCACCACGACGAGCGGGTCCGGCCGCTCCCTCGGCACGTGCACCGACTGGATGCGTCCCCGGGTGGGGGTCGCGTCGGGCACCACGCGGGGCACCTCGACCAGGCCGAACTCCTCCCGCAGCCGCTCGAACGTGTCGTCGGTGGACCCGTCGTCGATGACGATGACCTCGAACACCGGGTAGCGCAGGGCGAGCATCGCCTGGACCGACTGCACGATGCCGACCGACTCGTTGTACGCCGGGACCAGCACCGACACCGGCTGGGTGAGCGGGCTGCGGTACGTCTCCTCGTGCCCGGCGAACGGCACCCGCCGCATGTGGTGCACGAACTCGGCCGACGCGAGCACGATCAGCACCAGGTAGCTGGAGTTGATCAGCAGGAAGTACGTCAGGATGAACACGTCCGTGACGGTCAGCACCTGCCGCACCCAGTCGGCGGTCATGCCGCCACCTCCGCTGCGCTCCGGCGTCGGCCTGACCGTGGGACTGTGCCCCTGATGACCGGCTCCTCGCTCCGCTGCGGGCCGGTCATGGCACGAGCTGCCTGCGGTGGTCGTCGAGCTCGGCCGCGGCCAGCGCCTCGCGGGCGTGCGCGGCCCCGAGCAGGACCCGCTCGTCGTCTGGCTCGGTCTCGGCCCGGTGCTCCGCCGCGGTGAGCGCCGCCCGGCCGGCGCCGCCGAGCCGCAGCAGCGAGCGGGCCGCGTTGTGGGCCACCACGTACTCGATGTCGGACAGCAGCACGGTCAGCGCCGACGCGGCGGTGACGGCGCCCAGCTCGCCGAGGGCCTTCGCGGCCTCCGCCCGCAGGGCGACGGGGCGGTCCGGCTCGAGGGCGTCGAGCAGCGGCGCCAGGGCGGTGCGGGTGCCGAGGCGGCCGAGGGTCCGGGCGGCGCTGATCCGCACGTCGAGCGACGGGTCCGCGCGCAGCGCGCTCTCCACCCGTACGGTGGCACCGACGGCACCGATGAGGCCGAGGACCTCCGCGGCGGTCGCGCGGATCGGTGCCCGCGGGTCGTCGAGGCTGGCGAGCAGCGCACCCTGCGCGGCGGTGCCGAGCCTGGTCAGCGCGGTCGCGACGACCTGCTGCGGCACCATGCGCCGGCTGGCCAGGGTGGCGAGCAGCGGCTGGGTCGCGCCGGCGTCGCCGATGCGGCCGAGCGAGCGGGCGGCGACCACCCGGACGTCGGGGTCGGGGTCGCCGAGCAGGTCGCACAGCGGCAGCAGCGCGTCCTTGCGGCCCAGGTTGCCCAGCACCTCGGCGGCCTGCGCGCGGGCCACCGGGTCGCGGCGGCGCAGCCGGCTGCGGGCCCGCCAGGCGGCGCCGCGGCGCTCGAACACGTCGACGAGCGTGGTGTGCGCCTCGCCGCGGACCTTGCCCAGCAGGGCGATCGCGTTGGGCTCCACCGCCTGCCAGACCTCGTCGGACAGGCGCACGAGCGCCTCGACCTGCTCGGGGTCGTCGTCGCCGGCGGCGATGGCGAGCAGCAGCCGGCGGGCGGGCGTGGCGAGCTTGGCGCGGCGGGCCTCGCGGGCGCGGCGCACGGCCCTGCCGCCGACGATGAGGCCGCCGAAGACCAGCGCCGCGACGAGCAGGACGGCCAGCGCCACGAGGGCGGCGCCGGCGAGCGTCACGTGCGCATCCGCGCCAGCACGGCCTCGACGCGGCTCACCAGCTCCCGGGGGCTGAAGGGCTTGACGATGTAGTCGTCGGCGCCGGCGCCGAAGCCGACCTCCACGTCGCCCTCCTGGGCGCGGGCCGTGAGCAGGATGATCGGCAGCGCCTTCGTGCCGGCGTCCTGCCGCAGCTGGCGGCACACGTCGATGCCGGACATGCCGGGCATCATGACGTCGAGCACGACGAGGTCCGGCGGGTTCTGGGTCGCCTCGGTGAGCGCGGCGAGCCCGTTGTCGACCGCGACGACGTCGTAACCGGCCTGCTCGAGCTTGAAGGCGACGAGGTCCCTGATGTCCATGTCATCGTCGGCGACCAGGATGGCGGTCATGAGCAGTCCTCGCCCCTCTCACCCTTCATGAGATTTCATCATATGTGGCTTTTCGGGTGATTGTTCGCTGATCGACGAAGGACGCCGGCCTGCGGCCGGCGCCCCTTCTGTCCTGCTGTCCGGAGTGCTCAGATCCGGGTCTGCCGGCCGCGGGCCTGCATGTGCTGCATGGGGCCGAGGTTGCCGGCGGCGGGCGGGCCCTGCGGGGGGCGCTCGTTGGAGGCGTGCGTCATGCCGGACGCGGACGCGATGCCGCGCGCGATGGTCGCCGGCGTCGCCGTCACGGGGCGGTTGGCGGCCGTCGCCGCCGGGCGGTTGACCGTGGTCTTCGTGGCGGCCTCCTCGCAGAAGCGCTTGAAGCCCTTGAGGTCCGCCTTGAGCCGCCGGTTGAGGACCTCGACGGCGTGCTGCTCGGTCGGCATCAGCTCGCGGGCGTCGATCTGCAGCTCCGCGATGACCCTGGTCATGCCGTCGGCCATCGGCTCGAGCCGCAGCGCCTCGCTGACCTGCGGGCCGTCGAGGGCCTCCCAGCACAGGAACTCGCCGGGGCGCGTCTCGGTGATCCGGGCGTCGAACTCCGCGCGGTTGCCGCCGATGTCCAGCACCATGTGGGCCGTCGAGGCGTCGATCGGCGCCATGCTCATCACCCCGGACATGAACTGTGGGTAGTTCTCGAAGTGGGTGAGCTGCTCGTACGCGACCCCGGCCGGGACGGCCACCTCAATGGACTCTCGCGCTGTGCTCATGGCGACCCCCTAGTCTCGGATGCCCAAACACCGTACCGACGGGTTAGACCTAGTTGAGACCGATTCGCGGTTTCTGCAACGGTTGACCACGCCGATGGCCCCCGCGCCATCGCGCGGGGGCCATCAGTCACCGGGGGAGGTGAGCAATCAGACGGTCAGGGTCCAGGTGTCCAGCGTGCCGGTGTCACCGGCGAAGACGTCCTGCACGCGGAGGGTCCACACGCCGTTGCGGGTCTCCGAGGAGAGGTTCACGGTGTAGGTCGCGGTCAGGTTGGCCACGTCGTCACCGGAGATCGAGGACTTCAGCTTGTACGCGGTGCCGTCCGGGGCGATCAGGTCGACGCGCAGGTCGCCACGGTCCGCGTGCTTCACGGCCACCTTGACGGTCGAGGTCTTGGCGGCGGTCCCGGCGCAGCCGGCGATGGTGACCTTGCTGTTGACGGTGGCCCGGTCGGCGATGAAGTAGTCGGCGTTGTTGGAGGCGGCGGCGCAGGTGGCCGGGGTGGTCGGCGTCGTCGGGGTGGTCGGGGTGGTCGGGGTGGTGGTCGGCGGGTTGGTCGGCGCGGTCGTGGAGATCAGCGCGGTGGTGTTGAGCAGCTTGTTGGGCGAGCCGGAGCCGGCGCCCGTGACCTTGCCGCTGACGGCGCCGTTGACGATCGCGTCGCGGACCTGCGCCGGGGTGGCGGTCGGGTGACCGGCCAGGTAGAGGGCGGCCGCGCCGGCGACGTGCGGGCTGGCCATCGAGGTGCCGCTCATCTTGGTCGTGCCGGTGTTGCCGCTGTTGGCGCTGGACAGGATGCTCACGCCGGGCGCGAACAGGTCCAGGCAGCTGCCGAAGTTGGAGAAGCTGGCGCGGGCGTCCTTGCTGTCGGTGGCGCCGACGGTGATCGCCTCGGGCAGGCGGGCCGGGGACTTCGTGCAGGCGTTGGCGGAGTCGTTGCCGCCGGCGACGACGTACGTGACGCCCGACGCGATCGACTTCTTCACCGCGTCGTCGAGCGTGGAGCCGGCCGAGCCGCCGAGGCTCATGTTGGCGACGGCGGGCTTGACGGCGTTCTTCGTCACCCAGTCGACGCCGGCGATGATCTGCGAGTAGGAGCCGCTGCCCTGGCAGTCCAGCACCCGGACGCCGACGAGCTTGACGTCCTTCGCGACGCCGTAGGTGGCGCCGCCGACGGTGCCGGCGACGTGCGTGCCGTGGCCCTGGCAGTCCGTCGCGTCCGAGTCCTTGTCGACGAAGTCGTAGCCGGACTTGGCGCGGCCGCCGAACTCGCTGTGGGTGAGCCGGATGCCGGTGTCGATGATGTACGCGGTGACGTTGCCGGCCGGTCCGTAGGTGTAGCTGCCGTTCAGCGGCAGGGCCGCCTGGTCGATGCGGTCCAGGCCCCACGTCGCGCCGGACTGGGTGGCCTCGACCTGCACGACGCGGTCCTGCTCGACGTACTTGACGGCCGGGTCGGCGGCGAGGCGGCGCGCGGAGGTCGCGCTCATCTTGCCGGAGAAGCCCTTGACGGTGCTGTCGAACCGCGTGCTCACCGAGCCGCCGACCTTGCCCGCGAGGGCGTCGGAGGACGTCGTCGAGCCGTCCTTCAGGACCACGATGTAGCGGTCCTTGAGCGCCCCGGCCTCGCCGGCACCGCGGACGGTGCCTTCGGCGGGGGCGGCCGCGGCGGCGGATGCGAAGGAGAAGGAGCCGGCAGCGGCGGCGGTCATGGCCAGAACAGTGAGGACGCGGCGGTTGATCATATGTCTACATCCCTTGCTTTTCACATTTGCTGTCATTGCCTTGCAGAAACAAGATTGCGGGCCGTCGGTGGTGCTCCCGGGACCCGCCGGGTAGCAGCGGAGTTGCCCCGTCCCCCGGTTCGGGCCGCCGGCCGGCGACCGGTGGACACCGAAAAAAGGGCCGCCCGGGACGGGCGGCCCTTTCTTCGGAAACGGGGTCAGATCTTGACGTTGAAACGCGGGTCGGCGGCGATCTTCTGGAATGCCGCGAGGGCCTCCGGGGTGTCGTCCATGCGGATGTCGTGACCGTTCTGGTCCTTGGCGGTCTCGAAGTACACGAGGCCCTTGATCTGCGGCATCTTCGCCAGCTGCGGCAGGACGGTGGCGAACACGTTCGCCTTGTTCTTGCCGTCGACGACCGCCGACGAGTCGTAGACGCCCCACTCGGCGACCATGATGGGCTTGCCGGGGTGCTTGGTGGTGGCCCAGGTGTACCAGCCGGGGAACTTCGCCGCGTCGGTGGTGCGGTTCATCATGTAGTTGAAGTCACCGGTGTGGAAGCCGCCGGGCTGCGCGTTGTTGTAGGTGTCGACGCCGACCCAGTCCACGACGTCGTCGCCGGGGTAGAGGTCGCCCCACCAGGACGTGTTGTTCCACTTCTCGTAGTTCATGTAGGCGACGACGAAGACGGCGTTGGTGACCCCGTTGGCCTTCATGCGCAGGACGGTGTGGCGGAACATCGCGGCGTAGTCCTTGGCGGTCATGCCCGAGCCCGCGGTGGCGACGACGTCGTTCTCCGGCTCGTGGTGCAGGACCATGAAGAACTTCTTCGTGCCGTAGTTGGTCTTGATGTAGGTCGACAGGCGGTCGATGCGGGCGTCCTGGTCACCGTTGGCGACGTTGGCCCACTTCGTGCCGTAGCCGACCTTCCAGTTCAGCATCAGCGTCCGCGGGTTGGCCGGGTCGCTGGTCATCGCGATCTCGTTCTTGGTGGGGAAGAGCTCGTCGCCCTTGTGGTACGTGTGATAGATCGTCGACGTCCGGCGGCTCTTCTGCTCGAAGGTCTTCAGCGCCTCGTCGCGCGGCACGTCGGAGAAGCCGCCGGCGGCCGCGCCCCACAGCACGCCGCAGGAGGGGACGAGCTTCGCGTCGACGGCGCAGCCACCGGCCGGCGTCGTCGGTGCCGGCGTCGTCGGGGCGGGCGTCGTCGGCGTGGCCACGGGCTTGCTGGGGGTGGCGGCCGGCCGGGCGACGGTGAGGTTCAGGCTGGGCTTGCCGGTCGCCGCCTCGGAGGACCTGAAGCGGGCCGGGGTGTTGGCGACCCGGGAGGTCACCGCGAACGTGTACGTCCCGGCGCCCTTGACGACCGTGCTGACGTCGAAGGTGACGGTGGCCGCATCGCTCTTCGGCTTGGCGTTGGTGACGACCGCGCCGATCGCCGGGTCGTTCTTCGCCGTCAGGGACTTCTCGGTCCAGGTCGTGTCGGCGACCCGGCTCAGCGACAGGGCGCTCGGCAGCGCCTTGCTCTCCCGGGTCAGCACGACCTGGGCGTTCTTGACGGTCGCGCCGGCGCCGGGGTTCGCGACCGTGAACTTCAGGTACGTGACCATCGTGTCGGCGCCGGAGCGGCCGGCGACGAGGGTGTCCGAGGCGCCGAAGTTGAACGACGGGCGGCTGCTGGAGCTGTAGCCGTCCTCACCCGCACCGGTGCGGACGATGCCCGTGGTCGCGGCACCGGCGGTGCCCGTGGTCTCCGCGCCGGCCATGCCGGTGAGGGAAACGGTGCCGGCGGTGGCACCAATGGTGAGCGCGGCGAGCGGCATCAATGCGCGGGTGTGGCGGCGAATCATGTATGTAGGCCCTTCCGTGGATACAAATCCTGTGGAGCGGTGTTGCCGTCCGGCCGGTGTCATCCGGACCTCCACAAGATTCGGCACCTCGGGGTACACCCCTGGTTCGCCGTGCGTTGCCGTTCGGGTGCCCGGTCCTTGTGCGAGCTGTCCACAATGGACCTGGCAGGCGTGCACGGTGTGGAAATGCCAGGTGGTGTCGAGAAGTTGCCGGGCGGGTATGTGACGTTCACCCGTGATGCATCAGACGAACGGACGGAGTCGGCAACCTGCCTGTGACCAAAAGCCAACGCTTACGAACTAGTCGCTTAATTCAGGCGAACGTACTGTTAGGTAGGTAAGGCTCAACACTCAGAAAAGCCACATTTCAAGCAGCAGCTGACCGCTTCGACTCGAGGAGACTGAGATGACCCCGATGCTGATCTCGCGCCCGGCCGTTCACGTCGTCCCCGAGCTGACGGGGGAGCGCTGCGACAGCTGCGGTGCCGCCGCCAAGGCTCGCGTGACCTTCGGCGCCGCCGGTGACCTGGCCTTCTGCGGGCACCACACCAACAAGTTCGCCGACCGGATCGCCGCCACCGCCGACAAGATCGTGGTCGAGGCGGGCTTCGACTGGCGCGGCTGACACGCCGACCCGCGAAGGCGGGCTTCCCCACCGGGGAGGCCCGCCTTTTGCTTGCGCGCGTGTTGTCCGTTAGGTAGCGAAAAATCGTATTTGTGATAGATAGCATCGGAGCGTGCGACGCAAGCCGAGCCCTCACCCGCGACCCGCCCCGATGGCGGGCCGGCCCGCCCCCCTGCTCGCCGTCGCCGGCGTGTTCCTCGTCGCGTTTTCGCTGGCTGTACCGGCGATGCTCCAGCAAGCGCTGTCCGGCCTCGCCATGCTCGTGGCGCTCGCCGCGGCCGGCGCGGCGGTGCTGCTGGTGCGGCAGCGGTCCGATCGGCTCAGGCGGTCGCTCGCCAGCTCGTCGGCGCGCAGCAAAGGGCTGGAGCGGGAGCTGCGGCAGCGCGCCACCCGTGACCCGGTGACCGGGCTGGCCAACCGGCGGCAGCTCACCGAACGGCTCGACAGGGTGCTCACCGGGGCGTCGCCGCCCGGTTTCACGGTCGCGCTCCTCGACCTCGACGGCTTCAAGGACGTCAACGACACGCTCGGCCACGAGGCCGGCGACGAGCTGCTCAAGCAGGTGTCGCACCGGCTGCGGGCGGCGCTGCCCGACGCCGACGTCCTGGCCCGCCTCGGCGACGACGAGTTCGCGGTCGTCTGGCGCGGCGCTTCGGACGCGTTCGAGGCGGCGTTCGCGCAGCTGCGGCCGTCGTACCCAGTGGCCGGCCGCCAGGTGCACCTCACCGGCAGCGCCGGGCTCGTCGCGGTCGGCGACCAGCGCAGCTCCGCCGACGTGCTGCGCGACGCCGACCTGGCCCTGGACGCGGCGAAGACGGCCGGCAAGGACCGGGTCGTCCGCTTCGAGCCCGACCTGCGCACCGCCGCGGCCCGCCATCGCGAGCTGGCCGCAGGGCTGCGCCGGGCCCTCGCCGCGGGCGAGTTCGAGCTGCACTACCAGCCGGTCGTCCGCCTGCTCGACGAGCGGGTCACCGCGGTCGAGGCGCTGCTGCGCTGGCCCGCCGGCGGGGTGCCGCCGCTGACCTTCATCCCGGTCGCCGAGGCCATCGGGATGATCGTGCCGCTGGGCTGGTGGGTGCTGCGGCAGGCGTGCACCGACGCGCGGGCGTGGTTCGAGCGCGACGGGGTCGCCGTGACCGTCAACGTGTCCGGGCACCAGCTGCGCGAGGAGGACTTCGCCGAGCGGGTCCTCGCGGTGCTCGACGAGACCGGGCTGCCGCCCGCCGCGCTGGTCCTGGAGCTCACCGAGTCGGTGCTCGTCGACGACGCGGAGCGCACGGCGCGGCTCGGGCTGCTGCGTGAGCGGGGCGTGCGGATCGCCGTCGACGACTTCGGCACCGGGTATTCGTCGCTGGCGTACCTCGTACACCTCCCGGTCGACATCCTCAAGATCGACCGGACCTTCACGGCCTCGGGTGTCGACTCGACCCTGATGAAGGTGATCCTGCAGCTGGCGGAGGGGCTGTCGCTGCACACGGTCGCGGAGGGGGTCGAGACCGCCGCGCAGGCCCTGGCGTTGAAGGCGCTGGGCTGCCAGTATGCGCAGGGCTACCTGTACTCCCGGCCGGTGCCGGCGGCGCGACTGTCGTTTTGACGGTGTCACCCTGTCCGCAACCCGGCGGACACGGCGGTACACCTGCGGGAGCGTGTGATTGGAGGGAGCCGAAGGGGGTACAAGATGACGCCGCAGCTTCTGGAACACGTCCGGGCCGAAGCGCTGTTCGTCTCCGACGTGCAGTCCTCCGATCCGATGAGTCCCGAGCACATCCGCACCGCGGTGATGCGCAGCGTCCGGCGGCACGGGCCGCGCGGCTGCGCCGCACTGGTCGCGCACGAGTTCGGGGAGCACCCCGACACCGCCGTCAGCCGGATGGGCTGGGTCCTGGGCGCGGTACGGCTGGCGTACGCCGCCTGAGGTGTTCTTGTCGTACCCCTGGGTGAGAATCCGGGGTATGAGATTCGTCGAGCTGGCCTCCGTCTCCGCCGACGTCGCGCGGACCCCGGGGCGCAACGCCAAGATCGACCTACTCGCCGACGCGCTGCGGAAGCTGGAGCCTTCCGAGCTCTCGCCGGGCGCCTCCTACCTGTCCGGTGAGCTGCGCCAGCGCCAGACCGGCGTCGGCTATGCCTCACTGCGGGAGCTGCCACCGCCCGCCGACACCGCCTCCCTGTCCGTCACCGACGTCGACGAGGCATTCGCCGCCATGTCGCGGCTGTCCGGCAAGGGCTCGCAGGCGGCCCGCCGGCAGGCCGTCGCCGAGCTCTTCGGCGCCGCCACCGAGCCCGAGCGCCGCTTCCTGATCGGCCTGCTCAGCGGCGAGCTGCGGCAGGGCGCCCAGGCCGGCCTCCTCGTCGACGCCGTCGCCCGCGCCTCCGGCGTCCCCGTCGCCCAGGTCCGCCGCGCACTGCTGCTCGCCGGCGACCTGAAGCTCGTGGCCGTCGACGCCCTCACCGCCGGCGTCGACGCCCTCGCCGGTTATGCGCTCACCGTCGGCCGCCCGCTCTCCCCGATGCTCGCCCAGAGCGCCGCCACCCCCACCGACGCCCTCGCCGACACGGGCGTCCCCGCCGCCGCCGACACGAAGATCGACGGCGTCCGCATCCAGGTCCACCGCGCCGGCGACGAGATCTCGGTCTTCAGCCGCAGCCTCGACGACCTCACCGCCCGCGTCCCCGTGGTCGTCGAGGCCGTCCGCGCCCTCGACGTCACCTCGATCGTCCTCGACGGCGAGGCCGTCGGCGTCGACGACGCCGGCCGCGCCATCCCCTTCCAGGAGACCTCCAGCCGCGCCGCCCGCCGCGACGGCACCGCCGTGCTCCAGCCGTTCTTCTTCGACATCCTGCACCTGGACGGCGCCGACCTGCTCGACGAGCCGGCCTCCGTGCGCTGGGCGGCCCTGGAGCGCGCCGTCCCCGCCGGCCTGCGCGTCGAGCGCACCATGCTCACCTCACCCGACGACGCCGAGCGCGTCTTCGCCGCCGCCGTCGCCGCCGGCCACGAGGGCCTCGTCATCAAGTCCGCCGCCGCCCCCTATGACGTCGGCCGGCGCGGCTCCGCCTGGGTCAAGGTCAAGCCCCGCCACACCCTCGACCTGGTGGTCCTCGCCGTCGAGTGGGGCCACGGCCGCCGCAAGGGCCTGCTGTCCAACCTCCACCTCGGCGCCCGCGACCCCGGCACCGGCGGCTTCGTCATGCTCGGCAAGACCTTCAAGGGTATGACCGACGAGATGCTCCGCTGGCAGACCGACCGCCTGAAGTCCCTCGCCGTCGAAGAGTCCGACTGGGTCGTCAAGGTCCGCCCCGAGCTGGTCGTGGAGATCGCCTTCGACGGCGTCCAGAAGTCTCCCCGCTACCCCGGCGGCGTGGCCCTGCGCTTCGCCCGCGTCCTGCGCTACCGCGAGGACAAACGCCCCGAAGACGCCGACACCATCGACGCCGTCCGCGCCATCCACACCTCCACCCACCCCACCGACTCCTGACCCGATCCCCACTCTCACTGACATCACCACCTACTCCACAGGCGGGCGGCCTGGCTCGCGTGCCCTGCCCCCAACGACGGGCGTCCTGCCTCTGCGGGCGGTCTCCTCCCTCTGCGGGCGGCGTCCTGCCCCCGCAGGCGGGCCGTGTCGCTGGCCTCCAGGGGCGGGTTGGAGCCGTGACGTTGGCGCCGCTCGCGCAGGTAGACCGATGTGCCGTCGGCCTCCGCGGGCAGCCCGGTTGTGGCGCTGGCCTCTGCCGGGAGACCGTTGCGTCGCCGGCCTCCACAGGCGGTGTCCTGCCTTCGCGGGCGGGTTGTGGCGCTGGTTTCCGCTGGCGGGTTGTGTCGCTGGGCTCCGGGGTTGGGGTTGGGCGTGACGTTGGTGCCATTCGCGCGGGTGGACCGTTGTGCGGTCGGCCGTCGCGGGGCGGCCCGGTGGTGGCGCTGGTTTCTGTCGGTGGACCGTTGCGTCGCCGGCCTCCGCGGGCAGCCCGGTGCAATGCCGGTCTCTGCCGGGAGACCGCTGCGCCGCCGGCCTCTGCGGCGGCGTCCTGCCTTCGCGGGCGGGTCGTGTCGTGTCGCTGGCCTCCGCGGGCGGGTTGGGTTGCTGGGCTCCGAGTCGGGTTGGGCCGCGACGGTGGTGCCATTCGCGCGGGTGGGCCGTTGTGCTTTCAGCTGTCGCGGGCAGACCGGGTGCGGTGCTGGCCTCCGTCGGTGGACCGTTGTGCCGTCGGCCTCCGCTGGCGGTGTCCTGCCTCCCGCGGGCGGGTCGTGTCGCTGGGCTCCGCGGGCAGGCCGATTGTGGTGCAGATCTCCGTCGGCGGGGCGGTTGTGGTGCAGATCTCCGTCGGCGGGGCGGTTGTGGGGCCGGTCTCTGTGGGCGGGGCGGGTTGTGACGAGCGGGTCTTGGTCTCCGTGACGGGTTGCCCGAGAGCGAGCCTGGGTGTGCTGTGGGCGCCTGGTCGGTGGGTGCCTTGCTCGCCCGGGTGCGGGGTGGCGTCTTCCGGCGTTGTCCGCGGGTGGCTTCGGTTGTGTCGTCGGCCTCCGTGGGCAGGCCGGTTGTGTCGCGGTGTCCGTGTGTGGTCGTCATCCGAGCTGGCAGGGTCGTGACGAGCGGGTCTTGGTCTCCGTGACGGGTTGCCCGGTCGGTGGGTGTGTTGCTCGTCCGGGTGTGGGTGGGCTTCCGGCTTCCCTGCGAGCGGGTTCGGATTGTGGCGGTCTCCGCGGGCAGGCCGATTGTGGCGCCGGCCTCCGGGCGGGCAGGTTTGTGGTGTGGTGTCCTGAATGAGTCGTGATGCGATCGCTGTCCGTGTTGGCTGTGGGTGAGCCGAACGCCATCTGAGTGGACGCGACCCGGCAGAGGGATCTGCGGCAGTCGACCCAAGGACAGGCGTCGTTGTGCGTGCGCGGTGGCGTGGGCCTCGCAGGGTTCACCGTCGGGTGAGGGCAGGGGCCGGTGCGGCCGCGCTGTCGGCTTCTGGACACGGCGGGCAACAGGTCGGCTGCTCATGATCCCGGGCCGTTCTGGTGGTCCTGGCTACCGGGACCGCACGGGATCATGGTCCCGGGGTTATGCGGGGGAGTCCTCGAGGGCGTCGAGGAGGTCTTCGGGTTCGGGGCCTCGGGCTTCCTTGCGGGCGAGGTAGGCGAAACCGAACAGCGTGAGGATGGCCAGGAGCCACCATTGCAGGACGTAGCCGGCGTTCTGCAGGGCGTTCTGCTTCTCGGGAGCTACCGCGGTCAGGCCGGGGGCCGGTTGGTCGGTGCTGATGTAGGCGTTGTACACCGGGTACGGCATCGACGGGGCGAGCGCCGACGGGGTGATGCGGCGGATCTCCAGGCGGCCGTTGACCTCCTTGGGCGGGCCGCCGCGGCTCTCCGATGGGCGGAGGCGGCCGAGGACGGTCTGCTCGCCGGGCGGGGCGGGGGGCACCGACGGCATGGCGAGGGCGCCCGACTCGGCGGGGGGCACCCAGCCGCGGTCGACGAGCACGGCGGTGCCGTCGGGCAGGAGCAGTGGGGTCAGCACCTCGAAACCTACCCGGCCTTCGACGGTGCGGCCGCGGACGAGGATCTCGCGGGACGGGTCGAACTGGCCGGTGACCTGGACGCGGAGCCACTCCGTGTCGGGGTGGGGGGCGGGGCCGGTGGTGCCGGGGGTGCCGGCGGGGCGGGGGACGGCGTCGGTGAGCGGGACCGGGGTGGCCGACGTGCCCGCCGTGATGCGGGCGTTGATCGACGCGCGCTGGTGATAGCGGTCGAGCTGCCAGAAGCCCAGAAGCACCATGACCGTCGCGGCGGCGACGGTCAGCGCGGCGTAGCCGAGCCACCGGGGCGACGCGAGAAACCGGTACACAAGCAAGAACGGTATCCGGTGCGTTCCGGACAGTTGCTGTGGCGCCCACCCGGTATCGTCCGGGACACACGTTTGCCCCAGCGCCAGAGGAGCATCATGAGCACGATCCCGAGGCTGGTGATCAGCGCGCCATCCTCCGGTCACGGCAAGACTGCCGTTTCCGTAGGCCTGCTGTCCGCGCTGTCGGCCCGGGGTTACCGGGCCGCCGGGTTCAAGATCGGTCCGGATCACGTCGACGCCGCGTATCTCGGGTTGGCCGCGGGGCGGCCCGGGCGGAACCTCGATCCGCGGATGATCGGGGCGAAGCGGGTGGGGCCGCTGTTCGCGCACGGGGCCCAGTCGCTGGACATCGCGGTCGTCGAGGGCACGATGGGGCTGTTCGACGGGCTCGCGGGCCGCACCGACAGCGAGTCCACGGCGCAGATCTCCGGCCTGCTGCGGGCGCCCGTGGTCCTGGTCGTGGACGTCGGCGCCATGGGGCAGTCGGTCGCCGCCCTGGTGCACGGTTTCCGGGCGTACGACGAGCTCCTGTGGCTCGGCGGCGTCATCCTCAACCGGGTCGCCTCCTCGCGGCACGAGCAGCTGCTGCGCGAGGCGCTCGACGACATCGGGGTGCCGGTGCTCGGCGCGCTGCGCCGCCACGCGCTCACGGACATCGGCGACGCCGGCGCGCCGCTGCCGTCGCGGCACCACGGGGTCGCGCCCGTCGTCCACCACAACCTCGACGCGGTCCGCGCGGTGCGGCGCCTCGGCGAGGTGATCGCGGGCGCCGTCGACATCGACCGGGTGATGGCCCTGGCCCGCTCCGCGCCCCGGCTCACCACCGACCCGTGGAACGCCGCGGAGGAGGTCGCCGCCGCGCGGGTCGCCGAGCCGGCCGTCCCGCGCATCGGCCGCCGCCCGATCATCGGGGTCGCGTTCGCCTACCCGGAGACCGCCGAGCTGCTCACCGCCGCCGGTGCCGAGGTCGTGCCGTTCGACCCGCTGCGCGACGAGGCGCTCCCCGCCGGCGTCGACGGTCTCGTCGTGGGTGGCGCGCTCCCCGAGTCGTACGCCGAGGAGCTCGGCTTCAACACCCGCCTCCGCGCCGCCGTCGCCGCGCACGCCGCCGCCGGCAAGCCGATCGCCGCGGAGGGCACCGGCCTGGTGTGGCTCTGCCGCGACTTCAACGGCCGGCCCATGTGCGGGGTCGTCGACGCCTCGGCCCGCGAGACCGACCTGGTCGTCCTGGGTTACCGGGAGGCGACCGCCCGCAGCTCGTCGGTTCTGCTCCCGGTGGGTACCCAGGTCGTCGGGCACAAGATGCACCGGACCACGATCAGCCCCCGGGCCGGCCTGCAGGCCGCCTGGACCTGGGCCGGCGGCCCCGCGGAGGGCTTCGTGCACCGCGGCGTCCACGCGTCGTACCTCGGCCTGCACTGGGCCGGCACGCCGTCCATCGCGTCCCGCTTCGTGGCCTCCGCCGGCGCCACCGCGACGCCGGTGCACGGGCAGTGGACGACACCGAGCGCCCATCCGTACGGCCGTCCGTCCGTGGTACCGGCGGCGCAATCCCCGTCGAGCGGCACGACCGTGCAGTTCCCGGCCGCCCCGGTGAGCGGCACCGCCGGCGTGCCGGCAGCGGCGGACACCGGCGACGCCCGGATCGGCCTGACCAAGCCCGACCCGGCGCGCACCCCGGCCCCGCCCGGCGCGAGCCCCGTCTCCGCACCCGCCGGCTTCGCCCCGGCCGGCCTGAGCACGCCCGGCCTGAGCACGCCCGGCCTGAGCACGCCCGGCCTGAGCACGCCCGGCCTGAGCACGCCCGGCCTGGGTACGCCACCGGCCGCCAGCCCCGTGTCGGTCCCCGGGCCGGTCTCGGCACCGGCCGGGTACGCCGCCCCGCCGACGACGTACTCGCCGCCCGCTCCGGTGGTCGGACCGGGCGCGCTCCCGGTGGCGGGCGCCGAGGAGCCGCCGACCGCGGCCATCGCGACCCAGGAGCCCCAGCGGCCCCAGCCGCCGGCCGTGGCCGGCGGCGCTCAGGACGAGCGGCACGAGGACGGGGACGGCATCGCGTCGAGCCCGTTCGGCCCCACCAGCCGGGTGGCGGTCGCCCTGGCGTCCGCGAGCCAGACCGCCGGCGCCGAAACTGCGGTGGCGGGCGGCGCCGGAGCGGACACCGCGGCTGCTGAGGCGAGCGTTGGGGTGTCTTCCCCCGCGAACGCGCCCGCGACGGCCTCCGGGCTGCCATCGTCTGGGGTTGTGCCGACGACTGTCTCCGCCCCGCCCATGTCCGTCTCGACCTTGTCCACAGGCACGGCCCCCGGCGACGCCGCCGAGGGGGCCGGGACCGTCGCCGCGTCCAGCCCCGTGTCCGGGCCCGGCGTGGCCGGCGCGGGTGCCGTCGCGGTGGACGCCGTGATCGCGACCGGCCCGGCCGGCGCCGCCGAGGCCGCCGGATCCGTCGGCGCGTCCGGGCCGGTGTCGACCCCGCCGTCGAGCGCCGGGAGCGGCCACCAGTGGCCGGCCGATCCGGCGACGTCGGCGGCCGTGCCGGTCTCGCCCGCCCCGATGCCGACCGTCGCCGCGCCCGTGTCGGCGGCGCCGGGTGGGATGACGGCGATCCCCGCCGGCGAGCGCCTGGAGGAGGCGCCGACGGCGTACCTGCAGCTGCCGGTCCAGGAGAGCGACCCGGTCTCCGCACCCCCGGCCACGACGCAAGCACCCCCGGCCACGCCGCAGGCGCCGCAGGTCACGACGCAAGCGCCGCAGGCCACGACGCAGGTGCCGCAGGCAGTGGCGCAGCGGCCGGCGACCGAGGTGGGAGAGGGGGACGGGCCGCCGACGTCCGGTCCGCCCGCCGGCGGTGCGACGGAGGCCGCCTAGTGTCGACCTGGTCGGTGGCGCTGCGCCGCTTCCCGTCGCTGTCGGTCCAGACGCCCAGGCTCTCGGTGCGCCCGCTGTGCGCCGACGACGACAAGCGGGTCGGTGAGATCTTCGCCGACAAGCTCGTCCGGCGGTGGCTGCCGATCGCGCAGGACGACAACAGCGAGTTCGACGGCTACGCCTGGTGCACGGAGCTGGCCGTCGAGCGCCGGGACAGCGGCGCCGGCGACCACTACGGGATCGTGCGGCGCGAGGACGAGCGGCTCGTCGGCTGCCTGTGGACGAAGAACACGGACTGGCTGACCAGGTCGACGGAGATCGCGTACGCGGTGGCCGCCGACGCCCGCGGCTACGGCGTCGCGCCTGAGGCGGTCGACGTACTGGCGCTGTCGCTGCTGCTGGAGCACCGGTTCCAGCGTATCGAGCTGCGGGTCGCCCCCGGCAACGTCGCGTCGCGGCGGGTCGCGGAGAAGGCCGGCTTCACGTACGAGGGGCTCATGCGCAACGCGGGGTCGCTGCACACCGGCCGGGTGGACCTCGAGAGCTGGTCACTGGTCCCGGCCGACATCAGCGGCGGTGCCTGAAAAACAAAAGGCCGTCAGCGGCGGTTCTTGAGCACGCGGGGCTTGGCGTTCGTGCCGTGGGCGACGAGATTGCTGGGCGGCGTGAACTGGCGCACGGCGGTGCCGGCGAGCGCGTCGCGCAGCGTCTCGGCGACCGTTTCGCGGGGCTTGCCGGCGTTCGCGGAGCCGACCCGGTGCAGCGGGTTGTCGGGGTCGGCGATGAACCCGGCGATCGTCAGCCCCGGCGTCATGCCGACGAACCACGCGGCCCGGTTGTCGTCCGTCGTGCCTGACTTGCCCGCGACGGGCCGGCGGACCGTCGAGTAGACGCGCGCCGCCGTGCCCGCGCCGCCGCAGTCGCCGGTCGCCGCCTTGTACCCGGTGACGCAGCGGGCCGCGTCGAGCGCGCCGCGGGCGACGTCCGGCGAGATCACCTGGGCGCAGCGGGGGCGGACCACCGGTACACCCTGCGCATCCAGGGCCTCGGAGCCGTCCTGCTGCCGGATGGACACGACGGGGATCGGCTCGCAGTGGGTGCCGTCGGCGGCGACCGTGGCGAACGCGCCGGCCATCTCCAGCGGGGTGGTGTCGGCGACGCCCAGGGTGAACGCGCCCCAGGTCTTCGCCTTCGCGGGGGAGGCCTGCAGCTTGTCGATGCCGGTGCGCCAGCGCAGCCCGAGGCGCTCGGCCATGCGGACCGCGGCCTCGGCGCCGACGCGCTGCTCCAGCTGCACGAAGAACGTGTTGACGGACCTGCCGAAGCCCGACCACATGGTGTGCCGGCCGGTCATGGAGGCCGAGGCGTTGGAGGGGCACCAGCTGTCGACGCCGCAGCGCGCCGGGCTGTCGCGGCCCGTCTTGTACTTGGAGACGAACGTCTTCGGCGAGTTGATCTCGGTGTCCAGTGGCATGCCCTGTTCGAGCGCGGCGAGCATCGTGAACATCTTGAACGTCGACCCGGCCTGGTAGCCGGCCATGTCGCCGCCGCCGAGCAGCGGGTTGACGGTGTTCGGGTAGTTGCCGCGGAGGCGTTTGCGCTGGCGCGGGTCGGAGTGCGGGCCGTTGCTGGCGCGGTCGAGGGAGTACGTGCGGTTCACCGCCACGGCCCGCACGAGCCCGGTGCCGGGCTCGACCGCGACCTGCCCGAGGGCGTAGGCGCTGCGCGTCTTCTCCCGCTTCAGCACCTGCGCCTGCGCGATGTCCTGGATCCGCGGGTCGAGGGAGGTCGTCACGGTGTACCCGCCGCGCCGCAGCCGGTCGAGGCGCTCCTGCGGGCTGGCGCCGAGCCCGGGCTGCGCGGCCCACCAGGACCGGAACATCGCGCAGAAGAAGCCCCAGCCGGCCCGGGTCTCCAGGCAGTCGTTCGGCGGCTCGCTGAGCTTCAGCGTGATCGGGGTGGCGCGCGCGGCGGCGGCGTCGGTGGCGTTGACGTACCCGAGCTCGGCCATCCGGTCGATGACGTAGTCGCGCCGGGCGGTGGCGGCCGTCGCGTCGGTGGCCGCCGGGTCGTACGAGGACGGCGCCTGCACCAGGCCCGCCAGCAGCGCCGCCTCGGAGACGGTGAGGTCGGCGGGGCGTTTCGAGAAGTACACCTCGGCGGCGGCGAGGACGCCGTAGGCGCGGTGACCGAAGTAGGCGACGTTGAGGTAGCGCTCCAGGATCTCGGTCTTGCCCATGTGCTTCTCGAGCTCGATGGCGAGCTTCATCTCGCGCAGCTTCCGGGCGCCGGTCTGCTCGGTCGCCTCCGACACCTCGGCCGGGGTGTCGGCGCTGTCGCGCAGCACGTTGCGCACGTACTGCATGGTGAGCGTCGACGCGCCCTGCGACACCGAGCCCGCCTTCTGGTTCGCGACGAACGCCCGCGCGACGCCCTTGAAGTCGACGCCGTGGTGCTCCCAGAAGCGGGCGTCCTCGGCGGCGACGATCGCCCGCTGCATCGTGGGCGAGATCGTGTCGATGGTGGTGTACGTGCGGTACTCCTCGTAGAACTGGGCGAGGAGGGTCGTGCCGTCGGCCGCGTAGACGTGGCTGGTCTGCGCCGGCAGGGAGGACCGCAGCGCGCCGACCGGCATCGACAGGGCGTCGGTGCCGCGCTTCACGCCCACGCCGGTGAGCGCGACCATGGGATAGACCAGGGCGGCGATCGCGAGCCCGACGATGAGGCCGGTCCGGACGAGGGCCAGGAATCCGCCGGCCACTCGCAGCGTGCGCGCGATCACACCTCCAAGCTAGGACAATTCGCCGTGCCGTACGCGACGATCGCCTGATGCTGCGGTTCCACGGCGATGCCGAGGTCGCGCCCGGTCTGGTCGACCTGGCGGTCAACGTGCGACAGGAGACACCCCCGTCGTGGCTCACGGAGCCGGTCGCGGCGTCCCTGGCGCACCTCGCGCGGTACCCGGACCGGACGGAGGCGACCGCGGCGATCGCGGCGCGGCACGGCCGTCCGGTGGACGAGGTGCTGCTGACGGCCGGCGCGGCGCAGGCGTTCACGCTGCTCGCTCAGGTGCTGCGCCCCCGGCACGCGGTGGTGGTGCATCCGCAGTTCACCGAGCCGGAGAGCGCGCTGCTGACCGTGGGGCACGCCGTGGACCGGCTCCTGCTGTCGGCCGACGACGGATTCGCACTGAAAGATCCGCCGGAGTCGGCAGACCTCGTCATAGTCGGCAACCCCACCAATCCAACCTCATGTCTGCATAAATCCGAACAAATCGTGGGATGGGTTCGGCCCGGCCGGACGGTCGTCGTCGACGAGGCGTTCGCCGACACCGTCCCGGGCGAGCCCGAGTCGCTCAGCGGCAACCGCGACGTCGTCGTCATCCGCAGCCTGACCAAGACCTGGGGCCTCGCCGGCCTGCGCATCGGCTACGTCCTCGGCCCCCGCGACCTGATCGCCGAGCTCGACCGGCACGCGCCGCTGTGGAGCGTGTCCACCCCCGCCCTCGCCGCCGCCACCGCCTGCGCGTCGCCCCTCGCGGTCCAGACCGAGCGGGCCATCGCCGAGCGGCTCACGGCGGACCGCGACCACCTCGTCGCCGCGCTGCGAGCCGCGGGCGTGGCGATCGCCGGTGTACCGCGCAGCTCGTTCGTCCTGGTCAGGGTCGTCGATGGCGAGCGGGTCCGGCACGCCCTGCGCGGGCACGGCTTCGCGGTGCGACGTGGCGAAACGTTCCCGGGACTGGGCCCGGACTGGTTACGTATTGCGGTGCGGGACACTGCCACGAGTGACGCGTTCGTCGCGGTGTTGTCCAAGGTACTGGGAGGGTGAGGATGCTTACGGAAACACTCGCGGCGATCCGGCCGCTCGACGACGAGGCGATCGCGGCGGCCAGGGCGCTGCAGGCCAGGCTGACCAAGCCGCCGGGGTCCCTCGGCGCACTGGAGATGCTGGCGGTGCGCTTGGCGGGACTCGCCGGCGCCTGCCCGCCCCCCATCCCGCAGCCCGCCGCGCTGGCGATCTTCGCCGGCGACCACGGCGTGCACGCGCAGGGGGTGACGCCGTGGCCGCAGGAGGTCACCGCGCAGATGGTCGCCAACTTCCTGGCCGGCGGCGCGGTCGTCAACGCGTTCGCCCGGCAGTGCGGCGCGAGCGTGACCGTCGTCGACGTCGGCGTGAAGGCGACCCTCGACCCCGCCGACGGCCTGGAGCTGCGCAAGGTCCGCCCGGGCACCCGCGACCTGAGCGCCGGGCCGGCGATGACCCGCGAGGAGGCGCTCCAGGCGATCGAGGTCGGCATCGACATCGCCCAGAAGCTCGTCGACGGCGGCGCCAAGGTGCTGCTGACCGGCGACATGGGCATCGCCAACACCACCCCGTCGGCGGCGCTGATCGCGGCGTTCACGCACGCCGACCCCGCGTCGGTGACCGGGCTGGGCACCGGCATCGACAGCGAGACCCACGCCCGGAAGGTGGCGGTCGTCACGTCCGCGGTCGTCGCGCTGCACGCCGAGGACCCGGTCGACGTCATCGCCGCGGTGGGCGGCCTGGAGCACGCCGCCCTCGTCGGCTACATCCTGCGGGCCGCGGCGCTGCGCGTACCCGTGATCATCGATGGGGTCATCGCCGCGTCCGCGGCCCTCGCCGCCGCCGCGATCGCCCCGGCCAGCACCTCGGCGATGATCGCCGGGCACCGGTCGGCCGAGCCCGGAGCCGGCGTGGCGCTCGGCTATCTTGAGCTGGAACCGCTCGTCGACCTGGGCCTGCGCCTGGGCGAGGGCACCGGCGCCGTCCTGGCGCTGCCGATCGTGGCCAGTGCTGTCCGCGTGTTGCACGAGGTAGCCACTTTCGACTCAGCTGGAGTAGCCCACAAGTGAACCCATACCCCCTCGGTCTGGTGCTCGACGGCTTGCGTGTCCTGGTGGTCGGCGGCGGCGCCGTGGCCACCAGGCGCGTCCCCGCACTGCTCGACGCCGCCGCGGACGTCGTGCTGGTGTCCCCCCACATCACCCCCGCCCTGCAGGCCCACGTCGACGCGGGCCGGGTCACCTGGCGCGCGCGGCGCTTCGAGCCGGGCGACATCGAGGACGCGTGGCTGGTCCACGTGGCGGTCAGCGACCCCGCCGCGGCCGCCGAGATCAGCGAGCTGGCCGCCGCCCGGCGGGTCTTCTGCGTCCGCGCCGACGACCGGCACGCCGCCACCGCCTGGACCCCCGCGGTGACCCGCCAGGGCCCGGTGACCGTCGCCGTGCTCGGCGGCGGCGACCCGGCCCGCGCCGTCGCCGTCCGTGACGCGATCGGCGAGCACCTCGCGACCGGCTCCATCCTCGCGACCACCCCGCCGGAGGCCGGTCCGGGCCGGGTCGCGCTGGTGGGCTCCGGCCCCGGCGACCCGGAGCTGCTCACGGTCCGGGGCCGGCGGCTCCTCGCCGCCGCCGACGTGGTCGTCATCGACCGGCTCGCCGCCGGCCTGCTGCTCGACGAGCTGCGCCACGACGTCGAGCTGTTCGACGCCTCCAAGATCCCCTACGGCCCGTCCGCCGCGCAGGAGGAGATCAACCGGGTCCTGGTCGACCGTGCCCGGCAGGGCAAGTTCGTCGTCCGGCTCAAGGGCGGCGACCCGTATGTCTTCGGACGCGGCGGTGAAGAGCTTCTGGCCTGTGTCGCGGCCGGTGTACCGGTGAGCGTCGTCCCCGGGATCAGCAGCTCCATCGCGGTGCCCGCCGCGGCCGGCATCCCGATCACCCACCGGGGGCTGGCGCACGAGTTCACCGTCGTCTCCGGCCACCTGGCGCCGGCGCACCCCGAGTCACTGGTGGACTGGGCGGCCCTCGCGCGGCTGCGCGGCACGCTGAGCATCCTGATGGGCCTGAAGAACCTGCCGGCGATCGCCGCCGTCCTCCAGGAGCACGGCCGCGCGCCCGACACCCCCGTCGCGGTGATCCAGGAGGGCACCACCCGCGACCAGAAGGTCGTGCGCGCGCGGCTCTCCACGGTCGCCGACGCGGTGAAGGAGGCGGCGCTGCGCCCGCCGGCCGTGATCGTCGTCGGCCCGGTCGTCGACGCCCTCACCGCCTGAGCCGAACCCCCATGATCCGGAAGACCTTGTGCACCTATAGCTGCACGAAGTCTTCCGGATCATGGGAACGGTGGGTCAGGAGCGGTCGAGCTCCAGGGCGCAGCGGATCAGGCCCAGGTGCGAGTAGGCCTGCGGGTGGTTGCCCAGGGCCCGCTCGGTCAGCGGGTCGTACTCCTCCGGCAGCAGGCCCGTCGGGCCGGCACACTCGATGAACTGGGCGAAGAGCTCCTCCGCGTCCGCCCGGCGGCCGGTGCGCAGGTACGCCTCGATCATCCAGGTCGTGCACAGGTGGAAGCCGCCCTCGACGCCCGGCAGCCCGTCGTCCCAGCGGTACCGGTACACCGTGGGACCCTCCCGCAGGTCGGCCTCGACCGCCAGGACGGTGGCGAGGAACCGCGGGTCGTCGTCGGTGAGCAGCCCCGACAGGCCGATCCACAGCACCGACGCGTCCATCTCGTCGTAGCCGTACGCGACGGTGTAGGCGCCGAGCTTCTCGTCCCAGCCCTTGTCGAGCACGTTCTCGGCGATCGTGGAGCGCAGCGGCGGCCACGACTCCGGCACGGGACGGCCGGCCCGCTCGAAGAGCTGGATGCCGCGGTCCACGGTCATCCAGCACATGACCTTCGAGTAGACGTAGTGCCGGGGCCGCCGGCGCGCCTCCCAGATGCCGTGGTCGGGCTCGTGCCAGCGCCGCTCGACGGCCTCGACCATCTGCTCCATGAGGGCGAAGTCGCCGTCCTCCGGCGGGCGCAGCTCGGCGAGCGTGGTGACCAGGTCGGCGACCGGGCCGAACACGTCGAGCTGCACCTGGCCGTTGGCCGCGTTGCCGACCCGCACCGGGCGGGAGCCCGCGTAGCCGGGCAGCGCCTCGATGACCGCCTCGGGCCCGAGCTCCGTGCCGTCGAGGTTGTACAGCGGGTGCAGCCGCTCCGGGTGCCCGTCGGTGTTGTCGGCGACCTTCAGCGTCCACTTCAGCAGCGACTCGGCCTCCTCGGTCGAGCCGAGGTCGACGAGCGCCTTGGCGGTCAGCGAGGCGTCGCGCAGCCAGCAGTACCGGTAGTCCCAGTTGCGCGACCCGCCGACCTCCTCCGGCAGCGACGACGTCGCCGCGGCCAGGATCGCGCCGGTCGGCTTGTGCCACAGCCCGCGCAGCGTCAGCGCGCTGCGCCGGACCAGGTCGCGGGCGACCGACGGCAGCTTCAGCGCGTCGGACCAGTCCCGCCACGCGGCCTCCGCGGCGATCTGCCGCTCGTCGAGCTGCACCCGCGGCGGCTCGATCGAGTCGGTGCCCAGCCGCAGCTCCAGCATGGCGCTGCCGCCTGCGGCGGCGAGGTCGACGGTGGCCCGGGCCAGGTCGCTGTGGCCGTCGGAGCTGATCTCCCACTCGATGCCGGGGGAGTAGAGCACCATCGGCTCGTTGGAGCCGAGCACCAGCAGGCCGTCGTCGCCGAGCGGCTGCAGGCGGATGTGCACCTGGCCGAAGTCGGGCCGGGGCACGAAGTCGACCCGGGCCCGGGAGCTGCCCGACAGCACCCGCATCAGCGAGTTGCCCGTGCGGTGGTGGTCGAGCCAGTCGGTGACGGTGAGCCCCGACCAGCGGGTCTCCACGGTCATCGTGCCCGGGCGGTACCGCTGACCCAGCGGGATCCCGCCCTTCTCCGGCTGGACCGTGAAGTGCCCGGCGGCGGTGTCGCCGAGCAGGTCGGCGAAGACCGCGCCGGAGTCCGGCTTCGGGTGGCACAGCCAGGTGACCCGGGCGGCCGGCGTGAGCAGCGCGACGGTGTGCGTGTTGGAGAGCATCGAGTGCCGCTCGATCGGCACCGCCTGCTCGCCGAAGAGCCAGCGCCGCCGGGTGTGCAGCAGCAGCTCCAGCACGCCCACGGCCGCCTCGGCGTCGGGGATGCTGAAGCGGGCCAGCGTCTCGGTGCCGCCGTCGACGGAGCCGACCCTGATGCCCAGGTCGGGGCCGTGCAGGTGGGCGAACGCCTTCTCGTCGGTCGCGTCGTCACCGAGGTACACGATGGCGCTCGCCGACACCTGCATCCGCAGGGCGTCGACCGCGAGGCCCTTGTCGGTCGGCACCACCGACAGCTCGATGACCTCCTTGCCGGTGGTCACCTCGATGTCGGGCCACAGCGCCGCACCGCTGCGGACTGCGTCGAAGACCCGCCCGGCGACGTCGCGCGGCGCCGCGCGGGTGTGCACCGCGACGCTGGCCGGCTTGGCCTCCAGGCGTACGCCCGGCTGGTCGCGGCAGATCGCGGTGAGCGCCGCGTGCAGCTCCGCGCGGCGCTGCTGGCGCTCCGGCGGCAGCTCGTCGACGTAGCCGACGTCGAACTCGGAGCCGTGGCTGCCGACCAGCCGCACCTCGGCCGGCAGGCGCGAGAGTGCGGCGAGGTCGCGCAGCGCGCGGCCCGAGATCACGCCGACGGTCGTCTGTGGCAACGAAGACAACGCGCGGACGGCCGCTACGGATTCTGGGCTGGGGGTCGCCTTCGTAGGGTCGGCGACGATGGGGGCGAGTGTGCCGTCGTAGTCACATGCCACCAGGAGGTTCGGCACGCGGGCGACGCGCAGCACCGCCGCGCGGAGGTCCGGGTCGAGCGAGAGGACGCTGCCTGTCGCCGAGTTTTGGTTCATGTCCGGCCTGTTCGTGGGAGCGATGGAGGTCGTTTGGGCAATTGACGTGCACACGGCGGTGCAAGGGCGGTCGTGTGGTCGTCATGATGCTGCGCCGAGAGCGTCGAGAAACGCGTCCGCCCAGGCGCGGACATCGTGTGAGCGCAGGTGGGAATGCATAGCATGCATCCGTTTGCGCCCTTCGACCGGGTCGACGTGGATCGCACGCATGAGTGCGTCTTTCACCCCGTCGAGGTCGTGCGGATTGCACAGGAAGGCCTGCCGCAGCTCGGCCGCCGCGCCGGCGAACTCCGACAGCACGAGCGCGCCGCCACCGTCGGCGCGGGCGCCGACATACTCCTTGGCAACGAGATTCATGCCGTCCCTCAGGGGAGTCACCATCATGACGTCGGCCGCGACGTACAACGCGGCCAGCTCAGCCCGACTGTACGACTGATGCAGGTAGTGCACGGCCGGTTGGCCAACTCGTCCGTACTCCCCATTGATCCGCCCGACCTCACGCTCAACGTTCACCCGCAGCGTCTGGTAGTGCTCCACTCGCTCCCGGCTCGGCGTAGCCACTTGTACCATCACCGTATCCGGCGCCGTGAGTCGTCCATCCGACAACAATTCACGGAAGGCCTTCAGCCTTCTTTCTATCCCCTTGGTGTAGTCGAGACGATCCACTCCCAGGATGATCGTCTTCGGCTCACCCAGCTCGGTCCTGATCGCCTTGGCTCTGGCCTGCACTTCGGGCGAGGCGGCGAGCCGCTCCATCTCCTCGACGTCGATCGAGATCGGGAACGCCTCGGCGCGCACCGTGCGGCCCTCCCACTCCACGACGCCGCGCCGCACCCGGGTGCCCAGCAGATGTCGGGACAGTTGGACGAAGTTCTGCGCGCCGAGTGGCCGTTGGAAACCAACCAGATCGGCACCGAGCAGACCCTTGAGAAGTTCCGCCCGGCGAGGTAGTTGCATGAACAGTTCGACCGGGGGAAATGGAATGTGCAGAAAAAACCCGATCTTGAGATCGGGTCGGGTCTCGCGCAGCAGAGCCGGCACGAGCTGCAGCTGGTAGTCCTGGATCCATACGGTGGCGCCGGGTGCCGCGTCGTCGGCGACGGCCTTCGTGAACCGCTCGTTGACCAGCCGGTACGACTCCCACCATCGTCGTTTGAAGATCGGTGTCTCCACGGCGTCGTGATAGAGCGGCCACAGGCTGGAGTTGGAGAACCCCTCGTAATACCGCTCGACCTCGCCCGCGCTCAGCGCGACCGGGTGCAGCTGCACCCCGCCCGCCTCGAAGGTCTCCTCGGGCAGCTGCGCGTCCCCCGTGCCGCCCGACCAGCCCACCCACGTCCCGTTGCGCTGCTGCAGGACCGGCTCCAGTGCCGTGACCAGCCCTCCCGGGCTCCTGCGGAAGCTGACCTCGCCGTCCGGTCCGACGACCTTGTCGACCGGCAGTCGATTGGCGACCACCACGAATGCACTGTTTCCAGCCACGTGTCGTGTCCTCCCCCTGGGTGATCCACCCTCGTACTTTCAGCCTACTGATCCGCGAAGTGCCCGGCAGCATGCAGCGTCCTGGCTCACAGGTGCGATCCTGCTGGGCATGTCCTCGCACGATGCCTACGCCGAGCCCGAACGGGGCCGGACGCTCACCGTCGTCCTGCTCGCTTTGCTGATCCTGACCGTCATCGGTGCATTGTTCGGATTCGTGCTGGGGCGTCGAGACATTGATGACCCTAAGTCAAACGCCGGCAACGGACAGTCTCCCCGGCCTGTCGATTCCGTCACCAGCCAGGCCGCCCCGAAAGGCATGCCGTGCCCGGCCTTCATGGAGGACGGGGTCAAGAGCCGCGACGGCGCGGCGGCCCTGCCGCTGGTCCTGCAGCTCTACGTCCGCACCGACAAGCACGAGGTCTGGATCTGCCTGGAGGCCGACGGCAAGGGGCTGTGGTACCAGGGGCACGACAAGCGCAACCGCTTCTCCGGCGTCGACGGCTCCGGCGAGACGCCGCTCGAGGGGGACAACGGCCTGCTGGTGAGCACCGTGACGTTCTCCGGCAGTGCCGGCAACGACAAGTACATCGCGACCAACGAGGGCACCACGTACACCGTCTCCCGGGACAAGCTCGTGATCGCCGGCAAGCAGACCACGTCGGAGGACGTGCGGGAGTCCCAGCCGAAGAAGTGACGCCCGATTTGGGGCCGGGGCCGGGGGCCTGGAAAGATTGACCCGACGCGAACACAGACTTACCGGAGGTAGGGGCGCACCGTGGCGCAGTACATCTACGTGCTCGAGAAGGCGCGCAAGGCGCACGGCGACAAGGTCGTGCTCGACAACGTCACGCTGTCGTTCCTGCCCGGCGCGAAGATCGGCGTGGTCGGCCCCAACGGCGCCGGCAAGTCGAGCCTGCTCAAGATCATGGCAGGGCTCGACAAGCCGAGCAACGGCGAGGCCCGGCTCATGCCCGGCTACACCGTCGGCATGCTCCTGCAGGAGCCGCCGCTCAACGAGAGCAAGACCGTCCTCGGCAACATCGAGGAGGCCGTCGCCGAGACCAAGGCGAAGCTCGCCCGGTTCAACGAGGTCGCCGAGCTCATGGCGACCGACTACACCGACGAGCTGATGGAGGAGATGGGCCGCCTCCAGGAGGAGCTCGACCACGCCGACGCGTGGGACATCGACTCCGCGCTCGCCCTCGCCATGGACGCGCTGCGCTGCCCGCCGCCGGACGCCGACGTCACCACGCTCTCCGGTGGTGAGCGCCGCCGCGTGGCGCTGTGCAAGCTGCTGCTCGAGGCGCCCGACCTGCTGCTGCTCGACGAGCCCACCAACCACCTCGACGCCGAGAGTGTCAACTGGCTGGAGCAGCACCTGCAGAAGTACGCGGGCGCCGTGCTCGCAGTCACCCACGACCGGTACTTCCTCGACCACGTCGCCCAGTGGATCGCCGAGGTCGACCGCGGCCAGGTCCACGGCTACCAGGGCAACTACTCCACCTACCTGGAGAAGAAGGCGCAGCGGCTCGCGGTCGCCGGCCGCAAGGACCAGAAGCTGCAGAAGCGCCTCACCGAGGAGCTGGAGTGGGTCCGCTCCAACGCCAAGGCCCGCCAGACCAAGTCGAAGGCCCGCCTCGAGCGCTACGAGGAGATGGCCAACGAGGCCGAGAAGACCCGCAAGCTCGACTTCGAGGAGATCCAGATCCCGCCGGGCCCGCGCCTGGGCAACATGGTCATCGAGGCCAAGGAGCTGGTCAAGGGCTTCGACGAGCGCGGTGTGCTGATCGACGGGCTGTCCTTCTCGCTGCCGCGCAACGGCATCGTCGGCATCATCGGCCCCAACGGCGTCGGCAAGACCACGCTCTTCAAGACCATCGTGGGCCTGGAGGACCCCGACGCCGGCCAGGTCCGCGTCGGTGAGACGGTCAAGCTGTCCTATGTCGACCAGAGCCGCTCCGGCCTCGACGGCGACAAGACGGTGTGGGAGGTCGTCTCCGACGGCCTGGACCACCTGATGGTCGGCAAGGTCGAGATGCCGTCCCGGGCGTATGTCGCGGCGTTCGGCTTCAAGGGCCCCGACCAGCAGAAGCCGACCAAGGTCCTGTCCGGCGGCGAGCGCAACCGGCTCAACCTGGCGCTGACGCTGAAGATCGGCGGCAACGTGCTGCTGCTCGACGAGCCGACCAACGACCTCGACGTCGAGACGCTGTCGTCGCTGGAGAACGCGTTGCTGGAGTTCCCGGGCTGCGCCGTGGTCATCTCCCACGACCGGATGTTCCTCGACCGGGTCGCGACCCACATCCTCGCCTGGGAGGGCGACGAGAAGGACCCGGCCAAGTGGTTCTGGTTCGAGGGCAACTTCGAGTCGTACGAGAAGAACAAGGTCGAACGGCTCGGCCAGGAGGCGGCGCGCCCGCACAGCGTCACCTACCGCAAGCTCACCCGCGACTGAGGTGGCCCGCTTCGTCTACCACTGCGCCCTGCGCTGGTCCGACCTGGACGCGTACGGGCACGTCAACAACGCGCGCTTCCTCACCCTGTACGAGGAAGCGCGCGTGGCATTGATGTTCACCGCGGCGAAGGCGGCCGGGCTGGAGACGTTCGAGGACGGCATCGTCATCTCACGTCATGAGATCGACTACCTGCGGCCCATCGACTACGGCGATCCCGTGCGCATCGAGCTGTGGCTCGAGGAGATCAAGGCGAGTCGATTGACGGTCGCCTACGAGCTCTTCGACGGCGACGTGGTCGCGTCCCGCGCGCGGACCGTCTGCGTGCCCTTCGACCTCGCCGCCGGCCGGCCGCGCCGGGTCAAGGACGTCGAGCGCGAGTTCCTGTCCCCGTGGCTCGGTTAGCGGGCGCTCCGTGGCTTGGTTAGAGGGCCTCGGGGCCGCGGACGCCCGGGCCTTCCTGGCTCGGGCGGTCCGGCTCGACGCCGGCGCGGTGGTCCGGCTGCGGCCGGCCGGTGACGACCGTGTCACCCTCTGGTCGCGCCTGCCGTGGGGCGTCCTGGTGAGTCGCGGCGTCCCCGGACACGTCGACGGCGATCACACCGTCCTGGCCCGCGAGCTGCTGGTGATGCTCGATGACCGGCTTCCCGAATTCCGGGACAGCGAGTGGCGGTGGTCCATCCCCGGCGACGCGGGTGTGGTCGTGGAGCGCATCCCGGGTGCCGACATCCGGCGGGTCGGAGCGGCCGCGGCGGAGACGCTGCGGACCGCCGCCGCGGAGGGTGTGGGTGGCCGCGCGGTCGGCTCCCGGGTGCTCCGCGACGCGCTGCTCGATCATGTGCCGATCGTCGTGACGACCGACGGCGGGGAGCGGGTCGAGATACCCCAACGGCTCGTGCAGGCGGTCGTGCGAATGGGGTTCATGACGAGCGAACGTGCACCTGCACGAGACTTCGTCGATGTTCGGAAATCGGGTCCATGGACGGCTCTGGCCTGCGCATATGGCTCAGCCTGGCATCGTGCTGCCAAGACTCTCTTCATCGGATAGACGGTGGTAAGACCCTCACCCGAACGGGTGGGGCGAGGGTGAAATTGGGGGCTGCTGAAACTCGTCCGAACGGGTACCGTCCTCATTCGGGTCCACCGCCGAGCGAAATCACTCGGCGACGGACCGCAATTGCGGGTGGAGGCCACGGGGGAGCTAGGGAGCGCGGGACGATGCCAAAGTGGCCATGGCGTGCCGAGCAGACGGACGGGTCGCAGACCGACACGACCGTCGCGCAGCTGGCACGGGAAGAGCCGATTCCGGTGACCGACGCGGTGTGCGACGGAGCCCCGGACGTGGGTGCGGGCGTGATCGCACCGGTGACGTTGCTGCGGGTCGCTGAGGCCCTCGAGCAGCTGGAGATTCGATACCTGACAGATGGGGATGGCAGCCTTCTCGCGCTGTGGGAGCGCCACGCTGTGCTGTTCGCCCTCGAGGGGCCGTCGGACGAGATCCTCGTCGTGCGCGCCAGGCCGCATGCCACGGTGCCCCCGGACTGGGCCGACCGGTCCTACCGGGTGGTCAACGAGTGGAACCACACACGCCGCTTCTACAAGGCCTACGTCGGCGACCCCACCGACCGCGGCCAGCTCCCGATCTACGCCGAGATGCAGGTGCCCCTGCTGTCCGGTGCCCACCCCGAGCTCATCGCCGAGCTCGTCGACTGCGCGGCCGTCGTCGCGATGGGGTTCGTCGACTGGCTGCACGACGAGGGCGCACTGCTCTGACGCTGCTGTGTGCCCCGCCTTTTCCGGACATTTCCGGTAACGGCGGGGCCTCGTACCGGCGCCGCTTCGACGTGATCCGTGGGCATGGGACGATAGGGGTCTGATCCCCGCCAACTCGGAGAACGGACGCCTGTGCCACCGACGAACGACCCCGGCGTGAACCGTCCCGGTGCCACCGTGCCGGACCGGATCCGCAACTTCTGCATCATCGCGCACATCGACCACGGCAAGTCGACGCTGGCCGACAGGATGCTGCAGCTGACCGAGGTGGTCGACGCTCGGCAGATGCGGGCCCAGTATCTCGACCGCATGGACATCGAGCGCGAGCGCGGCATCACCATCAAGAGCCAGGCCGTCCGCATGCCGTGGCGGGTCCGCGAGGGGGACCTGACCGGCGAGCAGTTCGTGCTCAACATGATCGACACCCCGGGCCACGTCGACTTCACCTATGAGGTGTCCCGCAGCCTGGCCGCCTGCGAGGGCGCGGTGCTGCTGGTCGACGCGGCGCAGGGCATCGAGGCGCAGACGCTCGCCAACCTGTACCTCGCGCTCGAGAACGACATGACGATCATCCCGGTGCTCAACAAGATCGACCTGCCGGCCGCGCAGCCCGAGAAGTACGCCGAGGAGCTCGCCCACCTGATCGGCTGCGAGCCCGACGACTGCCTGCGCGTGTCAGGCAAGACCGGCGTCGGCGTGGCGCACCTGCTCGACGAGATCGTGCGCCAGCTGCCCACCCCTGGCGTCGGCAGCGACGACGGCACGGCCCGCGCGATGATCTTCGACTCGGTGTACGACGTGTACCGCGGCGTCGTCACGTACGTCAGGGTCGTCGACGGCCGGCTCGGCGCCCGCGACCGGATCAGGATGATGTCGACCGGCGCGGTCCACGAGCTGCTGGAGATCGGCGTCATCTCGCCCGAGCCGATCAAGAGCGACGGCCTCGGCGCCGGCGAGGTGGGCTACCTCATCACCGGCGTGAAGGACGTGCGCCAGTCCCGGGTCGGTGACACGGTCACCATCAACGCCAAGCCGGCCACCGAGCCGCTCGGCGGCTACAAGGACCCGAAGCCGATGGTCTACTCGGGGCTCTACCCGATCGACGGCTCGGACTATCCGCTGCTGCGCGACGCGCTGGACAAGCTCAAGCTCAACGACGCCGCCCTCGTGTACGAGCCGGAGACCAGTGCCGCGCTCGGCTTCGGCTTCCGGTGCGGCTTCCTCGGCCTGCTGCACCTGGAGATCATCCAGGAGCGCCTCGAACGCGAGTTCAACCTCGACCTGATCTCCACCGCGCCCAACGTGGTCTACCGGGTGATCATGGAGGACGGCAGGGAGCACGCCGTCACCAACCCGAGCGAGTTCCCCGACGGCAAGAGCAGCAACATCTTCGAGCCGACCGTCCGGGCCACCGTCCTGACCCCCAACGACTTCGTCGGCGCCGTCATGGAGCTGTGCCAGAGCCGCCGCGGGTCCCTGCAGGGCATGGACTACCTGTCGGCCGACCGCGTCGAGCTGCGCTACACGCTGCCGCTGGGTGAGATCATCTACGACTTCTTCGACCAGCTGAAGAGCCGCACCAAGGGCTACGCCAGCCTCGACTACGAGCCCAGCGGGGAGCAGCAGGCCGACCTGGTGAAGGTCGACATCCTCCTGCACGGCGAGCCCGTGGACGCCTTCAGCTCGATCGTGCACAAGGACAAGGCGTACAACTACGGCGTCACCATCGCCTCCAAGCTGCAGAAGCTCATTCCGCGCCAGCAGTTCGAGGTGCCGATCCAGGCCGCGATCGGCAGCCGGATCATCGCCCGCGAGACGATCCGCGCCATCCGCAAGGACGTGCTCGCCAAGTGCTACGGCGGTGACATCAGCCGGAAGCGCAAGCTGCTGGAGAAGCAGAAGGAAGGCAAGAAGCGGATGAAGATGGTCGGCCGCGTGGAGGTGCCGCAGGAGGCGTTCATCGCCGCACTGTCCACGTCCGACGCCCCCACCGCGGACAAGCCGAAGAAGTGAAGCACTGCCCCCGTTGCGGAGCGTCCACGGACGCTCCGCCGGTGGAGTGCGCCACCTGCGGCTACGAGGTCTTCCTCAACCCCCGCCCGACCGGCACCGCCATCATCTTCGACGACGCCGACCGCTTCGTCGTCATCCGCCGCGCCCGCCCGCCGCAGGTCGGCTGGTGGGACCTGCCCGGCGGCTTCTGCGACGGCTGGGAGCACCCCCGCGACGCGGCGGTCCGCGAGGCCCGCGAGGAGCTCGGCGTCGAGGTCCGGCTCGGCGCCTTCGTCGGCATGTGGATCGGCACCTACGAGTACCAGAACGAACAGCTGTCCGTCCTGGACTGCTTCTGGCTGGCCCGGCTGGCCCCCGGTGCCACCATCACCCTCGACACGTCCGAAGGCACCGAGTACGCCTGGGTGCCTTTGTCCGATCCGCCCCCGCTCGCGTTCATCACGATGGAGTCGGCCATACGCGAGGTTCGTCGATTGCCGGGGCGTTTGGTCCCCTGAGGTCACGGGCAATAAGAGCGCAACCGCAACTGCAATCCCCCAGGTTGAGGCTCTGAAGGAGGACACCGTGACTGTCACCGGAATCATCACGGCACTGATCGTCGGCCTGATCGTCGGTGCGCTCGGACGCCTGGTCGTCCCCGGCCGCCAGAACATCCCGATCTGGCTGACCATGGTGATCGGCGTGGTCGCCGCCCTGCTCGGCACCGTCATCGCGAACGCCATCGGCATCTCCACCGACACCCCCGGTGTCGACTGGGGCGAGCTGCTGATCCAGGTGCTGGTCGCCGCCGTCGGCGTGGCCCTGGTGGTCGGCGTGGCCGGTCGCGGACGCCGCAGCACCCTGTAACACCCCATCGCGTCAGGCCCCCAGCCTCCCCGGACTGGGGGCCTTCGCGTGGGCTGGACGCGGAGCGGCCGTGCGCCTCGGGGATTGAGGGGCACGGCCGCTTCGGTCAGGCGGGGGGGGGTAAAGCTAGCGGAGCCAGGGGATGGAGCGGTCGAGGAGGCCGCGGGTCTTGAGCTCCTTGCGGAGGGGGATCTCCTCGTCGATGTAGCCGTTCCAGTTGATGCCCCAGTAGTTGGCCGTGTGCGTGGCCTCGCCCAGGAGCTGGCGCTGGACGGGGGTGCGGTTGGCCCACCACTCGCCGTCGTAGTCGATCGGCATGTCGTCGAGGTTGCGGATCCACCGGTACGTGTAACCGATGAACAGCATCTTGCGGGTGACCTCGGAGTAGTTCGGCGACCGGGAGTGCCAGAGGCGCCGGTCGAAGATGAAGCAGTCGCCCGGGTTGGCCGTGATCTCCACGGTGCCCTCGGGGTCGGGGTTCTCGACCGTGGTGTCGGCGGGGCGGGGCAGCGAGTTCCAGAGGTGGCTGCCCGGGATGACCTTGGTGGCGCCGCGGCCCTTCTCCGAGAGGTCGGAGATGACGTAGGCGATCTTCAGCGAGAACATGGGCCGCGGGAGGTTCGGGTCCATGGTCTCGGGGTCGGAGTTCTGCCGGTACCCGTCCTGGTGCCAGCCCCACGAGGGGGCCTCCGTCATCGCCGCCGGCGGCGTGATGTCGAGGTGGTTGTGGTGCGTGTAGATGTTCCAGCCGGCCAGGCCCCACATGTACGGGAAGAGGGTCGGCTGGGTCAGCAGGTGCCCGAACAGCTCGTCACGGTTCAGGAAGCCCAGCAGGTGCAGCGTGCCGTCCTTCTTCATGCTGCTGGAGCCGGCCGCCTGCTCCTCGGCGTAGACCCGGTCCATGGCGGCTTCGAGCTGCGCGCGGTGGTCTTCCTTCAACACGTTGCGGACCAGCAGGAAGCCCTGGTCCAGGAATTCCTTGCGGTCGGCCTCGCTGATCGGCTCATAGCCGGTCAGACCGCCGTAGTCGGGTGCAGCGGACGTCATGTCCTCCCCTTACTTTCGTCAACCAGGGAACGACCGATGGTAACGCGAGGTGTACAACGGACCGAGTCGGGAGTTCTCCACCGGACAGTGCGAAATCCCGTCCGAACGGCGTGCAACCTGCGCGTCAGTAGACCTCGGCGACGACGCGGTCGCCGCCGGCGCCGCCACGCTGCGTGATCCGGGCCCAGCTGCCGCTCTTCGCGGTCCACTCCATGTCGTTGAACGCGACCCGCTTGACGCCGTTGTCCTGGGCGTGGGCAACCAGCCAGTGCGCGTACTGCCAGCCGGTCTTCTGCTCGCGGACCTTGAGCACGACCCCGACGAGGTCGGCGACGTCGGCGGTGCTGACGTTGCCCCAGTCGAGCTTGACGCCGGCGGCGAGGGTCTGCGCGGCCTCGACGCCGTGGCTGGAGGACTCGGTGACGGTGCAGGAGACGGCGCCGGTGGCCTCGCCGCTCAGGGCGCGGGCCATGATCTCCGACTCGTCGACCCACTTCTCGTACGCCTCGGGATGGGCGCTGCGCTGCACCTCCTGCGCGGCGTCGGTGACGCGCATCTTCTCCCAGCCCTTGACCTTCAGCAGGGCGGTGTAGAAGGCGTTCGCCGCGTAGCGCGGGTCGGCGATCTGCTCGGGCTTGCCCCAGCCCTGGCTGGGCCGCTGCTGGAAGAGGCCGATCGAGTCGCGGTCGCCGCCGGCGAGGTTCTCCAGCTTCGACTCCTGCCACGCGGTGGCGAGGGCCACGACCAGCGCCCGCCGGGGCACACCGCGGCGCAGGCCGACGGCGGTGATGGTGGCGGCGTTGGCGACCTGCTCCGAGTCCAGCGCCACGGAGGTGACGGTCGAGGAGGAGCCGGACGACGCGACGGGCGCGCTGCCGGCGTCGATGACGCAGGCGCGGCCCGGCGGCAGCAGCGCCGGCAGGTGGTCGCCGAGCTTCTGCAGCACCGCGTAGATGCCGGCGGTCGCGACGATGCCGAGCACCACGATCGCGATCAGCACGTGTCGTGTACGCATCGTCACCTCCTGACCTGAGAACTCGACCAGCGTACGTCCCATCCGCCACCTCACTCCCGCGTCACACACCGGGACGGGGCGGGTCCGGCCGTTCAGGCGACGCCGTCAGGGATCCAGTTTGGGTCTCGTTTGTCCCGGAATGCCATGATTCCCTCGATTCCTTCGGCGGAACCGAAATACGACACGGAAAGTTCCGTCATGGCCGCCAGCTCGTCACGGAACGTGTCGGCTTTCCGTCGCCGGAGCAGTTCCTTCGTCCCACGCAGAGCACCCGGCGCTCCCCGTACCAGCGCCGCGACGAACGCCGAGACGGCCTCGTCGACCTGGTCGGCGGCGACGGCGGCGGTGACCAGGCCGATCTCGCGGGCCCGGGCGCCGTCGAACGTCGCCCCCGTCAGGAACAGCTCCGCGGCGGCGCGCGGGGACAGCCGCGGCAGCACCGTGGCGGAGATCACGGCCGGGATGACGCCGATGCGCACCTCGGAGAACGCGAACGTCGCCTCGAGCGAGCAGACCGCGATGTCGGCGGCGGCGATGAGGCCCAGGCCACCCGCGCGGGCGGGCCCGGTGAGCCGCGCGACGACGGGCTTCGGGCACTCCCAGATCGCGGTCAGCACCTCGCCGAGCCGGTTGATCGGCGGCTTGCCCGAGCCGAACGCGGCCGCGGTCTCCTTCAGGTCCGCGCCCGAGCAGAAGACCGGCCCGGTGTGGGTGAGCACGACGACCCGCACGGTGTCGTCCGCGGTGGCGGCGGCGAGCGCGGCGAGAAGCTCCTCGATCAGGGCCGTCGACAGCGCGTTGCGGTTGGCGGGGCTGTCGAGCGTGACCGTCGCCACGCCATGCGCCGTCTGTGACCGTACGAGTGGCATGCGGGCACACTAGTGAAATGCCCGGAACACTGCCAGAAGGTGAGCCGATCCCGCGGGACGGCGCGCTGCCCGACGGGGTCGCCGACGCGGCGGGGGAGGCCGGGTTCGGGGTCTACGTCCACGTCCCGTTCTGCGCCTCCCGCTGCGGGTACTGCGACTTCAACACGTACACCGCCGACGAGGGCGTCCTGAGCGCCGGCTATGCCGAGCAGGTCCTCGACGAGCTGGCCCTGGCCGCCAAGGTGGTCGCGCCGCCGCGGGTCGACACCGTCTTCTTCGGTGGCGGCACGCCGACGCTGCTGCCGCCGGCGGAGCTGGCCCGCATCCTCGACGGCATCGACCGCACCTGGGGCCTCGCCGGCGACGCCGAGGTCACCACGGAGGCCAACCCGGAGTCCGTCGACGCGGCGGGGCTGCGGCAGCTGCGCGCGGCCGGGTTCAACCGGATCTCCCTGGGCATGCAGTCCGTCGCGCCGGGCGTCCTGGCGGTCCTCGACCGCCGGCACACCCCCGGGCGGCCGGCGGCGGCGGTCGCGGAGGCGCACGCGGCCGGGTTCGAGCGGGTCAACCTGGACCTGATCTATGGCACGCCCGGCGAGCGCCCCGAGGACTTCGCGGCGTCCCTGCGCACGGTGATCGGCTCGGGCGTGGACCACGTGAGCGCGTACGCGCTGATCGTCGAGGACGGGACCCGGCTGGCGGCCCGCATGCGCCGCGGTGAGCTGCCGTTCCCGGACGACGACGTGGCCGCCGACCGCTACCTCGCCGCCGAGCAGGCCCTGACGGAGGCCGGGATGACGTGGTACGAGGTGTCGAACTGGTCCCGCGACTCGCCCTGCCGGCACAACGAGCTCTACTGGCGCGGCGGCGACTGGTGGGGGCTCGGGCCCGGCGCGCACAGCCACGTGCGGGGGGTGCGGTGGTGGAACGTGAAGCACCCGCACACGTACGCCGCGCGCCTCGCCGACGGTGCGTCGCCGGGGCACGCGCGGGAGGTGCTGACCGAGGAGGAGCGGCGCTTCGAGGACGTGCTGCTGCGGATCCGGCTCGCCTCGGGCCTGCCCCTGGCCGTCCTGGAGCCGCCGGCGCTGGAGGGCGCCCGCCGCTGCCTCGGCGACGGGCTGCTGGAGGCCGGGCCGTACGCCGAGGGCCGGGCCGTGCTCACGCTGCGTGGCCGCCTGCTCGCGGACGCCGTGGCCCGCGATCTGACCTGACCTGACCTCAGAGGGGGCCGGACATGGCGAGGGGCGGCTCGATGGCCGCCCCCCGAACGATCGGATGCCTTACTTGATGAAGCGGTACGTCATCGGGTAGCGGTACAGCTCGCCGCCGTTGGCCTTCATGCCCGCGATGATCGCGAACACGACGATGACGATCCACGGCACGATGAGCGTGAGACCGAACGTGCACACCGACAGCAGGGCGCCCACGAACAGGATGATGCCCCACGTGATGTGGAAGTTCAGCGCCTCGTTGGCGTGCGCCTTGACCGTGGGCGACTCGTTGCCCTTGGCCAGCAGCGCGATGAGCGGGGCGATGAAGCCGATGAAGATGCCACCGAAGTGCGCGATCAGGGCCCAGGTCTTCTCGTCGCTGTTCGCGTAGCCGACCGGGCCGGCGCCGGGGTATCCACCGGGCTGCTGGTATCCGTACTGACCCGGCTGCTGGTAACCGCCGGGCTGCTGGTAGCCGCCGGGCTGCTGGTAACCGCCCTGCTGGTAGGCGTTCGGGTCCTGGTAGCCCGCGCCGCTGGTCGGCGGCGGGTAACCTCCACCGGAGACCGGCGGCTGCTGGCCGTAGTCCGGGCCCGGCGGCGGATACTGTGCCCCGCCCGGCATCGAATAGGGGTTGTTGGGGTCCTGCGGCACGCCGTACTCCCCGGGGCGAGGTGGTTCACTCATGGGGGCCACGGTAGGGGTACCGATCAACTATCGCCAGCGACGTGGCATGACTTCTTTTGGACAAACTTGGCGCAGACCAGTCCAATAGCGGCGGTTCGCACACATGACGATCATTCCGTGGGCGGCACGGGCGACGTAGACTGGCACTCACAAAGTGGGAGTGCCAGTTCTCGAGGAGGTGCGCATGGCTCTCGACGAGCGCAAGCTCGAGGTCCTGCGTGCCATCGTCGAGGACTACGTCGCCACCCAGGAGCCCGTCGGGAGCAAGGCTCTCGTCGAGCGGCACAACCTGCGCGTCTCGCCGGCGACCGTCCGCAACGACATGGCCGTCCTCGAGGAGGAGGGCTACATCCGGCAGCCGCACACGAGCGCCGGTCGCGTGCCCACCGACGCCGGTTACCGGCTCTTCGTCGACAAACTGTCCCGCGTCAAGCCGCTGAGCCCCGCCGAGCGCCGGGCGATCGAGCGGTTCCTGATCGGCGCCGTGGACCTCGACGACGTCGTGCACCGCACCGTGCGACTGCTCGCGCAGCTGACCCGGCAGGTCGCCGTCGTGCAGTATCCGAGCCTGTCGCGGGCCAGCGTGCGCCACTTCGAGCTGGTGCCGCTGTCCACCACCCGGCTGATGGTGGTCATGATCGCCGAGACCGGCCGGGTCGAGCAGCGGATGGTCGACCTGCCCGGCCCGATCCTCGCCGACGACGTCACCGAGCTGCGCCGCAGAATTAACGAGAAGCTCGTCGGCAAGCGCCTCGTGGACACCCCGCCACTCGTCCAGGCGCTCGTCGAGGAGTCCGGGCCGAGCCTGCGCCCGCCGATGACCGTCCTGTCGACCGTCCTGCTGGAGACCCTGGTCGAGCGCACCGAGGAGCGGATCGCGCTCGCCGGCACCGCCAACCTGGCCCGCGGCGGCCTGCTGGACTTCCAGGGCTCGCTGCGGCCGATCCTCGAGGCGCTCGAGGAAGAGGTCATCCTGCTCAAGCTCTTCGGCGAGGTCGAGCCGAGCATGACCCGGGTCCGCATCGGCGACGAGAACGAGATCGAGGACCTGCGCAGCGCATCGATCGTGGCGACCGGCTATGGGCCGGGCTCCATCGTGGTGGGCGGCATGGGGGTGCTCGGGCCGACGCGGATGGACTACCCCGGAAACATCGCCACGGTGCGTGCCGTGGCACGCTACGTCGGCGATCTGCTGGGACAAGGTTGAACCTCATGGACGAGTCAGGGGCATAGGACTCAGTGGCGAAGGACTACTACGGAATTCTCGGTGTCAAACGGGACTCCACGGCCGACGAGATCAAGCGCGCCTACCGGCGGCTGGCGCGCGAGTTCCACCCGGACGTCAATCCCGATCCTGTGGCACAGGAGAAGTTCAAGGAGATCAACGCGGCCTACGAGGTGCTGTCCGACCCGCGCAAGCGGGAGATGGTCGACCTCGGCGGCGACCCTCTCGCGCCCGGCGGCGGCGGGGCCGGCCCGCAGGGCGGGGCGTTCGTAGGGTTCCAGGACATCATGGACGCGTTCTTCGGCACGACCGCCAGCCGCGGGCCTCGCCCGCGGATCCGGCCAGGCGCCGACGCGATCCTGCGGCTGGACCTCGACCTGCACGAGACCGCGTTCGGTGTCGAGGCGCCGATCACCGTCGACACCGCCGTCGTGTGCAGCACCTGCACCGGCGCCGGCACCGCGCCCAACACCCACCCGACCACCTGCGAGATCTGCGGCGGTCGCGGCGAGGTGCAGTCGGTGCAGCGCACGTTCCTCGGCCAGGTCGTCTCGGCCCGGCCGTGCTCGGCCTGCCAGGGCTTCGGCACCGTCATCCCGCACCCGTGCGCGACGTGCGGCGGCGACGGTCGGGTCCGCACCCGCCGCACGCTGACCGTGAAGATCCCGTCCGGCGTCGAGGACGGCATGCGCATCCGCCTCGCCCAGCAGGGCGAGGTCGGTCCCGGCGGCGGCCCGCCCGGGGACCTCTACGTCGAGATCCACGAGCGCCCGCACGACGTGTATTCCCGCAAGGACGACGACCTGCACTGCCGGGTCACCGTCCCGATGACGGCGGCGGCCCTCGGCACCCGGCTGACGATCAAGACCCTCGACGGCGAGGAGACGGTCGACGTCAAGGCCGGCACCCAGCCCAACCAGACGCTGCGCATCCGCGGCAAGGGCGTCCCGCACCTGCGCGGCACCGGCCGCGGTGACCTGCACGTCCACCTCGACGTGCGCACCCCGACGCGCCTGGAGCCGGAGCAGGAGAAGCTGCTGCGCGACTTCGCCCGCACCCGCGGCGAGGAGGTCGCCGAGCTGTCCAAGCAGGGCGGCTTCTTCTCCCGCGTGCGCGACGCCTTCAACGGACACGCGTGAGCGGCCGGAGCGCAGCGGAGGGCGTTCACGCGTGTGGGCTGTTCGGTCCGGGTGTCGTGGCGTGAGCCTTCCGCTCTTCCTGGTCCCCGACCTTCCTGTCGGGGACCACTGGCGGCTCGACGGGCCCGAAGGGCATCACGCCGCCAATGTGCAGCGGCTCTCCGTGGGGGAGTCGCTGCTGTTGTCCGACGGCCGCGGCGGCCTGCGGCAGGCGGTGGTCGCGGCCGCGCACAAGGGCGCGCTCGATCTCGACCTCGGCGACCTGAAGCAGGTCCCCGCGCCCGACCCGCGGATCACCGTCGTGCAGGGGATCGCCAAGGGGGAGCGGGGCGAGCTGGCCGTGCAGCTGATGACGGAGCTCGGCGTCGACCGGATCGTGCCGTGGCAGGCCGCCCGCAGCATCGCGCGGTGGAAGGACGCCAAGCCCCTCGAACGGTGGCGGTCCACGGTCCGCGAGGCGGTCAAGCAGTCCCGCCGCGCCTGGCTGCCCGAGGTCACCGACGCGCGGACCACGAAGCAGCTCGCCCTCGACGGCACCGTCCTGCTGTTGCACGAGGAGGCGTCGGTACCGCTGTCGACCGCCCCCCTCGACGGCGACATCACCCTGGTCGTCGGCCCCGAGGGCGGCATCGCCCCGGAGGAGCTGGCCGCGTTCCCCGGCGCCGTCCCGGTCCGGCTGGGCCCCGAGGTCCTGCGCACGTCGACGGCGGGCGCCGCCGCCCTGGCCGCCCTGTCGGTCCGCCTCGGCCGCTGGTGAGGACCGCTCAGCGGAAGTAGGACGCGCCGTTCAGGTCGAGGACGGCGCCCGAGGACCATTCCGAGCCCGCGAGGAACAGCACCGCCTCGGCGACCTCCTCGGGCCGGGCGACCCGGTTGAACGGGCTCTGCGCCCGGATCGCGTCGCCGTCGCCGGTGGCCATGACGGCGTTGCCCATGTCGGTGGCGACGAACCCCGGGGCGACCGCGTTGACGGCGATGCCGCGAGGGGCCAGGGCCAGGGCGAGGGACTGGGTCAGCGAGTTCAGGCCGGCCTTGGCGGCGCCGTACGCCGGGTAGCGGGGCTCGCCGCGGTACGCGCCGCGCGAGGAGACGTTGACGATCCGGCCGCCCTCGCCGAGGTGGCGGGCGGCGCACCAGCAGACGTTGGCGGGGCCGGCCAGGTTGGCGGCCAGGGTCAGCCGCCAGGCGGCCTGCCAGGTGGCGTAGTCGTCGGTGAGGATCGGGTGCTCGACGGCGACGGCCGCGTTGTTGACGACCACGTCGAGGCCGCCGAGGGAGAGCGCCGCGCCGTCGACGAAGGCCTGGACGGCGGTGGGGTCGGTCAGGTCGCCGGAGACGATCACGTGGCCGTCGCCGGGCAGCGCCGCCCGGACCTTCTCGGCGAGTTCCGCCGAGTCGCGGTGGTGCACCGCGACCGTGTCGCCCGCCGCGGCGAACGCGTGCGCGACCGCCTCACCGATGCCGCGGGATGCCCCTGTCACCAACACCTTGCGTCCAGCCATGGCAGCACCGTACAAGAGCCGCAGGACACATACGATGCGACTGTGACTGATGACTGCCTGTTCTGCCGCATCGTCGCGGGCGAGATCCCGGCGACCGTGGTCCACGAGACCGACGACACCCTGGCGTTCCGCGACATCGACCCGAAGGCGCCCACGCACGTGCTGGTGATCCCGAGGGCGCATCACGCCGACGTCGCCGCGCTCGCCGCCGCCGACCCGGCGCTCGCCGGGAAGGTGCTCGCCGCCTGCGCGGCGGTGGCGGAGCAGGAGGGGCTGACCGGCGACGGGTACCGGATCATCTTCAACACCGGCCGGTTCAGCGGCCAGGAGGTCTTCCACGTGCACGGGCATGTGCTCGGCGGCCGCCCGCTGGGCCGGATGCTGGCGGCATGACGGCGCTCGAGAAGTACGAGCGGCTCGCCCGCCAGGTCCAGGCCGAGGCCCGCGTCCCGGCGCTGAGCGTCGCGATCCACCGGGCGGACCGGCCGCTGTGGACGTTCACCGTCGGCGCGGACGTCGACGAGCGCAGCCAGCTGCGGATCGGCTCGGTCACCAAGACGTTCACGGCGGTGCTGGTCATGCAGTGCCGCGACGAGGGGCTCCTCGACCTCGACGACCCGATCTCCCGGCACCTTCCGGTGAAGGCGCACGGCGACCTGACCGTCGGCAGGATGCTGTCGCACCTGTCGGGGCTGCAGCGCGAGCCGTTCGGCGACGTCTGGGACACGATGCAGGCGCCCGACGTGGACACGCTGCTCGACCAGCTCGACCGGGCCGAGCGGGTGCTGCCGGCCGGCCGCCGGTTCCACTACTCCAACCTCGCGATCGCGCTGCTCGGGCACCTCGCCGGGCGGCTGCGCGGCGGCACCTGGGAGGAGGTGCTGCGGGAGCGGATCCTCGACCCGCTCGGCCTGGACGACGTCGTCGTCACGCCGGCCCGGCCGGTCGTCGGCTACCAGGTCGACGCCTGGTCCGACTACGCGCACCCGGAGCCCCCGGACGACTTCGGCGCGGTCGGCCCGGCGGCGCAGCTGTGGAGCACCGCCGCGGACCTGGCGAAGTGGGCGGCGTTCCTGGCCGACCCGCGCGCGGTCGACCCTTCCGGGGGCGTCCTGGCGGCGGAGACGGTCGAGGAGATGCGGGCGCCGCGGGCCGTGACCGAGGACGTGCTGTGGGCGCGGGGGATCGGCCTGGGTCTGATCCTGCAGCCGCAGCCCGGCGGCGACCGGGTCGTGCACGTCGGGCACGACGGGGCGATGCCGGGGTTCCTCGCCGGCGCCTACGGCCGGGTCGGCGGCGCCGGCACCCCCGCGGCGTTCGGGGCGGCGGCGCTCGGCTCGTCCGGCACCGCCGGCGAGGTCATCGACCTGACGCACCGGCTGCTCGCCGCGGCGGTCGAGAGCGACCCGGCCGACATCACGCCGTGGCAGCCGGCCGAGCCGCCGCCGCAGCGGTACCGCTCGCTGCTGGGCCGCTGGTGGGGTGAGGGCTTCGAGTACGTCTTCAGCTGGCGCTCCGGCGCCCTGCAGGCACGGCAGGCGGACCAGCCGGCGAACCGGCCGCCGGCGGTCTTCGCGCCGGTCGACGGCCAGCCGGACGTGTTCCGCACGGTGTCCGGGCGGGAGGCGGGCGAGCTGCTGCGGCTGACCCGCGCCGAGGACGGCACGGTCGAGCGGCTGCACTGGGCGACGTACCGCTTCACGCGCGGCCAGGAGACGTTCGACAAGTACCGCTTCTGACCGTCGCGGGTCGCCACGGGCCGCCCTGTGCCCGGCCGTGCCTCGCGGCCGGGCGCGGTCAGCGGGAGATGATCGTGAAGACGGCGCCGTTGGGGTCCACGACGACCGCGATGCGGCCGTGCGGGGAGTCGAACGGCCCGTGCTGCACCTGGCCGCCCGCCGACCGGACCAGGTCGGCGGCGCGGTCGGTGTCGGCGGCGGCGAAGTAGACCATCCAGTGCGGCGGGATGCCCTCCCACGCGTCGGTCATCGTGAGCCGCCCGGCGACGGGGTCGGCGTTGCCGAGGCTCCACGCCGTGTAGTCGAACTGCTCGTCGGCCTCGACCCGGGTCTGCCGGTAGCCGAAGAGGCCCTGGTAGAAGGCGTCGACGGGGTCGGGTTCGCGGGTGTTGACCTCCGCCCAGCACAGCGCGCCGTCCTCGTCGAACAGCTGCGAGCCGGTGTGCTGGCCCGGCTCCCATGCGCCGAACGCGGCGCCGGACGGGTCGAGGGCGAAGAGCATCCGGCCGTTGCCCGGGATGTCCATCGGCGCGACGATGATCTTGCCGCCGCCGGCGTCGACCCGGCGGGCGGTGTCCTCCAGGTCGTGTGACATGAGGTACAGGCTCCAGGCGGCGGGCGTCTGCTCCGCGCCGGGCATCGGCGGGCTCATCCCCGCCACGACCTTGCCTTCCTTGAGGCACATGACGTAGTGCCCGAAGTCGGCGCCGGTGTCCAGGAACGTCCATCCGAACAGCGCCGAGTAGAACCGCTGGGCGGCGGCGAGGTCGGGGGCGACCAGGTCGGCCCAGCAGGGTTCACCGTCGACGTATCCGCTGCGCTCGACCATCAGGCCTCCCTGTCGATGTGGTCCTCTGCCTCAGTACCACCGGGCGAAGGGGCCTGTCCGGACTTTCGGCGCAAAGGACATGATCGAGCGACAACCAACCGGATATAACGTCTATAAGGCATGAACTGGGCATCGGCAAGAAATGGGAACGGCTTCCGGGGCGGTCAGCCGATACCATGAAGAGCCTGGACAACCCCAGCAGGAGCGAGCCCCGGAAGCAGGTGCTTGAGGCCCTACGCGGCCGACGTATGACCGAGACCCCAACCCCCGCACCGGCTGTGTCGTCGGAGCCGCCCGTGCGGGCCATCAGCAAGATCACGGTCCCCGACCCGCACACGATGGTCAGGTTGCTCGGCGCCGGAGACGAGATCCTCAAGCTCGTCGAGCGGGCCGTCAACAGCGACGTGCACGTGCGGGGCAACGAGATCACCATCACCGGCACGGCCGCCGACAACGCCCTGGCCGAGCGCATCTTCAGCGAGCTCATCGAGCTGGTGCGCAAGGGGGAGACGCTCACCCAGGACACCGTCCGGCGCACCGTCGGGATGCTCCAGCAGAACACGACGGAGCGACCCGCCGATGTGCTGACCCTCAACATCCTCTCCCGGCGCGGCCGCACCATCCGGCCGAAGACGCTCGGGCAGAAGCGGTATGTCGACTCGATCGACCAGCACACGATCGTGTTCGGCATCGGCCCGGCCGGCACCGGCAAGACCTACCTCGCCATGGCGAAGGCGGTCCAGGCGTTGCAGGCCAAGCAGGTCAACCGGATCATCCTGACCCGGCCGGCGGTCGAGGCCGGCGAGCGGCTGGGCTTCCTGCCCGGCACGCTCTACGACAAGATCGACCCGTACCTGCGCCCGCTGTACGACGCGCTGCACGACATGCTCGACCCGGAGTCCATCCCGAAGCTGATGGCCGCCGGGACGATCGAGGTCGCGCCGCTGGCGTACATGCGCGGCCGCACGCTGAACGACGCCTTCATCATCCTTGACGAGGCGCAGAACACGACGCCCGAGCAGATGAAGATGTTCCTCACCCGGCTCGGCTTCGGCTCGCGCATCGTGGTCACCGGCGACGTGACGCAGATCGACCTACCCGGGGGCACCCGCAGCGGCCTCAGGGTGGTTCGTGAGATCCTCGGTGCCGTCGAAGACGTGCACTTCGCCCAGCTCGGCAGCGCCGATGTCGTGCGCCACCGGCTGGTCAGTGAGATCGTCGACGCCTACGCCAAGTGGGACGAGGCGCAGGAGGCACAGGAGGCCCAGAAGCCGCCGGTGCGTGCTGTGCCCGACCGCGGGCGCCGCAGGTAACCCCGGCTAACAGGAGCAGTTGTTGTCCATCGAGATCGCCAATGAGTCCGGCGTCGACGTCAACTCCGACACCATTCTCGCGGTGGCGCGGCACGCGCTCGACGAGATGGGGGTCAACCCGCTCGCCGAGCTGTCGATCCTGCTCGTCGACGTCGAGTACATGACGGAGCTCAACCACCGCTGGATGGACGGCGACGGCCCGACCGACGTGCTGGCCTTCCCGATGGACGAGGGCAGCGTCGACCACGGCCCCGGCGAGGGCGGCGGCGAGCCCGCACTGCTCGGCGACATCGTGCTGTGCCCGGAGGTGGCGGCGAAGCAGGCCGCCGCCGCCGGGCACGCCACCATCGACGAGCTGGCGCTGCTCACCGTCCACGGCACCCTGCACCTGCTGGGCTACGACCACGCCGAGCCCGAGGAGGAGGCCGAGATGTTCGGCCTGCAGGCGCGGCTACTGGAGAGCTGGCGCAAGTGAGTGACGTGACCTTGCTGACGACCGCCGCGGGGCTGGTGGTGGTGGCAGGGTTGTTCGCGATGTCCGACGCCGCGCTCAACGTGGTGTCGCCGGCCCGTGCCCACGAGCTGGCCCGGGAGGGCAAGCCCGGCGCCAACGCCCTGCAGGTCATCGCGGCCGACCCGGCCCGCTACATCAACCTGCTGCTGCTGCTGCGGCTGCTGTGCGAGCTGACCGCGACCACGCTCGTCGCGCTCGTCACCGCCGCCGCCGTCGGCGGCGACCGCGACTGGCTCGCCGCGCTCATCACCGCCGGCTCGATGACGGTGGTGAGCTTCGTCGTCGTCGGTGTCGGCCCGCGCACCCTCGGCCGCCAGCACGCCTACGCGGTCGCCCGGATCGCCGCGCCCCCGGTCCGGTGGCTCGGCACCGCCCTGGGCCCCCTGGCCCGGCTGCTGATCCTCATCGGCAACGCCGTGACCCCCGGCAAGGGCTACCGCGAGGGGCCCTTCGCCACCACCATCGAGCTCCGCGAGCTCGTCGACCTCGCCGAGCAGCGCGGCGTCGTCGAGCACGGCGAGCGCGACATGATCCACTCGGTGTTCGCCCTCGGCACGACGATCGCCCGCGAGGTCATGGTCCCGCGCACCGAGATGGTCTGGATCGAGACGCACAAGACCGTCCGCCAGGCGCTCATGCTCGCGATGCGCAGCGGGTTCTCCCGCATCCCCGTCGTCGGGGAGAACGTCGACGACGTCCTCGGCATCGCCTACCTCAAGGACCTCGTCCGCCGCACCTCCGGCGACGCGGCCGCCGGCGACATCCCCGTCGCCCAGATCATGCGCGACGCCACGTTCGTCCCCGAGTCGAAGCCCGTCGACGACCTGCTCCGCGAGATGCAGGCCGCCCGCACCCACATGGCGATCATCATCGACGAGTACGGCGGCACCGCCGGCCTCGTCACGATCGAGGACATCCTCGAGGAGATCGTCGGCGAGATCACCGACGAGTACGACGTCGCCGAGCGCCCCCCGGTCGAGGAGCTCCCCGACGGCGCGTACCGGATCACCAGCCGCCTGCCGGTCGAGGACCTCGGCGAGCTGTTCGGCGTGGAGCTGCCCGCCGACGAGGTCGAGACCGTCGCCGGCCTCCTCGCGCAGGCCCTCGGCCGCGTCCCGATCCCCGGCGCCGCCGCCGTCGTCGGCGGCCTGCACCTGCTCGCCGAGGGCACCGCCGGCCGCCGCAACCGCATCGACACCCTGCTCGTCCGCCGGGCCGACCCCGACGACGAGGAGCAGGCCAGCCACGACAGCGAAAGGCAGCACGCCGATGCCTGAGTCAGCGCCCGCGCAACTCTCCGCGGAGGACGCGAAGCTGGTGACCCTGGCCCGGGCCGCCCGCGCCCGGATCGGCGCCGCGGAGGGCGCCGCCGTCCGCGACGGCGACGGCCGCACCTACAACGCCGCCTCCGTCGCCCTGCCGTCCCTGTCGGTCACCGCGCTGCAGCTGGCGGTGGCGATGGCGGTCGCGTCCGGCGCCGGCAAGATCGAGGCCGCCGCCGTCGTCACCGAGGCGTCGTCGCTGGACACCCTGGGCCGCGCCGCCGTCCGCGACGTGTCGCCGTCCGCCCCCATCCACCTGGCCGCCCCCGACGCAGTCGTCTTCGCCACCATCGCGGACTGACGTCGGGGATCCCGGAGGTGCGCAGAGACCGGGTCGACGACGTCGTCGACGAGTGGCGGGTGCAGCTGCCCGACACGGTCGGGCCCGCGATGGAGCTCGGCAAGCGGATCCACCGGCTCGCCGGCCGGCTGCAGGAGGTCGTCCGCGCCGAGACGGCGGCGGTCGGGCTGACGCCGGCCGAGTTCGACGTGCTGTCCGCGCTGCGGCGGGCGGGTGCGCCGTACGCGCTGAAACCCTCCGACCTGGCCGGCAGCCTGCTGCTCACGTCCGGCGGGATCAGCAACGTGCTGCGCCGGCTGCAGCAGGACGGCGTGATCGAGCGGGCCGCCGACGCCGCCGACGCCCGCGTCGCCTGGGTCAGGCTGACGCCGAAGGGGGTCACGGTCGCCGAGCGGGTCGTGCGGGCCGTGACGAAGGCGCAGGCGCGGCTCTTCGCCCCCGTGCCGGACGAGCTGCTGCTCACCGCGGCCGGCCACCTGCGGGAGCTGCTGGTGGAGCTGGGCGACGAGGCCGTCGAGGCCGTATCCGAAGGAGCTTGAGCACGTGCTGCAGCAGTACGACCCCCGCAACGCCGACATCCGCTACTGGGTCGACGGCGTGCTGCGGCACCGCGACGAGCCGGGGATCTCACCGTTCGACTCGGTGGTGCAGGGCGGCGACGCCGTCTGGGAGGGGCTGCGGGTCTACGACGGCGGCGTCTACAGCCTCCGCGAGCACCTGGCGCGGCTGCGGCGCTCGGCCCTGGCGCTCGGCTTCGCGCGGATCCCCGCCGACGAGGAGATCGTGGCCGCGGTCCGGGCGACGCTGGACGCCAACGCCATGCGCGACGGCGTCCACGTGCGGCTCACCCTGACCCGGGGCGTCAAGGTCACCAGCGGCATGGACCCGCGGCTCAACACGTCCGGCTGCACGCTGATCGTGCTCGCCGAGCACAAGCCGCCGGTGTACGACACGGGCGGCCTCTCCCTGGTGACCTCCAGCGTGCGGCGACCCGGCCCGGACGTGCTCGACCCGAAGATCCACCACAACAACCTGATCAACTCGATCCTCGCGAAGATGGAGGCGAACCTCGCCGGCGCCGACGACGCGATGATGCTCGACGGCCGCGGGTTCGTCGCGGAGACCAACGCCACGCACCTGTTCGCGGTCGTCGACGGCGGCCTCGTCACACCACGGGCGGTCGCCTGCCCGGAGGGCATCACCCGCGACACCGTCATCCGGCTCGCGCCCGGCGAAGGCCTGGACGTGGCCGTCCGCGACGTGTCGCAGGTCGAGATGTACACCGCCGACGAGGTCTTCTGCACCGGCACGATGGGCGAGATCGCCGGCGTCGTGCGGATCGACGGCCGCCCCATCGGCGACGGCACCGTCGGCCCCGTCACGACCCGCCTCGCCGGCACGTACCGCGAGCATGCCCGCAAGCACGCCCAGCGGCTGTAGCGGCTCAGAGGCGGTGTGCGGACAGCTCCGCGTAGAGCGGGGCGGCCGCGTCGACGAGCCACCGCAGGCGCTCCGGGACGTCGGCGGGGCGCGGGTCGTAGGCGGCGAAGCCCGTCGAGGACTCGACCGCCGCGTACCAGTGCGGCGCCCACACCCCGTCGGTGTCGCGCCGCCCGGCCGGCCACGCCAGCATCGCCGGGTCCCACGGGACGCCGAGCGCCGCGCAGAGCCGCGACAGCGTGCCCGCCGGGTCGCGCAGCACGTCCGCGGCGTCGACGACCGGGCCGCCGTACGCGCGGAAGATCTCCACCTGCTGCTCGTAGCCGAGGTCGGCGAGGGTCGGCTCGCCACGGACCTTCGCGTAGGAGGCGACCACGTACGCCGGGTCCCGGACGAGGAACGCGTTGCGGACCGCGCCCAGCCAGTCCCGGCCGATGTCCGGCAGCAGGTGGTGGGTCATGTGCTTCTGGTAGTGCACCGCCGCCGGCACGTCCGCGACCAGCGCCGACACGGCCTCCCGCCAGTCGACGGGCTGGGACGCCAGGATCTCCTCCCGGCCCGGGTGCTCGATGCCGGTCGCGGCCAGATAGTGCGCGTACAGCGGCTCGTCGACCACCACCGTGTCCGCCCGCGCGCCGAAGCTGCGCATCATCGCGGTGGAGATGTTGCGGGGGCCGGACCACATCGCCACTCGTACCGTCATGGCTGACGAGGGTAACCGACGCGGCTTTCCGCCAGTTTTACTGCTGTATGTGACGGAATCCTGGTGCGCGTCGATGCGATCCACTCGGCCTTCCGGCGCTTACTGTCGGATGCGGAGCCCTGCAGTGCGCCCGCCCCGCCACCAGGCCTACTGGACAACGCCGACAGGTAGCCGACGGACGCACTGCGCGGGAAGGAAGGGGCCGGTCCATGGACCTGCTGATCGACGTGCGAGTGGCGCGACGGGACGGCACGACGCCGTCGTCGCTGTCAACCGGACGGGACCGCACGGTCCGCCTCCGGGCCGACCACGGCGGCACCGTCACCGACCTCATCACCGCGCTCCTGAGCGACCTCGACCCCGCCGACCGGCCGCAGCAGGCGACCTGGGCGTGGAACCTGCGCACCGGCCGCCGCCTCGACCCGGCCCGCCCGCTCGGCGCGCAGGGGCTGCGGTGCGGCGACACGATCGTGCTCGGCCCGCCCGAGCAGGCACCCGAGGCACCGGTCGCGCCGGCCGAGCACCGCTTCGAGCTGCTCGTGGTCGCCGGACCCGACGCCGGACGGTGGCTGCCGCTGCCGGCGGGGGAGTTCGTCATCGGCGCCGACCCCTCCGGTGACCTGGTCCTCGCCGACCCGGCCGCCGGCCGCCGCCACCTGCACCTGGGCATCGGCAGCCACGAGGTCGCCGCGACCGACCTGCGCTCGCGGGCCGGCACCACCATCGACGGCGAGCCGCTGACCGGCACCGTCACCCTCGCCCCCGGGCAGCTGCTGCGCCTCGCCGGCACCCTCGTCACCGTCGAGGAGACACCCGCCCTCGACGTGCCCGCCGGCCCGGCGCCGGCCGTGTGGCTGCCGGCGGTGCCGCAGCCGCCGAAGAAGCGGCGCCTGGCGTTCCGGCGCTCGACCCTCGACCCGGTCGCCGAGTTCGCCGCCGCCGTCGAACGCGCCGAGGCCGACGCCGCCGTCAAGCACCGGGCGGTGCTGCGGATGCGCCGCGCCGCGACACCGAGCCTGGCGCATCTCGCCCGCGCCGCCGACCGGTACGCCGGCAGCATCGACAACCCGGAGCCCGCCACGGTGCGGGCCGGTGGCCTCTGGACCCGCCGCCCCGACGACCGCGACTTCCTCACGCTGCGGCTGCGGACCGCCGACCTGCCGGGCCGGCTCCGCTTCGAACAGCCGCCGCCCGGCCCCGACGCCGACCCGGCCCACGTCGAGCGGACCGAGGCGCTGCGGGCCCGGCACGCCGTCGACCGGGACGTGCCCGTCGAGGCCGACCTGCGGGTCCTCGGCGCGCTCGGCGTCGCCGGCCCCACCGACGTCACCGACGGCGTGCTGCGCTCCTGGCTGACCCAGCTGGCGACCCTCGCCAACCCCACCGACCTCGCCGTCGTCGTGCTCAGCGACGCGCCGGAGTGGACCTGGACCGGCTGGCTGCCGCACACCCGGACGCTGACCGCCGCGATCGCCCCCGGCGCCCGCACGATCGCCGCCGGCGAGGAGGACCGGCTGCAGGTCCTGGCGCTCGTCGAGGCGCTGCTGCGCCAGCGGCGCCGCGGCCGGCACGCGATCGCCGAGTCGTTCGTGCCGCACGTCGTCTTCGTGCTGCCGGACCCGTCGCTGGTGCCACCGGCGTCCCTGACCCGCCTCGTCGAGGAAGGCCCGCGCTGCGGGATCAGCCTGCTGGTCGGCGCGCCGACCCGCGACGAGCTACCCCCGGGCGTCTCCGTCCAGGACGGCGAGCCGCTGCCGGCCGACGTCGCGACACGGGTCGCGCACGCGCTCGCCGCCACACCCGACGCCGCCGGCAGCGCCGCGCCGCGGGTCGCGCCCCTCGCCGAGGTGCTGAACCTGACCGACCTGAGCCCGAGCGCGATCGTGAAGCGCTGGGTGCCGTCGACCCGCGACCGTGGGCTGGCCGCGCCGATCGGGCTCGGCGGCATGGCACCCGGCGGGGTCGGACCGGTCAGCGTCGACCTGCGCCGGGACGGGCCGCACGGGCTCGTCGCGGGCGTGGGCGGCTCCGGCCGCTCGTGGCTGCTGCGGTCGTACCTGGCCGCGCTGGCCGCCACCTACCCGGCGAACCGTCTCACGTTCGTCCTCATGGACTTCCCGCCCGCCTCCGGTGTCGCTTCCGCGCCGGATCCGGCCGCCGACGCCGACCCGGGTTCCGCGCCCGCCGGCACCTTCGCCGAATGCGTCTCGCTGCCGCACACCGTCGGCCTCTTCACCGACACCGACCCGCACCAGGCCCGCCGGGTCCTCGTGTCGCTCAACGCGGAGCTGCGCCGCCGCGAGGCCGTCCTGCGCCGGCACTCGGTCAAGGACATCGTCGAGATGGAACGCAAGTTCCCGGCCGCGGCCCCGGCGAACCTGCTCGTCGTCGTCGCCGAGTTCGTCGACGCCCCCGCCGACTTCGTGCCCGCCCTGCGGGAGCTCGCCCGCCGCGGCCGGCACGCCGGCGTCCACCTGCTGCTGGCGACCGCGAAACCGCACGGCGCCGTTGACGACGGCCTGCGCGCCGAGGCCGACCTACGCATCGCGCTGCGCGTCGAGGAGGAGGCCGACAGCCTCGAGGTGCTCGAACGCCCCGACGCGGCGCACCTGTCGCCGCTGCTCGCCGGCCGGGCGTTCGTGCGGACCGCCGAGGGCGGCTTCCAGGCCGTCCAGGTCGCCTACGGCGGGTTCCGGTCCCCGGCCGGCCGCCGCGCCACCCCCACGACGATCACCGAGGTCCGCTTCGAGTCCGGGCTCATCGACCGCGAGGCGCTCGACGCGCCCGTCGGCGGCGACGACAACGCGCCCACGGACCTGCAGCGGCTCGTGGAGGCGATCACCGCCGCGCACCGCGAGGCCCGCGTCCCCGACCAGCCGCGCCCCTGGCAGCCGCCGCTCGCCCAGTCGTACACGCTCGACGAGCTGACCCAGCCGGAGACGGCCACGTTCGCCGCCGCGATCGGCATGGTCGACCTGCCCAACTCGCAGGCCCGCCAGGTCTGGCAGCTCGACCTCGACGAGCTCGGCCACCTGCTCGTCTTCGGACCCACCGGCGGCGGCAAGAGCAGCCTGCTCGACACGGTCGCCGCCTCGTTCTCGGCCCGGTTCGACGGCACCCGGCTGCGCGTCTACCGCGTCGACGGCACCGCCGTCGAGCAGGCCGAGGCGCTGCTCGCCACGATCGACAAGCTGGTCGTGGAGCGGGCCGCGCTCGCCGAACACGCCGGCGCCCGCGTCCTCGTCCTCGTCGACGGCCACGACGTACGGCTCAACGACGCCCTCATCCGGCTCGCCGGCGACGGCAAGGCGGTCGGCGTGCACCTGGTCCTCGCGACCGAGCAGCGCAGCGCCGTGCCGACCGCCCTGTCCCGGCTCATGCCCGGCCGGATCGTGCTCCGATCCGCCGGCCGGGGCCTCGTCGAGGGCACGATCGAGCTGCAGACGGCCCTCGCCACACCACCCGACGCACGCACCGTCACAACACCTGCACAACGCCCCCGCCAGTTGCAGCTCGAGGTCTGAGTACGCTGAACCACCGTGCAGCACAACTACCACGCAGGCTTCGCGTGCTTCGTCGGCCGGCCCAACGCGGGCAAGTCGACGCTCACCAACGCGATCGTCGGCCAGAAGATCGCGATCACGTCGGCGAAGCCGCAGACCACCAGGCACACCGTCCGCGGTGTCGTACACCGGCCGGACTCGCAGCTCGTGCTCGTGGACACCCCCGGGCTGCACCGGCCGCGGACCCTGCTGGGGGAGCGGCTCAACGACCTCGTCCGGGCCACCTGGAGCGAGGTCGACGTGATCGGCCTCTGCCTGCCCGCCGACGAGGAGATCGGCCGCGGTGACCGCTTCATCACCGGCGAGATCGCCGAGCTGAAGGCCACCCTCGTCGCGGTCGTCACCAAGACCGACCTCGTCGACCGCGGCAAGCTCGCCGAGCGGCTCCTCGCCGTGCAGGAGCTCGGCGACTTCGCCGACATCGTGCCGGTCAGCGCCGTCTCCGGCGCGCAGGTCCAGACCCTCGTCGACGTCATGATCAAACACCTGCCGGAGTCGCCGCAGCTGTACCCGGACGGCATGCTCACCGACGAGCCCGAGCACGTCCTCATGGCCGAGCTCATCCGTGAGGCGGCCCTCGAAGGCGTACGCGACGAGCTCCCGCACTCGATCGCCGTCCTGGTCGAGGAGGTGCTCGTCGAGGAGGGCGGCCTGACCAGGGTCTTCGCCGACGTCTACGTGGAGCGGTCCAGCCAGAAGGCGATCGTCATCGGCCACCAGGCGAGCCGCCTCAAGGACGTCGGCACCCGCGCCCGCCGGGCGATCGAGGACCTCGTCGGCGGCCGCGTCTACCTCGACCTGCACGTCCGGGTCGCCAAGGACTGGCAGCGGGACCCGAAGCAGCTGCGCCGCCTGGGCTTCTGAGGTTCGTCGTGTCCGGGGCCGGGTTCAAGGGGAAGCTGTACCGCGACGACGCGGTCATCCTGCGGGTGCAGAAACTGGGCGAGTCCGACCGGATCATCACCCTCTTCACCCGCCGGCACGGCCGCATCCGCGCCGTCGCGAAAGGCGTCCGGAAGACCATGTCGAAGTTCGGCGGCCGGCTCGAACCCTTCGGCCACGTCGACGTGCAGCTCCTCGAAGGCCGCAGCCTCGACGTGATCAGCCAGGTGGAGGGCGTCGACCTGTACGGCCGCCGCATCATGGACGACTACCCCAGGTACACGGTCGCCTCCGCGATCGCCGAGACCGCCGAACGGCTCACCCCCGTCGAGCAGGAGCCGGCGCTGCGCCTGTTCCAGCTGACCCTCGGCGCCATCAAGGCCCTCGCCGCCGGCGAGCACGGCAGCAGCCTCGTCCTGGACGCCTACCTGCTGCGCGCGATGGGCATCGCCGGCTGGGCACCCGCGCTGCGGGAGTGCGCCGTCTGCGGCACCGCCGGCCCGCACCGCGGGTTCTCCGTGCCCGCCGGCGGCGCCGTGTGTCCCGACTGCCGCCCGCCCGGCGCGTCACACCCGGCGCCTGCGACGATCGAACTGATGGCGGCGCTCGCTTCGTCGGACTGGCTGGTCGCCGACGCCAGCGAGCCCAACCATCGGCGCGAGGCCAGCGGGCTGGTCGCGGCGCATCTGCAGTGGCACCTGGAGCGGGCGCTACGCTCGCTCCCGCTGGTAGACCGGGACGACACCACCCGTGGCCGCGCCCGGGATCGAAAGGACAGTTCGTGAGCAGATTTCGTCCGCCGTCGCAGCACCCCACCGGCGCCCGCCCGCCGGCGCTGCCGAAAGAGGCCGTGCCGCAGCACGTGGCGATCATCATGGACGGCAACGGCCGCTGGGCGAAGCAACGCGGCCTGCCCCGCACCGCCGGCCACACCGCCGGCGAGGCCGCCCTCTTCGACGTCATCGAGGGCGCGCTCGAGCTCGGCGTCAAGTACGTCAGCGCCTACGCCTTCTCGACCGAGAACTGGAAGCGGTCCCCCGACGAGGTCCGCTTCCTCATGAACTTCAACCGCGACACCATCCACCGCCGTCGCGACGAGTTCCACGAGATGGGCATCCGCGTCCGCTGGGCGGGCCGCCGCCCCAAGCTGTGGCGCAGCGTCATCAACGAGCTCGAGTACGCCGAAGAACTCACGAAGCGCAACGACAAGCTCACCTTCACCATGTGCGTCAACTACGGCGGCCGGGCCGAGGTCGCCGACGCGGCGGCGCGCATCGCTCTCGACGTCCAGGCCGGCCGCCTGAAGCCCGACCGCATCACGGAGAAGACCTTCGCCCGCTACCTCGACGAGCCCGACCTCCCCGACGTCGACCTGCTGGTGCGCAGCTCCGGCGAGATGCGCACCAGCAACTTCATGATCTGGCAGGCGGCGTACGCGGAGTTCGTCTCCGTCGACACCCTCTGGCCCGACTTCGACCGCCGCCACCTCTGGTACGCCTGCGAGGTCTACGCAAAGCGCGACCGCCGCTTCGGCGGCGCCATCCCCAACCCCGTCATACCAACCTTGACCAGCTGAAACTGCCCTGCGTCGCTGACTCGTCACCGGATTGAAGATCAATTAGGTGAGCTGCGGTACGGTGTGAGAAGCAGCCGGCCGTCACCGGGGCCCGTCTCGTCCCGCTGCCGTGAGTCGCTGGCATCGGCTCGCTGCCACGGATCGCTGCCACGGATCGCTGCCACGGATCGCTGCCACGGATCGCTGCCACGGATCGCTGCGGGGTCGCATCGCTCGCCCGCGCGCGTAGATCGCCCACCGCCGGCGACGCTGCCTGCAGCGGGCACGCGGCGTCCGACGGACATCTGCGGCGGGGACGCGGCGTCCGACGGACATCTGCGGCGGGCATGTGGTGTTCGGCGGACATGCGGCCTCCGGGCATGCGGCGCGTGTGGCCTTTGAGCATGTGTGGGCGGCGGGTGCGGCTTCTGGCGGGCACGGCCACTGGTGGGAGCGGCCTCTGGGCATGCGCCGCATGCGGCCTCAGACATGGCCTCTGGCGGGCGGCCTCTGGCGGGCGTCGCATGCGGGCTCAGGCATGTGGCCGAACTCTGCCACCGGCTGGCGCGGGCGGCGGTCCTGGCAGCCCGCTGGCCGACGAGGTTCAGCGGCCCCTGGCGGCTGGGCGCTGGCGGGCGGTGGTCCTGGAGGTCCTTGGCGGCAGGGGGGCTGGCCGGCGATGGTCCTGATTGGCCCGCCGGACGACGGTGGTCAATGATCCCCGCAGCCCCGCAGCCCCGCAGCCCCGCAGCCCCGCAGCCCCGCAGCCCCGCAGCCCCGCAGCCCCGCAGCCCCGCAGCCCCGCAGCCCCGCAGCCCGGCGGGTGGTCTGTGCCTGGCAGCAGCGGCGCCGGCTGGTGGTGCGCTGGCAGCAGCGGCGCTCGCCGGCGGTGGTCCCCGGTAGGTCCGGAGACGGCACCGCCGGCGGTGCGATCAGTGGTCCTGGCAGCAGGGGTGCTGGGAGGCGGACTCGAACGGGACGAGGACGCCGCCGCGGGCGAACTGGGTCACCAGGGTCAGCACGCCGTCGCGCCAGATGGGGCGGACGAAGTCGCCGGTGTCGATCAGCATCTCCGGGACGGCGGTCATGCCGCCGAGGATGACGACGCGGTCGATGGCGGAGTCCGCCAGCACCGTCGAGACCGGAAGGACGCCGGTGAGCTTCTCCCAGCCGGGGAAGAGGACGGCGCGGGCGCCCTCCGGCGGGGTGCCCGTGCCGACCTGGACCTTGCCGCCCTCGAAGTACGTGAACGCGGGGCGGCCGCCCACCACGATGTGGTGGTCGGCCGCCGTGACGTCGGGAAATCCCATTACCGGGGGTAGACCCAGATCGGGTTCGCGTAGAACCAGAGGTCCTTCCACGGGTCGGCGTCGCCGACGACGTCGATCGCGGGGCCGGCCGGGTCGACCGCCGGGCCGTGGTAGCCGGGGGCGGTGCGGTTGCCGTCGGTGCCGCGCAGCCGGACGTAGAAGGGCTGGTCGACGGGGCCGAGGTCGTACGTGAACGCGACCGTGCCCGTGGACTTGTTGACCTCGAAGGACTTCACGACCTTCGTGTCGGGGGCCTTGAACGTGTCCTTGTCGGAGACAGCACCCGTGACGGCGCCGCGGATCACGTCCACGCGGGCGAGGGTCGGCACGAAGTTCGCCCAGTTCGGCGTGTTCGCCAGCTTGATGCGGATGGTGAGCTCGGCGCGCTGGCCGCGGCGGACCACCAGCGAGTCGCCCAGGGTGACGCCGGAGCCGCCCGCGCGGACCTGGACGTCGAGGGCGCTGATCAGGCCGCCGTGGTCGACCCAGACGCGGCCGGCCCGCAGGGCCTCCATGACGGCGGCGTAGCCGAAGTTGCGCGCGCCGACGTGGGTACGGCTGTAGTAGCCGGGCCAGAAGTCACCGGGGGTGAGGCTGGCCGGCTGACCGTACACCGGGTCGAAGTGGTAGCCGTTGGCGTTGAAGTCGGTGTTGTCGGGGCGCTTCGCGGTCTCCTCGTAGACGACGTGGGAGTCCGAGTTCGCGGTGATCCACCACGCCTTGCCCTCGGCGAGGAGGCTGTCCCAGAGGCCGCCGACGGTGGAGGTCATCCAGTCGAAGCCGCCCCAGGTGCGGTAGCTCTCCAGCGGGTAGCCGGGGAACGAGGCGGCGCCGGGCGCGTTGCCGTAGAAGCCGCGGGCGGAGCCGCCGCCGGTCGGCTTGGCGATGCCGGCGGCCTGGTGGCCGGGGGCGCCCTCGAAGCCGATCGCGATGCGCGGGTTGGCGTCGCGCCAGCCGCGGATCTCGTGCGGCGAGTCGATGCCGTTACGGGCGGGGTGGTTGGCCAGGAACAGCGCGTCCTGCACCCGCCGCTTCGTGACCTGCTCGCCGAGGAACTTCACGCCGGCGATGGCGAGGGCCTCGGTGACCAGGGACGGGTCGACGGCGCCGACGACGGAGCCGTCGAACGTGTTCTCGAACTCCTTCAGGACCGCGACCTCGTTGGCACCGGGGTGCACGAAGACGGTGCCGTGCTCGGCGGCCGGGATGTTCCACTCCAGGCCCTGGAAGACGAGGACGTCCTTGTAGTCGTCGCGGGCCGCCCGGATGTCCGGGTTGACCTTGTCGACGCCGATCTTCACGTGGCCGGTGCTGCCGTGGTCGGTGATGACCATCCAGTCCAGCCCGTACGCGGAGGCGTGCCGCACGTGGTCGGAGACCCGGTACATGCCGTCGCTGGAGAACTGGGTGTGGATGTGGTGGTCGCCGGCGAGCCACTTGTAGCCGTTGCCCAGCGGGCGGCCGTGCCCGTGCCGGTCGTAGCCGTCGAAGCCGGCGTGGTCGTCGTCGTCGCCGTGGGCGTGCGCGGTCCCGGCGCCGGCGAGGGCACCGCCGGCCGCGGCCGCGGCACCGAGCAGGCCGGCGCGGCGCAGGAAGCCGCGGCGGGAGACGTCGCCGGGGGAGAGTTCGCTGTCGGGGATCGAGGCGTCGAGCACCGCGGGGACGTCGCCGGCAGCCTGCGGCATGTCCTCGTGGTGATGGTGGTGGCCGTGGCCCATGTTGGGGGCTCCGTTCAGTGTCGATGGTCCTCACCGGGGAATCTCGACCGCCTGAACGAACATCAGGTAGCGACGTGGCTATGTATGCACGAACTTCAGCAAGATCAATGCCGCCGCGAGGGTCGCGCCGGCGAGCACGACCGACCCGTCGGACCAGCCGAAACGGGTCTCACGGGCGCTGGTGCGGGGCTGCCCCCGGTCGAAACCGCGGGCCTCCATCGCGGTGGCGAGCCGGATACCGCGCCGGATCGCGCCGACGAGCAACCCGAACGTCGCCGACGCCGCGAGCCGCAGGTGCGCGACCGGGTTCCAACCGGCGTCGATGCCGCGGGCCCGCCGGGCGAGGCGGATCAGCCGGTACTCGTCGGTGAGCAGCGGCACGAGCCGGAACGCGGCGAGCGCGCCGATCGCGAACCGGGGCGGCACCTTCACGTGCGCGATGAGCGAGTCGGCGAGGTCGGTGGGGTCGATCGTCGCGAACATCACGAACCCGGGCAGTCCGATCGCGATGAGCCGCAGCGCGTAGCCGAGCGCCGGCTCGTGTACCTCGAAACCGGCGACGGTGCCGACGACCGGTCCCGTACGGGCGCCGAGCAGCACCGTGAAGACGAGCACGACGGTCGCGGACAGCAGCAGCGGCCACCCGCGCCGCCACAGCTGCGCCGCGCTCAGTCCGGTGAGCGGCAGCAGCGCCAGCTCCACGCCGATCGCGACCGCGGTGACGAACGGGTCGACGGTCGACAGCACGGCGGCGGTGAGCAGCGCCGCCGCGAGCAGTTTCGCGGTCGCGTCGCGACGGCGCAGCCAGGCGGTCATGCGCGGTCCAGCCGCAGCCGGCGGTCGCCGAGCGCCCGTACGAGGTCACGGTCGTGGGTGACGATCACCAGGCCGCGGCCCTCGTCCCGCAGGTCCGCGAGGAGGTCGACCAGCTCCCGCCACGTCCGCGGGTCCTGCCCGAACGTCGGTTCGTCGAGGATCAGCAGGTCCGGGGCGGCAGCGAGGGCCGTGGCGACGCTGAGCCTGCGCTGTTCGCCGCCGCTCAGGGTGTACGGGTTGGCGAGGGCGAGCCTGTCGAGACGCAGCCGGCTCAGCAGGTCGTCGACGACCTTCGGGTCGCGGCCGCCGAGGAGCAGCTCGTCGCGGACGGTCGAGGTGACGAACTGGTGCTCCGGGTTCTGGAAGACCGAGCCGATCCGGCCGGCGAGCTTCGAGGCCCGCCAGCGGTGCGGCGGCCGCCGCTCGCCGGGGGCGTGCACCCGGCCGGGCTTCGCCGGCTTCGTCAACCCGCCCAGCAGCAGCGCCAGGGTCGACTTCCCGGCGCCGTTGGGGCCTTCGACGGCAAGGGCCTCGCCGGCGCGGACGACCTCGTCGACGACGTTGCCGGTGTGCCGCAGCGCCAGCCGCTCCGCGGTCAGCAGGACCGGGCCGGGACCGGAGCCGGGCCGGTGCGGCACGACGACCGGCTCCTGCTCCTCGCCCAGCGTGACCACCCGGTCGACCAGGGTCAACGCGTTCTCGAGGCGGTGTTCGACCAGGATCATGGTGGCGTCGACGTCGTGCAGAGCTTTCGCGAGCGCTGCCCGTACCAGCTGCGCACCCGCCGGATCGAGGTTGGCGGTCGGCTCGTCGAGCAGGAGCAGCCGCGGCTGCGACACGAGCACGCCGGCGATCGCGAGCCGCTGCTGCTCACCGCCGGACAGCTGGGCCGTGTCGCGTTCGCGGTCGTACGGGAAGCCGACGGAGGCGAGGGCGGCGTCGACCCGCGGCCAGATCTCGTCGCGGGCCACCCCCCGGTTCTCCAGGCCGAACGCGACGTCGTCGCCGCAGCGGCTCATGACGAGCTGGGTCTGCGGGTCCTGGAAGACGATGCCGGTGCCCGCCCTGCGCTGCCGGGCCGGCGCGCCGTCGACGAGCACCTCGCCCTCCTGCTCGCCGGAGTCCTCGGCGAGCAGGCCGGCGAGCGCGGCGAGCAGGGTGCTCTTGCCGGCGCCGGAGGCACCCGCCAGGAGGACCCGCTCGCCGTGCTCGATCCGCAGGTCGAAGTGGCGGACCGCCCAGGCCTTGCGCCCGGCGTGCCGCCACCCGAATCCCTTGAACTCGACGGTGCTCACTGTTGCTGAGATGTGCCTAGACGGCGGCCCGCTCGCGCCCCGAGGGGAAGCGGTCCAGGACGCCGGTGGTGGCGAGCGAGCGCTGCAGCGCCCACGAGCCGGCGCCGGCGATGACCGCGCCGCTGGCCATGACGATCGCCGCGTACAGGGCCTTGTCGGTGTTGCTGAACGCGCCGTAGTAGATGTTGAGGTCCAGCAGGGCCGCGCCGCCCCCGGCGAGGGCGCCGGCGACGAGCGCGTTGCCGAGCTTGAAGCTGCGGTAGCCGGTGAACGCGAAGCCGAACTCGCCGCCGACGCCCTGCACGAGGCCGGACAGCAGCACGCCGAGGCCCCAGGTCGAGCCGAACAGGGCCGAGACCAGCGCCGCGACGAACTCGGTGTAGAGCCCGGCGCCCGGCTTGCGGATGACCAGCGGGCCGAGCACGCCCGGGATCAGCCACACGCCGTAGATGAACGCGCGCCACGGCAGGGCGACGCTCTCCATGGCGTTCCACAGGTTGTTCCACGCGTAGAACACGGCGGCGAACGCCACCGCGATGACCGACGCGACGATGATGTCGACGGTCCGCCAACGGGTTTCCATTTCGGTGCCTCCTGGTCCGGGGGTGAGCCAGAAGGAGACGCGACGCCACGCCGCGGGTGCGGACGTGGCGCGTGGCCTGAGGTGACCGAGCTTCCTGCGCTGGCATTACCCAGATCAGGTTCGAGGGTCTGCGGCTTGCTCGCCGCACTCTCAGCGCTGTGCGCTCCCCTGTCGGATGTGAAGTTGTTTCCCGACGGTAACAGTGAACGTTTCCCGCTCGTAGGTCCGCGTCATGAAAATCACGGCGCTTGATCCTCGTTGGCGAGGCATGGCCTTCGCTACTGGCGGGTAATAGCCTGGTCGGTACTGGACTGACACCTGGGGGTGCCGCAATGACGCAGGTCGCTTCCTCGCCCACCGCTAGCAGCACGCACACGGAGAAACAGGCGCGCAAGGTCATCGAGGCCAGCCGCGAGCAGGAATGGCGCAAGCCGAGCTTCGGCAAGGAGCTGTTCCTCGGCCGCTTCCGCCTCGACCTGATCGACCCACCGCCGGCCGACAAGCAGGCCGTCGAAGGCCAGGAGTTCCTGGCGAAGCTCCACTCGTACATCAGCAGCGTCGACGGACAGCAGATCGAACGCGACGCGCGCATCCCCGACGAGGTGCTCCGCGACCTGGGCTCGCTCGGCGCCTTCGGGATGAAGATCGACACCAAGTACGGCGGGCTGGGGCTGTCGAACCTCGACTACTGCCGCGCCCTCGCGCTGGTCGGGTCGGTCAACCCGTCGATCGGCGCGCTGCTGTCGGCGCACCAGTCGATCGGCGTGCCGCAGCCGCTGAAGCTGGTCGGCACCGACGAACAGAAGTCCCGCTTCCTGCCCCGCCTCGCGGGCGGTGAGGTGTCGGCGTTCCTGCTGACCGAGCCAGAGGTCGGCTCCTACCCGGCGAACATGCGCACCTCCGCGGTGCCGACCGGGGACGGCGACTACCTGCTCAACGGGGTCAAGCTGTGGGCCACCAACGGCACCCTCGCCACCCTGTTCGTGGTGATGGCGCTGGTACCCCGTTCCGAGGGGCACCGGGGCGGCATCACGGCGTTCGTGGTCGAGGGCGACGCACCCGGGATCACGATCGAGCGGCACAACGCGTTCATGGGCCTGCGCGGCCTGGAGAACAGCGTGACACGCTTCCACGACGTGCGGGTGCCCGCCGCCAACGTCATCGGGGGTGAGGGGCAGGGCCTGCGGATCGCGCTCAGCACCCTGAACACCGGCCGGCTGTCGCTGCCCGCCATGTGCGTCGGCGCCGGCAAGTGGTGCCTCAACGTCGCCCGCGAGTGGGCCGCCGAACGGGTCCAGATGGGCCGCCCGATCGGCTCGTACGAGGCGATCGCGAAGAAGATCGCGTTCATCGCCGGCTCCACGTACGGCATGGAGGCGATGCTGGAGCTGTCCTGCCGCCTCGCGGACGACGACCAGAACGACATCCGCATCGAGGCCGCGCTGGTCAAGCTGTACGCGAGCGAGCTGGCCTGGAAGGTCGCCGACGAGCTGGTCCAGATCCGCGGCGGCCGCGGCTACGAGACCGCCGACTCCCTGGCCGCCCGCGGCGAACGCCCCATCCCCGCCGAGCAGATCCTCCGCGACGTGCGGATCAACCGCATCTTCGAGGGCTCGACGGAGATCATGCACCTGGCGATCGCCCGCGAGGCCGTCGACGCCCACCTCTCCGTCGCCGGCGACATCATCGACCCCGACGCCGGCCTGGGCGCGAAGGCCAAGGCCGCGGGCCGGGCCGGCGGCTTCTACGCCAGGTGGCTGCCGACCCTGGTCGCCGGCAAGGGCCAGCTGCCGTCCGGCTACAGCGAGTTCGGCCCGCTCGCCCAGCACCTGCGCTACGTCGAGCGCTCCTCCCGCCGCCTGGCCCGCGAGACCTTCTACGGCATGGCCCGCTGGCAGGGAAAACTCGAACACAAGCAGGGCTTCCTCGGCCGCGTCGTGGACATCGGCGCCGAGCTCTTCGCGATGTCCGCGGCGTGCGTGAAGGCCCGCAGCGAACGCGCGACCCGGCCCGAAGGGGTCGAGCTCGCCGACCTGTTCTGCCGCCAGGCCACCCTGCGCGCCGAGGCCCTCTTCCGCGAGCTGTGGGACAACGCCGACGCCATCGAGTCCACCGCCGCGAAGCGGGTCATCGCGGGCCGCTACCTGTCCCTGGAGGAGGGGATCATCCCGCCCGCGGCCGCAGGCCCGTGGCTCGCGGACTGGGAGCCGGGCGCGTCGACCGCGGAGGACGTCCGCCGCCGCTTCTGACCTCCTCGCGTAGGGGCCGTCCGCACACCCGGGCGGTCAGCCGGAGACCCGGCTGGCCGCCCGGGCCCGTGCCTGTGCCCGTCCATGCGAGACACGGGCGGCCAGTGTCTCGCGTGCGCGGGCGGGCGGCCAGTGTCTCGCGTGCGCGGGCGGGCTGCCTGCGATCAGGCCGCGCCGGGGCGGGCGGCCACCCACACCCGTGCATCGCGTGCGTGGCCGCCACCCACGCCCGCGTCTCGCGTGTGCGGCCGGGGCTGCTTACCGATCACGCCGCGCACGAGGCGGGCCGCCACACCCGTTGTCCCGCGCGCGGGCGGGCTGCTTGCGAGCAGGCCGTCGTCGCTCCACCTGGGCCGGGCTCAGGACGACCCGAGGCCGGCATCGAGCCGGGCGGCGCGTCGGCGTTCCGCTTCACCAACACGCTACTCCACCGCGCCTAATTGATCTACAAATGGGTAACAGGGCGCTCACTGAGCGATATAACCGCAGGCCGTAGGCCGAGGCTGCGGAGTTCCAGGCTGGCCAGGGCCTCGACCGCCTGCTTGTCGCCCCTGCGCCACAGGGCGGCGATCTCCGGGTCGATCTTCACCAGTTTGCCCAGCGGCTGGGTGGCCAGGGCGCGCAGGGCCAGCAGGTCGCGGCCGGCGGTGGCGTTGCGCAGTCGGGCCGCCGAGCCGGCCCGGCGGATCCAGCGGATCCGCAGCGGCAGCCACACCAGGACCAGCATCGTGACCGGCACCGCGATCAGCAGGACCGACAGGATCCAGGCCAGGTCGTTGACGATCTCCTGCTGCTGGTGGCCGGCGTCGGCGAGGGAGCGGGCGGCGTTCGCGGCGCTCGTGAAGGGGGCGGCGACCGAGTCGGGCACGCCGGGCACGCCGTTGATCTTGTCGCCGGCGCCCTTGAGGTTGTCGGCCAGCCCGGTTCCGGCGCTCTCGAGCTTCTGCCCGGGCACCGCCAGCTTCTGGATGAGGTCGAACAGCGTCATCCCCAGCCTGACCCAGACATAGACCCACACGACCACGAACACGTCGGTGAGGAACTGCCGCAGGGCGGTGGGGGCACGGTCGGCATAGAGCTTCACCGTTCCAGCCTGACGGACAGGCGCTGTGACCGCACTGTGTGGCGGTCAGGGGCCGATCGACGTGCGGCGGTCAGGAACCGGTCGACCTGCGGCGGTGAGGAACAGGTCGACGTGCGGCGGTCAGGAGCCGGTCGACTCCCGGGCGTGGGAGACGGCGTCGGCGACGATGTGGGCGATGTGGTCGTCGGTCAGCGCGTACGCGATCTCGCGCCCCCGGCGGGAGCCCCGCACCACGCCCGCGCCGCGCAGGACGCGCAGGTGCTGCGAGACGAGCGGCTGCGGCGCCCCGAGGGTGTCGACGAGCTCGTGGACGCAGCGGGGGCCGCCGGCGAGCTCGGTCACGATGCGGATGCGCAGCGGGGCGGCGAGGGCACGCAACAGCTCGCCGGCCGCTTCGTAACCCTCAATGCTCGACATGTGCGCAACGGTAACCGTTGTCAGTAACCACGGTCGAGCACCACCTCAGGCGTGGAGCGCTCCTCGGTGGCGTTTCCGGCTGTTGTACGACGGCGCGCCGCCCTCCATGCCGCGGCCCCGACCGTCACGACGAAGAAGCCGGCGATGGCGAGCAGGACGACGGTGGCGCCAGGGCCGGTGTCGGCCTCGGTGGAGATCCAGATGCCGCCGCCGGAGACGGTCAGGCCGAGCAGCACCGCGAGGAGCATCGTCGCCTTGAAGCCGCGGGTGATCTGCTGCGCGGTCGCCACCGGCACGACCATGAGGGCGCTGACCAGCAGGAGCCCGACGGCCCGCATGGCCACGGTGACGGTGACGGCGGTCGTGACGGCGAGGACCAGGTTGAGGGCGCGGACCGGCAGGCCGGACACCCGCGCGTACTCCTCGTCGTGGCAGACGGCGAAGAGCCACGGGCGGAGCAGGACGGCGACGGCGAGCACCGCGCAGCCCAGGACGAGCATCACCGACAGGTCCTGCCGGCTCGTCGTCAGCGGTGAGCCGAAGAGGTACGTGACGAGGCTGCGACTGCCCTGCTCGTCGGACAGGTTGACCAGGACGACGCCGCCGGAGATGCCGCCGTAGAACAGCATGGCGAGGGCGACGTCGCCGGAGGTCTTGCCGCGCTCGCGGACGAGCTCGATGACGACGGCGCCGAGGGCCGCCGCGACGACCGCCATCAGCACCGGCGACTGGTGCAGCAGCAGGCCGAACCCGACGCCGGTGAGCGCCACGTGGCCGAGGCCGTCGCCGATCAGCGACAGCCGCCGCTGGACGAGGTAGATGCCGATGGCGGGCGCCGACGCACCCGTGATCAGCGCGCCGACGAGGGCGCGGATCATGAAGTCGTACGTGAAGAGACTCATGCGCTGCCCAGGAGGCCGGGCGCCTCGACGGCGGCGTGGGGGTGGACGTGGTCGTGGCCGGGTTCGGCGTGGTGGCCGGCGGGCTCCGGAGGTGCCCCGTCGTGGATGATCTCGCCGTGGTGCACGACGACCGCGCGGGTGATCAGCGGCCGCAGCGGGCCGAGCTCGTGCGCCACGAAGACGACGGTGCCGCCCTGGTCGGCGAAGCGGTGCAGGCAGGCGGCGAACGCCTCCTGACTGCCGGCGTCCACGCCGGCCGTCGGCTCGTCGAGGACCAGCAGCTCGGGGGCGCCGGCGAGGGCGCGGGCGATGAGCACCCGCTGCTGCTGCCCGCCGGACAGCACCGACACGGGCTCGCGGGCGCGGTCGGCGAGCCCGACCGCGGTGAGCGCCTCCTCGACCGCGCGCCGGTCGGCGCGGGACGGGAAGCGCAGGAACCCCCGCCGTGCGAGCCGCCCCTCCGCGACGACCTCACCGACCGTGGCCGGGACGCCGCTGCCGGCGCCGACGCGCTGCGGGACGTAGCCGAGACGGTGCCAGGACCGGAACCGCTTCAGGGGAGTGCCGAAGAGGCGGACCTCGCCCTTCGCGAGCGGTACCAGACCCAGTGCCGTCTTCACGAGGGTGGACTTGCCGGAGCCGTTGGCACCGAGGATCGCCACGACCTCGCCGGCGGCGACGCTCAGCGTCACCCCGTCGAGCACTGGTCGGCCGTCGTAGGCGACGACGGCCCGGTCCACCTCAAGTACCACGCCGCCGAGCGTGCCTGATAATGGGAATCGTTGTCAACTTCAGGTGAGCTTCACGACGGCCACGGCCACCACGAGCCCGAGGACCACCAGCCGCATCACCCGTGCGCGGGACGGGTGCAGGTGCCACGTCCGGGCGAGCAGCCATCCGGCGCCGGCGGCCAGGGCGAGCAGCACCACGGCACCGAGCGCGCCCGGCAGGACCAGCCCCAGGAACGTGAGCGCACCGACGCCGAGGAACGCCGCGGTCGGGCCGATCCGGCCCAGCCGGGACAGAACACGCTGGGTCATCTCGGGCAGCTCCTCAGGGTCCGAATGCGCGTCCGTATGCTCGCGTCATGCTGGTGGTGACAAGGTTCGTGCTGGACGGCGACGACGAAGGCTTCGTCGAGCGGGCCCACGCCGCGCTCGGTGCGCTCGCGGCCTGCCCAGGGTATCTCCGCGGACGCCTGGCCCGCGCGTTCGACGACCCGGCGCACTGGAGCATCGTCACGGAGTGGCAGTCGGTCGGCGCGTACCGGCGGGCATTGTCCAACTTCGACGTGAAGATGCACGCGACGCCGCTGCTCGCGCAGTCGCTCGACGAGCCCTCGGCGTTCGAGGAGCTCGCCGAGGTCGCCCCCGGCGGCGCGCTCACGGTCACCGCGAGCGACCGCGCGTAGGCGATGGGGTAGTTGGCTACTGTTGGGGGCATGATGCCCTCGCCGACCGAGGTGCCGGCGCCGCCACCCGGCCCCGGTGTGGTGACGCCGTTCGCGGCGCCGCCCCGTGACCGGGACCTGCGCGGCCTGTGGATCGGCCTCGGCGTGGGCGGGCTCGTGCTCGTCCTGTGCTGCGTCGGCGGCGTCCTCGGCGGCGGGTTCCTGCTCTCCGGCCTGGAGGGCGTCGCCCGCTCGCAGCTGGTCAGCGTCGTCGACGACTACCTGGGCGCCGTGCAGGCGACCGAGTACGAGACCGCCCGCGGGCACCTGTGCCCCGAGCTGCAGCGCAGTCACAGCGTCGCCTGGTACGAGGACCACTACAAGGGCTCCGAGATCATCGCCTACGCCGTGCACGAGGACCGGGTCGACGTGAACCTCGTGCAGGTCCCGGCGACCGTCAAGCGCCGCGGGCTGCCCGAGACCCTGATGACCTTCACCATGGAGCAGCAGACGACCCGGTGGGTGATCTGCGGAGGGGTCGACTGATCCCGGCGCGTGGCCCTGCGGTTAATCTGGTGCGGCTCGCCCGGGCGTAACCGTACCGTCGACGTGGACGTTGACGGTTTACCCGTCTTGACCAACTTTCTGCATGCCTTGCCGACAGCCAGTCGCCGTGAGGCCGAGGAGGAACCATGGCCGCCGATCGCATCGATTCCGTCGTCAGCCTCGCGAAGCGCCGCGGCTTTGTCTTCCCGTCCAGCGAGATCTACGGGGGCACCCGGTCCGCCTGGGACTACGGCCCACTCGGTGTCGAGCTCAAGGACAACGTCCGCCGGCAGTGGTGGCGCACCATGGTCCAGCAGCGCGACGACATCGTCGGCCTGGACTCCGCCGTCATCCTGTCCCGCGACGTGTGGGTCGCCTCCGGCCACGTCGAAGCGTTCGTCGACCCGCTGACCGAGTGCGCGTCGTGCCACAAGCGCTTCCGCGCCGACCACCTCGAAGAGGCGTTCGTCGAGAAGCACGGCGAGGGCAAGCCGTTCGTCCTCAGCGAGATCAACTGCCCGAACTGCGGCAACAAGGGCACCTTCAGCGAGCCGCGCATGTTCAACGGCCTGATGAAGACCTACCTCGGCGCCGTCGAGAACGACGAGGGCCTGCACTACCTGCGCCCCGAGACCGCCCAGGGCATCTTCGTCAACTACAAGAACATCGAGGGCGCCGCGCGCAAGAAGCCGCCGTTCGGCATCGCGCAGGTCGGCAAGAGCTTCCGCAACGAGATCACCCCCGGCAACTTCATCTTCCGCACGCGCGAGTTCGAGCAGATGGAGATGGAGTACTTCGTCGAGCCGGGCAAGGACGAGGAGGCGCACGAGTACTGGCTCCAGGAGCGCTGGAACTGGTACATCGACCTCGGCCTCTCCGCCGACAATCTGCGCTTCTACGAGCACCCGAAGGAGAAGCTGTCGCACTACTCGAAGCGCACCGTCGACATCGAGTACCGCTTCCGCTTCGGTGGCCAGGAGTTCTCCGAGCTCGAAGGCATCGCCAACCGCACCGACTTCGACCTGACCACGCACTCCAAGCACTCCGGCGTCGACCTGTCCTACTTCGACCAGGAGAAGAAGGAGCGCTGGGTCCCCTACGTCATCGAGCCCGCCGCCGGCCTCACCCGGGCCGTCCTCGCGTTCCTGCTCGAGGCGTACGACGAGGACGAGGCGCCCAACACCAGCGGCACCGTCGACAAGCGCACGGTCATGCGCTTCGACCGGCGGCTCGCCCCGGTCAAGGCGGCCGTGCTGCCGCTGTCGCGCAACGCGGACCTGTCGCCGAAGGCGCGCGACCTCGCCGCCCAGCTGCGCAAGCGCTGGACCGTGGACTTCGACGACGCGCAGGGCATCGGTCGCCGGTACCGGCGGCAGGACGAGATCGGCACGCCGTTCTGCCTGACCGTGGACTTCGAGACGCTCAACGACAACGCCGTCACCGTCCGCGACCGCGACACGATGACGCAGGAGCGGGTGTCGTTGGACCAGGTCGAGACCTACCTGATCGAGCGCCTGCCCGGCTGCTAGCGCTTATTGGAAGTCGGTTCCGCCCGGTCGGCCGTTACGGTCGGCGACGAGCCCGGCGAGGGTCGCGAGCGCGATCTCCGGCGGCGTCCTCGAGCCGATGTTCAGGCCGATCGGGCGGTGCACCCTGGCGATCTCGTCGTCGGGGACACCGAGGCCGCGCAGGGCTTCGACGTGCGGTCCGGGGTGCCTCGGGTTGCCCATCACGCCGATCCAGCGGGCCGGCGAGGCGAGGGCGTCGCGCAGTACGGCACCCAGCTCCGGCCGGTCGTGATCGGTGACGACCACGTCGGTGTCGGCGTCGACGACCACGCTCTCGAGGTCCGGGTCGGCCAGGGCGACCCGGAAGCCGAGCGTCGTCGCGAAGTCCAGCAGGTGCGCGGCGACCGGGGTGTCGAACACCGCCACCAGTGCCCGTGTTGTGTTCATGCGGTTCGCCGAAGTGTCATACCTGGACGGTAGCCTCCAGGCGTGACGATGACACAGGAGCCGTCTTCTCCGGCTGCCGCCGCTCGACCGCGGCGGCGGAGGGTCGGTTCGGTCGAGATCCTCGCCGCGCTGCTCGTGCTGGTCGTCCTGTTCCGCGACCCGCTCACCGAGTCGCTGTCGGCGCCGGCGCTGCAGACCTGGCTGACCGTGTTCGTGTCCGTGATGACCCAGGCGATCCCGTTCCTCGTCTTCGGGGTCGTGCTGTCGGGCGTCATCGCCGTCTTCGTGCCGCCGTCGTTCTTCGCGAAGGCGCTGCCGAAGCACCCCGCCCTCGCCGTGCCGACCGCGAGCGTCGCCGGTGTCGTCCTGCCCGGCTGCGAGTGCGCGTCCGTGCCGGTCGCCGGCGCCCTGGTCCGCCGCGGCGTGACCCCGGCGGCCGCGTTCGCGTTCCTGCTCGCCTCGCCCGCGGTCAACCCGATCGTCCTCGTCTCGACCGCCGTCGCGTTCCCGGGCCAGCCGCGGGTCGTCGTCGCCCGCGCCCTCGCCAGCCTCGTCGTGGCGTGCCTGATGGGCTGGCTGTGGCAGGCGTTCGGCAAGGGCAGCTGGCTGCGCATGCCCTCCCGGGCGCACCTCGACGGGATGCGGAAGTGGCCGGCGTTCTGGGCCAGCGTCCGCCACGACGTCCTGCACGCCGGGGGTTTCCTGGTCATCGGCGCCGCCGCGGCCGCCGTCATCGCCGTCGCCGTGCCCAAGTCGTGGCTCGCCGGCCTCGCCGCCGACCCGTTCGTCGCGATCCTGGTGCTCGGCCTGCTCGCCGTCCTGCTGTCGATCTGCTCGGAGGCCGACGCCTTCGTCGCCGCCTCGCTGACCCAGTTCTCGCTGACGGCCCGCCTCGCCTTCATGGTCGTCGGCCCGATGATCGACCTGAAGCTGTTCGCCATGCAGGCCGGCATCTTCGGCCGCGGCTTCGCCATCCGCTTCGCCCCGGCCACGTTCGTCCTCGCGGTCGCCGTGTCCGCCCTGGTCGGGACAGTCCTGCTATGACCACGCCCGCCCGCTCCACCACTCCACCTTCGCCGCCGCCCGCCGCGCCGCCCACGCTGCTGCCCGCGGACGGTGGCCGTGGCGGTCGTGGTTGGGGCGGCGCTGTCGCGACCAGGTCGTCGAGGTCTGCCGTGATGTCCGCGTCGGTGCCCGCTGTGCCGCCCGTGGTGGTGTCTGCGGATGAGGGTCGCGGCGTTCGTGTCCGTCTTGGTCGGGGCGGCGCTGTTGGGACCAGCCCGTCGAGGTCTGCCGTGACGTCCGCGGCGGCGCCCGCTGTACCGCCCGCGGTAAGGGTTGTGGTCGGCGGGTCCGCTCTAGCCGGGGCGGTGCCGCTGTGACCACGTCGTCGAGGTCTGCTGTGACGTCCGCGGCTGGTGCCGCCGTGACGGTCACGGTGGTGCCTGCGGGCGGGGCTTGTGGTGGTCGTGTCCGCCTTGGTCGCGACGGTGCTGGCGTGACTGGCCAGTCGAGGGCTGCCGTGCCGCCCGTGTCGCCGTCCGCGTCGGCGCCTGCTGTGCCGCTCGCGGTGGTGCCCGGAGTGGCGCGCTGGTCCGGAGGTCGCGGTTGCTGGGTCCGCGCTGGTCGGGGCGGTGCTGCTGACGACTCTGCCGCGCTCCGCTGTGACGCCTGCGGTGGCGTTCGCTGTGATGCTCGCGGTGGGGTTGTGGTCGGCGGGTCCGCGCTGGTCGGGGCGGTGCCGCTGTGACCACGTCGTCGAGGTCTGCTGTGACGTCCGCGGCTGGTGCCGCCGTGACGGTCACGGTGGTGGCTGCGGGCGGGGCTTGTGGTGGTCGTGTCGACCTTGGTCGCGGCGGTGCTGCCGACCACGCCGGCGGTGCTCGCTGTGCCGCCCGCGCCGGCGCTCGCTGTGCCGCTCGCAGTGGTGCCCGCTGTGCCGCTCGCAGTGCCGTTCGTGGTGGTGCCCGGCGTGACGCTCGGGTCCTAGGGTGTGGTCGCTGGGGCCACTCCGTTTGGGGCGGTGTTGTCCTGAACACGTCGTCGAGGTCGGCCGTGCCGCCTGCGTCGGGGGTCGCCGTGACGCCCGGTGTGACACTCGCGTTTGGGGTCGCGGCTGAGTCTGCTCTGGTTGGGACGGTGCTGCTGTGACCACATCGTCGAGGTCCGCAGTGGTGTCTGCGTCGGCGCCCGCTGTGCGGCTCGCGGTGGCGCCTGTCGTGACGCTCGTGTCCGGGGTTGAGGTCGCTGGGTCTGCTCTGGTCGGGGCGGTGCCGTTGACCCACGCTGCCGCGATCCGTGGTGGCGTCCGTGCCGGCGCTCGCTGTGCGGCTCGCGGTGGTGCCTGGCGTGTTGCTCGTGTCTGGGGTGGCGGTCGCCGTGTCCGCTTCGGTCGGGGTGGTGCCGCCGACGACTCTGCCGCGCTCCGGTGTGATGCCTGCGGTGGCGTTCGCTGTGATGGTCGCGGTGGGGGTTGTGGCCGACGGGTCCGTGTTGGGCGGGGTGGTGCTGCTGGGAGCGCGCCCTTCAAGGCTGCTGTCGTGGGTGCGGTGGGGCTTGCGGGTGGGACTGGTGTGATGGCTGCGGTGGGAGGGTGGGCGGTCGGCAGTGGGCGGGTCATGGGGCGGCGGTCCGTAAGGACGGTCATGAATGCGGAGAGAATGTCGGCGACGGGCGGGACGGTGCTGGTGTGAACAGGCAGGCGCAGGCGGTCATTCTGCTGCTCGTCGGTGGTGCGGTGCTGCGGGCCAGCCTCACCGACCAGTACCTGAACTATGTGAAGCCGGGGTTGCAGCCGTACCTGATCCTGTCGGGGGCGATCCTGGTGCTCGCCGGGGGCTTCTCGCTCTGGTACGAGCTGCGCCCCGCCAGGGCCGCCGTCGCGGGGAGTGCAGCCGGCGTGTCGGGGGGTTCCGTCGGTGTTCCGGAGGGTGCGGCCGGCGTCTCGGCGCACGACGGGCACGAGCACGACAGCCACGGGCACGAGGGCCACGGGCACGGGCAGGATGACGACGGGCATGGGCATGGCAGCGGTGGGCCGAAGGTCGCGTGGCTGTTGCTGCTTCCGGTGTTCGGGCTGTTGCTGGTCGCGCCGCCTGCGCTCGGGTCGTATGCGGCCGGTCGGTCGGGGGCGGCGTTGGTGGCGAAGTCCGACTTCGCGCCGTTGCCGGCCGGTGACCCGGTCAAGCTGACCATGCTCGACTATGCGTCCAGGGCCGTGTTCGACCGGGGTACGTCGCTGGGGGACCGGCGGGTCGAGCTGACCGGCTTCGCGATGCGTGGGCCCGGTGGCACCTGGCTTCTGGCCCGGATGATGGTCAGCTGCTGCGCCGCCGACGCACGTCCCGTCAAGGTTGCCATGGCGGGCCAGTTGCCCGACGGGCTGCGCGACGAGCAGTGGCTGCGGCTCACCGGCACGTACACCGACCGTCAGCTGAAGGACACCGTCAACGGCGAGACCATCCCGTTCATCGAGGTGTCGGGCTCGACCGTGATCCAGGCCCCCGCCGAGCAGTACGAGTCCTGACCGAGCCGACGTCCAGAGAAGAGGCATCCGGAGATGGAAGCGAAACGGCCGGCGTTGCTGGTGCTCGTGCGGCATGCCGAATCGGCGCGTAACCAGGCGAAGAAGGGCAGCGTCTACTTCGCCGACGACGCGGCGCGGCAGGTGGTGCGGGGTGTGCCGGATCACCTGATCGAGCTGACGGCCGACGGGCGCAAGCAGGCGGAGCAGACGGGGCACGCGATCCGGGAGCGGTTCGGGGTGTTCGACTACGTGTACACCAGCGGGTACGCGCGGACGGTGCAGACCGCTGAGGGACTGCTCGCGGCGTATCCGGCGGCGGAGCGGGAGCGGATGCGGGTCCGGACCAACATCTTCGTGCGGGAGCGGGACCCGGGCTTCGCCTACGACATGACGACGGCGGAGGCGGAAGCGGCGTTCCCGTGGCTGAACGAGTACTGGCAGACGTTCGGCGGGTTCATGGCGCGGCCGCCGGGCGGGGAGAGCCTCGCGGACGTGACGGGGCGGGTGCACACGTTCCTGGACACGCTGTTCCGCGACCGGGCGGGGCAGAAGGTCATGGTGGTCACGCACGGCGGGACGCTGCGGTGCTTCCGGTTCCTGCTGGAGCGGTGGGGCTACCAGGAGGCGCAGCGCTGGCCGGAGGGTCAGACGCCGGCGAACTGCGGTGTCACGACCTACCGGGTGGCGGAGTCCGGCGACCGGCTGGAGCTGGAGGACTACAACCGGGTCTACTGGACGGTCGGCTCCGCCGCCGACGGGATGTGAGGCCCACAGCGCCGATCGTGCCGGTGTACCGTGTGCGCGTCGATGGGGGAGAGATGCGAATCAGCTTCACGGTCGAGCCGGATCCGGGTCGGGCGCGTCGAGCCATCAGGGCCACCATGGGCGGCAAGCTGCTGCGCATGTACGTCCTCGGGGCGGTCCTCGCCGCTGTCGGGATCGTCATGTTCGCCAATGACGTCGCGTCGGGTGCCGCGCCGGCCGCGATCGGCGCGGGGGTGTTCTGCTTCCCGTGGCTCGTCTCGCGTGCTGCGGCGCAGGCGAAGACCGGCCTGCTCGGCGAGACGGTGACGTACGACCTGACCGACGTCGACGTGCAGGCGCACACCAAGAGCCTCAACGTCGGGTACACCTGGGAGTCGGTCCAGGCGGTCAAGGAGACCCCCGAGTTCTGGATCCTGACCGTCGCCAAGATCAACCCGCTGGTCCTGCCTTGGACGGAGCTGCCGCCGGCCGCCGCCGCCGAGGCCAGGGCGTTCCTGGTGGCGCGTGGCCTCCTCGCCGCCAACCACATCTCCACCCCGTGACGCGGCCGTCCGCCCGCCGGCACTGACCGGGCGGCGGGGCAGCGTCAGGAGCCGCCCTCGCCGTCGGACGGCTTGCGTACGCGCAGGGGGAGGCGGTCGGCCAGGGCGAGGAAGTGGTCGGCGGCGTCGTCGTAGGTGGTGAGATGCCAGCCGGACAGGGTGGCCGTCGCGGCCAAGGGGGCTTCGGCGAGAGGGTCGTCGGGGCGGAGGACGCGGCCGTGGCGGGCGGCGAGGGCGGCGCGGCCCGTTGGGTGGAAGAGCACGAGGCGGCCGCCGGGCTTGGTGACCCGGGCGAGTTCGCGCAGGCCGTCGACGGGGTCCGGCAGGTGCATGACGAGACCCGCGGCGAACACGGCGTCGATGCTTCCGTCGGCGAAGGGCAGCCGGCCGGCGTCGGCGAGGACCAGTCCGGTGTTGCCCTTCTCCCAGGCCTTGGCGAGCATCTGCGGCGTGTGGTCCAGGCCGACGACCGTGCCGGACGGGCCGACCGCGGTGCGCAGGGCAGGCAGGGCGCGGCCGGTGCCGCAGCCGGCGTCGACGACGACCCCGCCCGGTGGCAGGCCGGCGGCCTCGACGGCGGCGGCGTACGCGGGCAGGTCGTCGCCGAACTTCGCGTCCCACGTGCCGGCGCGCACGCCGAAGAACGCGCGGGACTCCACGAGGTGCCAGCGGCGCCGGTCGAGCAGTCGCGGGTCGACGTGCCGGATCACGGGCCACGCGGGGTCGTGCAGGTCGACGACGACGTCCGCCGTGTCGCCCCGCGCGCCGTCGGCGGCGTGCTCGCGCCGCGAGGTGCGCAACCAGACCACCACATCCCACCCGCCCGGCGCCCCCGCCCGAGCCTCAGCCCCGTCGGCGACGAACACCTCGCCGCCGGCGCCCACCGAGCCGGTGGTGGCCGCTGAATCGGTGGCGCCCGCCGAGCCGGTGGCGCCCGCCGAGCCGGTGGCGCCCGCCGAGCCGGTGGCGCCCGCCAAGCCGGTGGCGGCCAGCGGACCAGCGGCGGCCAGCGGACCAGCGGCGGCCAGCGGACCAGTGGCGGTCGGTGAACCAGTGGCGGCCGGTAAGCGGGTGGTGGGGCGGCCGGCGGCGCGGAGGGCGGCGGCGAGGCGGTCGGCCACCGGGCCGGTCGTGGCGTCCGTGCCGTCGACGACCACCGTCACGCGGCCGGCGGGGACGGACTCCACGAGGAGGGTCATGACCTCGTCCCAGCGGTCCTGTGTCATCGGTCCATCATGCAGAGGGGCGGGCGGGGCCTGACATCATGGGGCGGTGCGGAAGGTACTGATCATCGGAATCGGCGCGGGCGACCCGGAACACGTGACCGTGCAGGCAATCAATGCCATGAACGCGGTCGATGTGTTCTTCGTGCTGGACAAGGGGGACACGACCGCCGACCTGACCGGGGCGCGGCGGGAGATCTGCGACCGGTTCGCGACGGAGCGGGAGTTCCGGACGGTGGTCATCGCCGATCCGCCCAGGGACAGGACCGCGGCCGACTACGAGGGTGCGGTGCGGGACTGGCGGGACGAGCGGGCCAGGCTGATCGAGGAGGCGCTGCTCGCCGAGCTCGGTGAGGACGGGGTCGGCGGGATCCTCGCCTGGGGTGACCCGGCGCTGTACGACGGCACGATCCGCATCCTGGACACGATCGCCGCACGGGGCAACGTGGCGGTCGGCTACGACGTCATCCCGGGCATCACCAGCGTGCAGGCGCTCACCGCCCGGCACAGGATCATGCTGAACCGGGTCGCCGGGGCGGTGCACATCACCACCGGGCGACGGCTCGGCGCGGGCTGGCCGGAGGGCTGCGACGACGTCGTCGTCATGCTGGACGCGGACCTCGCCTGCCGGGCGTACCGGGACGAGGACGTCGACATCTACTGGGGCGCGTACCTCGGCACGCCGGACGAGCTGCTCGTCGCCGGGCGGCTCGGGAAGGTGATCGACGAGATCGAGACGGTCCGGCGGGAGGCCCGCGCCCGCAAGGGCTGGATCATGGACACGTACCTGCTGCGACGGGTCTAGGCGGCCCGGTCCCCGAAAGCGGCGGGCCGGTCCCCGGAAGCGGCGGGCCGGTCCCAGGAAGGGGCGGCCCGGCCGAGGCGGGAGGCAGGCCCAGGCACGAGGCGCAGCGGCGCCGGCGCGGAAGCGGGCGGCGGCGGGACCTCGTCGAGCGCGGGCGGGCGGCCCCAGCGGCGCGGCGGGCGCCGGCGCTCCGACGGCGGGCCGGCCGGGTCGAGGGCGGGCCGGGACAGGGCGAGCACGATGGCGTAGCCGGCGAGGACGAACCCGTGACTCACCAGCCGCGTCGTCTCGACCGCGCCGGCGAGCAGGTCGTTGGCCGACAGCAGCGCGAGCAGGGCCACGAACGCCGTCAACATCGGCAGCGCGCCCGCCGGGGTGGCCCGCCGGGTCGCGATCCAGGCGAAGCCGGCGCCGATCGCCACGTTCCAGGCCGCCGACTCGTGGAACACGTGGCCGGCCTGGTGCGCGTGCGCGGTCGCGGCGTTCGCGGCCTGGGCGATGCCGAGCAGGAACTGCGCCGCGCCGAAGGCACCGAGCAGCACCCGCAACGCGTACACCAGCCGCGACCGCCTGAAGAAGGACCGTCCGCGAACAGCCGCCGGGACAAGGGACCGCGCCCCGGAAGGATGGTCGGAGAAGCCCGCCAGCAGGCGCTCCGCCGGGATCGGCGCGGCGTGCAGGGGTTGCAGCCGGACCAGCCGCGTCGCCGCGACCGCGTCCCGCTGAAACTGCCGGCACCCGCCGCAGTGCGACAGGTGCGCGTCGACCAGCGCCGGCGCGACCGGCTCTTCCTCACCGTCCATCCGTGCGGACAGCGCTTCCCGGAACCGCATGCACTCCACGGACGGGTAGTCGCCGCCGGCGTCCGGAAAGTTCCCGGTGCCGGCGGCGACCGTGGGCGCCACCAGGATCAGTGCACGATCCACTTCTGGGCGTCGGTGCCGTTGCAGGTGTAGATCTGCAGGCGGGTGCCGTCGGCCGTGGCCGAGCCGGGCACGTCCAGGCACTTGCCGGACTGCGGGTTGATCAGGGAGAAGTTCGGGCCGATCCGCCACTGCTGCGCCGGCCCCTTGTTGCACGAGTACAGCTGCACCAGCGTGTTGTTGGCGGTGCCGCTGCCGGTGACGTCGAGGCACATCGCGGCGATCTGGATCTGCCCGTCGCCCAGCACGGTCCACGCCTGGGAGGTGTACCCGCCGTTGCAGCCCCAGAGCTGGACCGGGTTGCCGTTGGTGAACAGGCCGCGGTTGTTGTCGAGGCACTTGCCGGCGAACGCGGACCGGATCGGGCCGGTGTCGCTCGCGTCCAGCGTCCAGGACTGGTTGGCGGTGCCGTTGCAGTCCCAGATCCGCAGCGCCGAGGCGTTCGCCACGGTGCCGACGTCCAGGCAGCGGCCGGACTGCGGGTTGACCAGCGCGTTGCCGGTCCCCGGCTGCCACTTCTGCGCGCCGGAGCTGTTGCAGGTGTAGAGCTGGACGGCGGTGCCGTTGGCGGTGCCGCTGCTCTTGACGTCGAGGCACATCGTGCCGAGGCGCAGCGCGCCGTCGCTGGTCAGCGTCCACCACTGCGACAGCGGCCCGCCGTTGCAGCTGTACAGCTGGATCGGGTTGCCGGCGGTGGTGGCGCTGCCCTTGTTGTCCACGCAGTAGCCGGCGTATGCCGACTTCAGCAGGCCCTGGTTGCCGAGCTGGTTGGTGACCGCCGCGGCGAGGGCGTTGGCGCCGGTGTTGAGGCGGGCGTCGAGCGCGGTGCCGCGCGAGTCGGCCCAGAGGTCGGGCCTGCCGTCGGTGTTGATGTCGGCGCCGGTGACGGCCGGGACCGTGTTGGCGTCGAACCCGCTGGCGGCGTAGACGACCGGGGTGTCCGTGCCGGCCGGGGTGCCGGTCGCGGCGTCACCGGTGTAGAGCTCCAGCTTGCCGGTCGCGTCGGTGCGGGCGAACAGCGCCGGGTTCGTGCCGTTGACGGTCGCGGCGATGGTGCGGCCGGTCCACCCGGAGGAGATCAGGATCGGCGCCTCGAAGTTGCCCGGCGGGAAGCCCGGCGGGTAGAGGTACAGGTTGTCGCCGACGATCGCGTACAGGTCGGGCAGCGGTGATCCGGTCACGCTGGGCAGCGGCGAGACCACCACCTGGTCGACGGTCTGGTTGCCCTCGCTGCCGTCGACGGTCGGCAGCATCACCCTGATCCGGTCCAGCGCGTCGAAGGGCGCGCCGTCGCCGTTGCCGGGCAGCACCGTCACGTTGCCGTCGGCGTCGCTGACGGGCAGCTTGATCAGCAGGTCCTGCACCCCGTCGCCGGTGAACTCGGTCGCGGTGGCCGTCGCGCCGGTCCAGTCGCGGACGCTCGCGGTGCTGCCGGCGCCGCCGATGCCGTCCGCGCCGACCTGGACCGGGGTGCCGAGGTGGCCGGCCTTGTCGGTGCCCGGGTGCAGCCAGGCGCCCGGCCGGAACACGGTGCCGACCGCGATCTGGTCCGGGATGCCGTCGCCGGTGAAGTCGCCCCAGACGGCGGGCTGGGCCGGGGCGTCGGTGGTGAACCGGTAGGCCGTGACGGCGCTGGGGTTGCCGGCGCCGTTGATGCCGTAGACGTAGAGGATGTTCGGCCCGAAGTACCGCGGCGTGAGCGTGACGCTGGTCGGGCCGGAGGCCGCCGCCTGGACCAGGGTGCCGCCCTTGAACGGGCCGTACTGGCCGGGGATCGTGGCCGGCGGCGCGGCGTTCAGGCTGTACACGTAGCTGATCGGCAGATCGCTGCCGGCCTGGGGGGTGAAAGTGAAGGCCGCGGCCGTGCCGATCGGCGGCCCGGTCGAGTCCTCCGGGTAGGTGGCGGACGCGACCACCGGCGCCGCCGGCTGCTGCTTGTTCACCTTGAACTGGCAGGTGGCCGTGGCCGCGCTGGTGTCCTTGCCGTCGTAGGCCTTCACGTACCACTGGTAGGTGTGCCCGTCGGTGAACTGGCTGGCCGCGATGGACACGTTGGCGGTCGCGACCCGATCAACCGGGCGGATCCGGCCGGCACCGACTACTACGACTCGCAGACCCCGTGCGCGAAGTACGACTGCGGCCCCGGCAACTACGACCGGTCCGAGAACGCTTCCCCGAACGCGACGAACAAGCCCGAGAACGGCTGGCGGCCGCCGCCGCGCAAGCCCGCGGAGCCGGAGTCGCCGGCCCCGAAGCCCAAGAAGAAGAGCCGCTGCGGCTGGCTGTCGGCGGTGTGCCACGCGGCGAAGAAGGGCTTCGACGAGAGCGTCAAGTGGGCCCAGAACCACTCCGACGTGGTCGGCCTGGCCGCCGGCATCGGCGTCGGCGTCGGCTGCGCCGCGCTGACCGGCGGTGGCGGGGCGATCGTCTGCGGCGCGCTGGGCGGCATGGTGCAGGCCGCTGTGGTGGGCGGGCTGGAGATGAGCAAGCCCGGCTCCAACTACGGCTGGGGTGACCTCGCCAAGGACGTCGTCGTCGGCGGGCTCATGGGCGCCGCCACCGGCGCGATCATGCCGGTGGGTGGTGCCCTCGGCAAGGGGCTCGGCGGAGGGGTGCTGGAGCAGGGCTCCAAGGTGTTCACCAAGAGCGTCGTCAGCGGCACCCGTACCGCGCTCGGCGAGGTCGGCAAGGACAGCCTGAAGGCGCTCAAGAACCTGGGCCCCAAGAACGTCGGCAACTTCGTGAAGGGATCGGGCCACGCCATCAAGGCCGAGTTCAACGCCCTGCGGGCGAAGGCCGGCGGTTCGGCGGTGAAGGGGCTCGGCAAGCAGGCCCTGGCGATCGGCAAGGACTACGGCAAGGGCCTGTTCACCGACGGTGCGATCGTCCCCGCGCTGCTGTCCGGCATCATCCCCCAGGCCAGCGGCGACTTCGGCGACGGCAAGTCCTTCCGCTGGCAGAACGCGCTCCCGCAGTGGCTGGGCGGACCGTTCACGTGATCTGAGAAGTACCGTTCACGTGATCTGAGAAAGTCGGGAACCGTCTCTCGGCTGTCGGGCAAGTACCAGGTGTACTGACCGACAGCCGAGAGGCCTGATGTCCGATGACCAGACCAACCGAGACGGCGGTGGCCACCGAACCGGTGGGCGACGCCGTGATCATCGCGCGGTCCAAGGATGAGCCCGAGCTCTTCGCACTGATCTTCCGCCGGCACGCGCCGGTGATCCAGCGGTACGTGACCCGCCGCCTCGGCCCGTCCGTCGCCGAGGACGTCTGCGCCGACGTGTTCCTCGCGGCGTTCCGGCAGCGGCACCGCTACGCCGTGGATCGGCTCGACGCCCGGCCGTGGCTGTTCGGCATCGCCACCAACCTGGTGGGCCGGCACCGGCGCGCCGAGATCCGGGCGCTCAAGGCCCTCGAACGCACCGGCGTCGACCCGGTGACGGAGGCGTTCGAGGCGTCCAGCGACGCGCGGCTGGGGGCGGGGGCCGTCAACCGGCGGCTCGCGGCGGCACTGGCGGCGCTGCGTCCGGTGTACCGCGACGCGCTGCTGCTGGTCGCGTGGGGCGACCTCACGTACGAGGAGATCGCGGTCGCGCTCGGCGTGCCCGTGGGAACGGTGCGGTCCCGGGTGAACCGGGCTCGAAGCAGGATGCGCGCGGCACTCGGCGGGGCGGACCCGACATCCATTCAGGAGGACCTGTGAACGACCTGCAACCACTGCGCGACTTCCGCAGCGAGGTGCCCGAGATGGCCGACGTGACGGGTGCCGAGCGGGCGTTCGTGACGGCGATGCGCACGGCGGCGCCGCGGCCCCGGTCGCACCGGCCGCTCATCTTCGCCGCCGGGCTCGCCACCGCGGCGGCCGCCGTCGCCGTGGCCGTCATGATGACCTCGGCCCCCACGCCCGCGCCGCGGGTGGCCGGCGGGTCGCCGGCGACGCCGGCCACCGGCTCGTCCGCCCCGCAGGCCGTGAAGATCAAGCCCGTCTCGGTCGCGGAGCTGCTCGACCTGGCGGCCGCGGCACCCGGCGCGATCAACCCGGGACCGGGCCAGTTCGTCGTCACCGAGTCGCTGATGTCCGACATGGCGGAGCTCGGCGAGGGCGGGCGCTTCCTGTACGCGATGAAGGTCACGACCTGGGTCGCGTCCGACAACTCGAAGCCGGGCGTGTCCAGGACCGAGCAGCTGGAGCCCCGCCCGTACCCGGGGCAGCCGCTCCCGGCGAACCTTCCCAAGGCCGGCAGCGTCGACGTGCGCGTCCTGTGCCCCGTGAAGGGCGACGTGACCCGGCAGGACTACGCGTACTACGCCACCCTGCCCACCGACGCCCAGGGCATGCTGAAGGTCTTCGCCCGGTTCCCCGGCGGCGGCGCCGACAAGAACCACTACCTGTGGAAGGCCGGCATCGAGCTGGCCGCGGCCCCGATGCCCGCGGCGCAGCATGCGGCGGTGTTCCAGGCGCTGAAGCTCATCCCGGGCGCCGTGCTCGTCGGCGACGCGCAGGACACCGCGGGCCGCACCGGCACCGCCGTCGGCCGCGTCGGCCCCGACGGGTGGCGCCGTGACCTGATCTTCGACCCGGTCACGTTCGCGTTCCTCGGCTCGCGGACCGTCAACGAGACCGGCGCCCAGGTCGGCGGCACCGCGCAGCTGTCCGTGACCGTGGCCGACGCGGCACCGCCCGCGCAGCCGGGGCCGAAGCAGGAGGGCTGCTGACAGTTGAACGGGGGGCGGGCACGGGTGCGGCACGAATCGACTAATCTCGGCGGCATCGACGCTTCGACGTCGCTCACGGTGAGGGGGTCGGTCGTGACCGGACAGGACCGGATCGACACGACGGTGCCGCACCCTGCCCGCCGCTACAACTACTGGCTCGGCGGCAAGGACCACTTCGCCGCCGACCGCGCCTCCGGCGACGAGATCGCCGCCGCGTTCCCGACCGTGCGGACCGCCGTCCTGGCCAACCGGGCGTTCCTGCGCGGCGCCGTGCGGTTCCTGGCGCAGGAGGCCGGTGTCCGGCAGTTCCTCGACATCGGCACCGGCCTGCCCGTCCCGGACAACACGCACGAGATCGCGCAGCGCGCCGACCCCGCGTCCCGCGTCCTCTACGTCGACAACGACCCGATCGTGCTGACCCACGCGAGGGCGCTGCTCACCGGTACACCCGAGGGAAAAACCGCCTATCTGGAGGCGGACCTGCGCGATCCCGCCGCGATCCTGGCCCACCCGGACCTGCGCTCCACCCTCGACCTGGACCAGCCGGTCGGCCTGCTCCTCGTGGCGATCCTGCACTTCATCCACACCGACGCCGAGGCGCTGCCGATCGTGCGGACCCTGCTGTCGGCGCTGCCCTCCGGCAGCTACCTGGTCGCCACGAACGCGACCGTGGACTTCGCCGACGAGGCGGGCGCAGCCGCGTACCGGGCGATGTTCGCCGCGGGCCGCACCGACGGCTACGCCCGCACCGCGGCGGAGTTCGGCGCCTTCTTCGAGGGCCTGGACCTCGTGCCGCCGGGGATCGTCGCGGTCAGCGACTGGCGCGACGCCTACCCCGACGCCGCCCCCGCGGACGTCGCCATGTACGCGGCGGTGGGCCGCAAGCCGTGACCCCCGCCCGGGGCCGGGTCGCCGTGCTGTCCGACGTGCACGCCAACGTGCCGGCCCTGGAAGCGGTGCTCGCCGAGCCCGACGTGGCCACCGCCGACCTCGTCGTCTTCTGCGGCGACCTCACCTGGGGCCCGGAACCGGCCGCCACCCTCGACCTGGTCCGCGCCCTCGGCCCGCGGGCGCTGTGCATCCGCGGCAACGCCGACCGCGCCGTCCTCGAGCTCGCCGCCGGGACCCGCACCCCGTCCACGCCCCGCGAGGCGTGGATGCTCACCCGCCATCCACCCGAAGCGGTCTCGTGGCTCGCCGGCTTCCACTTCACGGCCGTCGTCGACGTCACCGGCCTCGGCCCGGTCCGCTGCTGCCACGGCTCCCCGCGCGCCGACACCGAGCTGGTCACCCCCGCCACCCCCGCGACCCGGATGGCCGCCCTCAGCGCCGGCGTCCCCGAGCGCGTCCTCGTCGGCGGCCACACCCACCTGCAGTTCGACCGCACCGTCGGCGCCCTGCGCAGCGTCAACCCGGGCAGCGTCGGCCTGCCGTACCACGACGGCACCCCCGGCACCGCCTACTGGGCCCTGCTCGGCCCCGACGTCTCGCTGCGCCGCACCCCGTTCGACGTGGACAGGGCGGTCGCCGCCACGTTCGCGTCCGGCGACCCGAAGGCCGAGACGATCGCGGACCTGCTGACCAACCCTCCCGGCGTCGCCGAGTTGACGGCCCACGCCGAGGCCCTGGAGTTCTCCGACTGAGTCTCTGGGGTTTGGGGTTCTCCGCCTGGCCGCGGTCACACCCCGGCGCCGGCAACGGCGACGGCGTCGCGGACGGCGGTGGACGGGCGGCCGAGGATCGCCTCGACGTCGTGGGTCAGCCGGTCGTACCGGCCTTCGCGGTGCAGCTTCGCCATGGTGACCAGGTGGTCGCGCAGATGCTCCGGCACCCCGAGCGGCGTCAGCGTCTCGTCGATCCACTGCCGCATCGGCACGTCGACGTAGGCGACCGGCCGCCCCACCGCGGCCGCGATCTCCGCCGCCATCGCGGTCATGTCCTGCGACCGCGGGCCCGTCAGCTCGTACACCTTCCCCACGTGCGGCCCGGGCCCGCCCAGGATCGCGGCGACGACCTCCGCGACGTCACGCGCCGCGACCGGCGAGGTCCGCGCCTGCCCGAACGGCAGCCGCAGCTCCCCACCGGTGACCCTGAAGAGCGGGTTCTCGAGGAACACGGTCGGCCGCACGTGCACGACCGGCAGCCCCGACCAGTCCAGCACCCGCTCACCCAGCAGGTGCATCCGATGTTGCGCCGATTCCCCGGTACTGGTGAGCGTCATCTCCGACACCGTCATCTGCGACATGTTGACCAGCACCTCGAGCCGCCCCACCTCCCGCGCCGCGGCCGCGACGGTGACGGTCGCCTGCAGGTAACCCGCCGACACGCTCATCCCGAAGTACACCCGCCCACACCCGTCGAGCGCCCGCACGACGTCCCCCGCGTCCGTGAGGTCCCCGGCCACGACCTCGGCCCCGGTCGCCCGCAGCGCCTCGGCCCGCCCGTCCTCCCGGTGCACCATCGCCCTGACCGGCACACCACGCTCCCGCAGCAGCTCCACAACCCCCCGCCCGACGGACCCGACCCCACCCGCCGCCCCGGTGACCAACACCGTCTCCCGCGCCATGCCCCCATGCTCGTCCCCGCCCACACCCCCACCGCCACCCCCGGCGAATGGTCCCTCAGCCGCCGGAGTCGTCGAGTTCGGCGCCTTCGGGGATGGTGTCGTCGTCGGGGGTGGCGAGCCAGTTCTGGGGGAGGATGACCTTGGCGGGGGTGCCGGTGCGGCCTCTGGGTTGGCCGAGGATCTCGCGGGGGAAGGGGATGTCGGGGTCCAGTTGGGACAGGAGGGCGCCGAGTTCGTCCAATGTGGATGAGGTGGCCATGGCGGAGCGGAGTTCGCCGCCTACCGGGAAGCCCTTCAGGTACCAGGCGACGTGCTTGCGGAAGTCCGTCACGCCTTCCTTTTCCTTGCCCCACCACTCGACGAGCAGTGTTGCGTGGCGGTGCATGAGGGCGGCGACCTCGCCCTGGGTGGGGAGCTTCCGGTCGGAGCGGCCGGCGAAGGCGGCGGCGAGGTCGGCGAAGAGCCAGGGGCGGCCGAGGCAGCCGCGGCCGATCACGACGCCGTCGCAGCCGGTCATGGCCATCATGCGCAGGGCGTCCTCGGCTTCCCAGATGTCGCCGTTGCCGAGGACCGGGATGTCCAAAGTGGACTTGAGTGAGGCGATGGCGTCCCAGTCGGCTGTTCCGGAGTAGCGCTGGGCCGCGGTGCGGGCGTGCAAGGCGACCCACGCCACGCCGGCGTCCTGGGCGATGCGCCCTGCGTCGAGCATGGTGACGTGGTCGTCGTCGATGCCGATGCGCATCTTGATGGTCACCGGTAGGCCCTGAGCGCCTTCGACGGCCGACGTCACGATGTCGCGGAACAAGCGCCGCTTCCAAGGAAGCGCCGAGCCGCCGCCGCGGCGGGTCACCTTGGGCACCGAGCAGCCGAAGTTCATGTCGATGTGGTCGGCGAGGTCCTGCTCGACGACCATCTCGACGGCCTTGCGGATGGTGGCGGGGTCCACGCCGTACAGCTGCAGGCTCCGCGGCTTCTCCAGGGCGCCGAACTGGATCATGCTCAGGGTCTTGGGGTTGCGCTCGACCAGGGCGCGGGTGGTGATCATCTCGCAGACGTAGAGGCCGGCGCCCTGCTCGCGGCAGAGTTGCCGGAAGGCGACGTTGGTGATGCCCGCCATGGGGGCGAGCACCACGGGCGGGTCGACGACATAGGGACCGAGCTTCAACGTCACGCCTTTGAGCATGCCATGCCGGGCGCCCCGGATCGCGGGTGGCAGCGCGCACAAACGATGCTCGGACGTGATCGAAAAGCGGGGAGACGGAGCAGGTCCAAGCGTCACGACGTGCGGGAATGCGGAAGCCGTAAAACGGACACGAAACGCAACGATGCGCGAAGGTGCTTGGTGGAGCGCTCCCAACTGCACCCGTAAGAGGCGAATGTGCCGTTCCTTGTGCGACTTGTCTCAAGGCCATGCCAAAGCTCGGAACGCCGCTTTACGGTGTGCCGCACACGGGAACCCTAACGATGGCTCAGTCAACCATGGAGGCTTCAGTGGAGAAGTTCGTCTATGACTTCGAAGAGGGTAACCGGGATCTCAAGGACCTTCTCGGCGGCAAGGGAGCCAACCTCGCCGAGATGACCAACCTCGGCCTGCCGGTGCCGCCGGGATTCACGATCACCACCGACGCGTGCCGGGAGTTCCTGAAGACCGGCCGCCCGCCGGAGGGCATGGACCCGCAGGTGGGCGAGCACCTCGCCGCCCTCGAGGCGAAGATGGGCCGCCGGCTCGGCGACCAGCACGACCCGCTGCTGGTGAGCGTGCGGTCGGGGGCGAAGTTCTCCATGCCCGGCATGATGGAGACGGTGCTCAACGTCGGGCTCACCGACCGCAGCGTCGACGGGCTCGCCGCGCAGGCCGGCGGCGACGAGCGGTTCGCCTGGGACTCCTACCGGCGGCTGATCCAGATGTTCGGCAAGACCGTGTGCGACGTGCCCGGCGAGGAGTTCGAGCACGCGCTCGACGACGCGAAGCGCGCCGCGAAGACGAAGGACGACCTGGGGCTCGACGCCGCCGCGCTGAAGGCGCTGGTGCGGACGTACAAGGAGCTCTTCCGTGAGCACACCGGCCGCGACTTCCCGCAGGACCCGCGCGAGCAGCTCGACCTCGCCGTCAGCGCCGTCTTCCGGTCCTGGAACGCTGACCGCGCCGTGCTGTACCGGCGACAGGAGCGGATCCCGACCGACCTCGGCACCGCCGTCAACGTGGTCGCGATGGTCTTCGGCAACCTGGGCGCCGACTCCGGCACGGGCGTGGCCTTCACCCGGGACCCCGCGACGGGTGAGCCGGGCGTCTACGGCGACTACCTCGCCAACGCCCAGGGTGAGGACGTCGTCGCCGGCATCCGCAACACGATCCCGCTGCAGGAGCTGGCCGGCAAGGACCAGAAGTCGTACGACGAACTCCTGAAGATCATGGCGAAGCTCGAGGAGCACTACCGCGACCTGTGCGACATCGAGTTCACCATCGAGCGCGGCAAGCTGTGGATGCTGCAGACGCGCGTCGGCAAGCGGACCGCGGCGGCCGCGTTCGTCATCGCCACGCAGCTCGTCGACGAGGGCGTCATCGACCTGGACGAGGCGCTGCGCCGGGTCAACGGCGCCCAGCTGGCGCAGCTGATGTTCCCGACGTTCGACCTCTCCCAGGAGCCCGAGCAGCTCACCCGCGGGGTCGGCGCGTCGCCGGGCGCGGCGGTCGGCAAGGCCGTGTTCGACGCCAAGCACGCGGTGGCCATGGCGAAGGAGGGGGAGCAGGTCATCCTGGTGCGCCGGGAGACCAACCCCGACGACCTGCCCGGCATGATCGCCGCGCAGGGGATCCTGACCAGCCGCGGCGGCAAGACCTCGCACGCGGCGGTGGTCGCCCGCGGCATGGGCAAGACGTGCGTGTGCGGCGCCGACGACCTCGACGTGAACCTCCACAAGGGACAGTTCACGGTGGACGGTCACGTGGTGTCGGAGGGGGACGTCATCTCCGTCGACGGCACCACCGGCCGGGTCTACCTCGGTGAGGTGCCCGTCCAGCCGTCGCCGGTCGTGCAGTACTTCGAAGGCACCCTCGACGCCGAGGCCGACCCGCTCGTCAGCGCGGTGCACCGGATCCTCACCCACGCGGACGGCGGCCGAAGGCTGCGGGTGCGCACCAACGCCGACACGGGCGAGGACGCGGCGCGGGCCCGCCGGTTCGGGGCGCAGGGCATCGGCCTGTGCCGCACCGAGCACATGTTCCTCGGCGAGCGCCGGTCCCTCGTCGAGCGGCTCATCCTGGCCCGCACCGCGGAGGACCGGGACGCGGCGCTGGAGGAGCTGCTGCCGCTGCAACGGGCCGACTTCGTCGAGCTCTTCCGCGAGATGCGGGACCTGCCGGTGACGGTGCGGCTCATCGACCCGCCGCTGCACGAGTTCCTGCCGCCGCTGGAGGACCTCGCGGTGAAGGTCGCCGTCGCGGAGGAGCGCGGCCAGGACCCGGGGCACGACAAGGACCTGCTGGACGCGGTGCGCCGCATGCACGAGGAGAACCCGATGCTGGGGCTGCGCGGCGTGCGGCTCGGGCTGGTCATCCCCGGCCTGTTCGCGATGCAGGTGCGGGCGATCGTCGAGGCCGCCGCGCAGGTCGACGGCGCGCACCCGGAGATCATGGTGCCGCTGGTCGGTGCGGTGCAGGAGCTGGAGACGATCCGCGCCGAGGCCGAGAAGATCATCGGCGAGCACGACGTCGACGTGAAGATCGGCACGATGATCGAGGTGCCGAGGGCCGCGCTGACCGCGGGCGACATCGCCCAGGCCGCCGACTTCTTCTCGTTCGGGACCAACGACCTCACCCAGATGGGGTGGGGCTTCTCCCGCGACGACGTCGAGGGGGCGTTCTTCTGGCGGTACCTGGAGCTCGGCATCTTCGGCGTGTCGCCGTTCGAGTCCATCGACCGTGACGGCGTCGGCCGGCTCGTGCGGATCGCGGTCGACGAGGGCCGGGCGGCCCGGCCGGAGCTGCACTTCGGGGTCTGCGGCGAGCACGGCGGCGACCCGGAGTCGGTGCACTTCTTCCACGAGGTGGGCCTGGACTACGTGTCGTGTTCACCGTTCCGCGTGCCCGTGGCGCGGTTGGAGGCCGGCCGCGCGGCTGTCGCCGAGCAGTCGACCTCCGACACCCGTTAGGGCGGAACCGCTGAGCTGAGGGTCAGACGTCGAGCTCCTCCTCGACGCGGGCCAGCTGGTGCCGGGCCAGCGCGAGGTTGGCCCGGGACCGCAGCACCGCCAGGTACAGGAACAGCCCCTTGCCGGAGCGCCCGGTGAGGGGCCTGATCAGGTGGTACTGGTTGTTCAGCGTGATGAGGATGTCCTCGATGCCGTCCTTGAGGTTCAGCATCTCGATGGTGCGCATCTTGGCGCGGACCACGTCGGTGTTGCCGGCCGCCGCCACGGTCAGGTCCAGGTCCTTCGAACCGCCGAGCACGCCGAGCGCCATGCCGCTGTTGTAGTCCACCAGCGCGACGCCGATCGCGCCGTCGATGGTCATGAGTTCCTTGAGCGCCGTCTCCATGTCCGCCATGGCTACCTCCGTGAGCTTGTTCGTGGGGGAACTGTCGATGGTCTTGGGGGTTGGTTCGTTCGTTCGCCTGGGTCGCCGGTGCGCCCCGCCGTTGCGGCCTACCACCGGGCCGGCTCCGGGATCGCCTGCGCGAAGGTGAGCGCGGCGGTGGCCACCACGTGGGACACCACGCTGATCGACCGGCGTGCCTCGTGGTGCAGCCGCCCGACGTTCGCGTCGGCGGCGGCCAGCAGCACCAGCACGGCGCCGTGGCCGGCCATGTACATGGCGACGTGCCCGCCCATGCTGCTGATCAACACCTCCTGGAAGTCGTCCTGGCCGGCGCTGTCGGCGATCCGCTGGCTGACGCCGAGGCACGCCGCCGCGAGCGCGGCGATCCCCTCGGCGACGACCGTCTCGGCCTCGTCGACGATCAGCAGGCCGTCGGTGCTGGCGACCAGGCATCCGGTGAGCTCCGGCACGGCCCGGCGCAGGCGACCGAGCTCCAGCAGGAGCGCGCCGCGCAGTTCCGCATCGGTGGTCATCGTCGCGTTACCTCCATCTCCCGGTCGGCTCATCGCAGGGACTGCAGTGCCGAGCGGATGCGTTTGAGCAGCGTGTCGTCGGGTGCCTTGTCGATCGCGCCCGGCAGCACCGCCAGGGCGGTGACCCCCGCCGGCAGGTGCCTGCGGGTGTCGGTCGCCGGATCCTCGAACGTGAACGTCCCCGGCACCCGCTGCGGCAGGAACTCCTCGCCGCCGCCGTTGACCGGTGCCGAGCCGACCGGCCGGCCCGCCGCGGCCGATTCCGTCGCTGGCGTCGGAGATGCGGCCGGAGGTGATGCCGGGGAAGGTGCCGGGGAAGGCGCCGGCGCCACCGGTACCGACGCCGAATCCACCGACGAGGACGGTGTCGACGACGGCGCTGACGACGACGGGGGCTCGTCCACGGTGGGCGGCGGCGACTCGATCAGGCCCGCCGCCGCGAGCCGCCGCACGTCGAGGGTCACCGCGTACGCGGAGCGCCCCAGCAGGCCGGCCAGGTCCTGCGGGGTGCGCTGCCCATCGGCGTGCAGCACGATCTCCCACTGCAGCCCGGACAGCAGCACACGGTCCAGGCCCGGTCGCAGGACCGGCCTGATCGCGGCTGTGTCAGTGACGTCAGAGGGGTGCACCTCGTCGAGGATGCGCCGTTGCCGGGCGACATGGTCGCACAACTGGTCCGCCGTCACGGTGCTCTCGGCGCCGAGCCAGTGCTCGATGTCCGGGGCGAAGCGCAGCTCGGCCCGCTCGGTGGACAGCACGAACCAGGCCGCGTCGTACAACGCGTTGATCGCGCACAGCTCGACCTCGGCCGCGGTGAGGTGCCCGCCCTCCACGAGCGCCCTGGCGGGCCGGGACGGGATCGTCTCCCACACCCGCTCGTCGACCACCCCGGCGGCGGTGAGGAGCCGGTCGACGCTCGGCGCGGCCGGCGACTCGACGCCGTTGACCAGGCCGTCGCGGAGGAAGATCACGCCGCCGGGCTGGCCGACGACGGTCAGCGCGCCGGTCACGCCGAGGCCGGCGAGCTGCTGGAGCGCCTTCACCGGGGTGACGCCACGGCCGAGCTTCGGCTGCTGCCGCCCGTCCTTCACGGTCGCCCTGCCCCGACTGGTCACGCCGCCACCTCCGACATACTTGTCATCATGCAAGTTCCTCGGCGAGGGTTCGGATCCGGCGCCTTGCGATGGCCAGGTTGCCTTCTGCCCGGTCGAGCCACACGTAGAGCACCAGCCGCGAGTCGAAGCCGGTCCGGACGGGCCTGATCAGGTGATATGCCGCCGAGGTGCTGATGATGACGTCCTCGACCGTGTCGCCGGGCACCGCCGGGGCGTACGCGGCGGTCTGCATCGCGGCGTGGATGACGCTCGCGGTGCCCAGCGCCGCCGCGGCCGGGTCGGCGTGCGGCGCGACCTGGTCCTGTCCGCCCTGCATGCCCAGTGACTGCCCGGTCGTGTAGTCGATGAGGCTGGCCCCGATCGCACCCCGGATCGTCATGGCGCGTCGCAGGCAGTCATCGATTGCAGGCACGGAGTCTCCCGTTCGCGGGCGGTGCCGGTACAAGGCCGGCGGGCAGGAGGAAGTGGCGCACACCGGCAGAAGTGAGGGAGAGGCCGTAACGATGCGCTTCCGGCAAATTACCCCAAGCCACTTGATCATCTACTCCGTGCATTCGGGCGATAACCGCCAGCCGATCGGATACTGCTTTTTGCAATTTGCACGTTTACGGGACATGGGGGTCGGGAAGCGACTAAAGTGCCGTCCCCCACGCGTTCCTGCACGGCTGCGACGCCCGACGGCGCGGCGTATGGTGGGTCCCCACGCCGTCCACGGAGGTGCGCATGGGGAGCCGGTGGGATGCCTTGATCGTCGATGCGCTCGACCCCGAGCGGCTCGGCCGATGGTGGGCCGAGGTCCTCGACCAGCGGGTCGAGAGTGTGTCCGCGCGGGAGGTCGTGGTCGGCCCCGGCGCCGACGGCCACCCACGGCTGATCTTCCTGCGCCACCAGGACCCCAAGCACGCCAAGAACCGGCTCCACCTCGACCTGCGCCCCGACGACCTCGACGCCGAGATCGAGCGCCTGGTCAACATGGGCGCCCGCCACGTGGACGTCGGTCAGCACGAGGACGGCGAATGGCTCGTCCTCGCCGACCCGGAAGGCAACGAGTTCTGCATCCTGCGCCACCCCCGGTAACGGACTTCGGCCGGGCGTACCGCCGGGCCGTCGCCACCGGGCTCGGCCTGCTGACCGTCGCGGCCGGCGCGTTCGCGCTGTACAACGTCCGGCAGATCCTCGTGCAGGTCGCGATCGCCGTCTTCGTCGCCGTCAGCCTCGACCCGGCGGTGCGGCTGCTGGTCCGCCGCGGGGTGCGCCGCCCGGCCGCGGTCGCCGTGATCGTGGTGCTCGCCGTGGCGCTGCTGGCCGGGTTCGTCTGGTCGCTGGCCCCGCCGCTGGTCGGGCAGGGCGGCGACCTGTTGCGCAACGTCCCGCAGTACCTGCGGGAGCTGCCCGAACGGTCGAAGGCCTATCGCGAGGTGGCCGACCGCTACGGGCTGACGGCGAAGCTCACCGAGCTGGCCAGGACCCTGCCGGGCAGGATCGGCGGCGGCGCGCTCGGCGTGCTCACCGGCATCTTCAGCGCCGTCCTCAACGTCCTGCTGGTCACCGTGCTCACGATCTACTTCATGGCCGACCTGCCCCGGCTCCGGCGCGGCGTCGTGCGGCTCGTGCCCCGGCGGGGCCGCCCCCACGCGGCGCAGGCGATCGACGTCGTGGTCGACAAGGTCGGCGGCTACATGATCGGCAACCTGATCATCTCGCTGTTCGCCGGGGTGTCGTCGTTCGCCTGCCTGTTCCTGATGGACGTGCCGTTCGCGCTGCCGCTCGCCTTCTTCGTCGCGGTCACCGACCTGATCCCGCTCATCGGCGCCACCGTCGGCGCGGTCGGCTGCACGGTCGTCGCGCTGGTGACCGGCGGGCTCTGGCCGGCCGCCGTCGTCGTGGCCGCGTTCTTCCTGCTGTACCAGCAGCTGGAGAACTACCTGATCTCCCCGCGGGTCCTGCGCGACACCGTCGACCTGTCGCCGATCGCCGTGCTGCTGGCGGCGCTCGCCGGCGGCGCGGTCCTCGGCGTCGTCGGCGCGCTCATGGCGATCCCGGTCGTCGCGGCGGTCAAGGTGCTGATGACGCCGATGGTCGACGCCCTCGACGAGCCACCCGCCGGCCGTGGCCCGCCCGCCGACGGCGAGGCGTCCGCCGGCGGCGAGCCGTCCGCCGGGCGTGAGGCGTCCGCTCCGGTTCCTGTGGCGCGGGACGAAGAACCCGGGAAGACCTCTAAGCTCGACACGTGAACCCGGACGCGGAACGCTACGTGCACGAGCCGCAGAAGGACCGCACCACGACCAGCGCGGACAACGGGCGCAGCCCGTTCCAGCGGGACCGGGCCCGCGTGCTGCACTCCGCCGGGTTCCGCCGCCTCGCCGCGAAGACCCAGGTGCACACGGCGGGTGCCGACGCGTTCCTGCGCACCAGGCTCACCCACTCCCTGGAGGTCGCGCAGATCGCCCGGGAGATGGGCGCCCGGCTCGGCTGCGACCCCGACGTGGTCGACACCGCCGGGCTCGCCCACGACCTCGGCCACCCGCCCTTCGGGCACAACGGCGAGGACGCCCTCGACGAGGTCGCCCAGGCGTGCGGCGGCTTCGAGGGCAACGCGCAGACCCTGCGGGTCCTCACCCGGCTGGAGGCCAAGGTCCTCGCGCCGGACGGCGCCCCGGCCGGGCTGAACCTCACCCGGGCCTCGCTCGACGCGGTGTCGAAGTATCCGTGGCCGCGGCGCGACGGCTACCGCAAGTTCGGCGTGTACGCCGATGACGCGGCCGTCTTCGAATGGCTGCGCGCGGGCCGCACCGACCCCGGACGATGCCTCGAGGCGCAGGTCATGGACTGGGCCGACGACGTCGCCTACTCGGTGCACGACGTCGAGGACGGGGTCCACGGCGGCTACGTCGACCTCGCCACGCTGCGCGCCGACGGCGGCGAGCGGGCCGCGCTGTGCGAGGACGTCGCCGCCGCGTACTCCGCCGAGCGCGCCGCGGACCTGGAGACCGTCCTGCTCGACCTGCTCGCCGACCCGGTCCTCGTGCCGCTGGGCCACTACGACGGCAGCCACGCCGCGCAGGTCGCCCTCAAGCGGGTGACGAGCGTGCTCACCGGCCGCTTCGCCGCGGCCGCCGTGTCCGCCACCCGGGCCGCGCACGGCGACGCGCCGGTCCGCCGCTACGACGCCGACCTGGTCGTCCCGCCCGTCGTGCGGGCGCAGTGCGCGCTGCTGAAGGGGATGGCGCTGCGGTACGTGATGCGCCGCCCCGGCTCGAAGCAGCGCTACGCGCAGGAGGTCACGGTCCTCCAGGAGCTCGTGGCCGCCCTGGCGGACCGTGCGCCGGACGGCCTCGACGCCGTCTTCGCCCCGATGTGGCGGGCGGCCCCCGACGACGCGGCCCGGCTGCGGGTCGTCATCGACCAGGTGGCCAGCCTCACCGACCTGTCCGCCACGGCCTGGCACCAGCGGCTGCTGGATCCGGCGGGTTCCGCGGGCGTGTGAACCCTTGGCGGATCGCGGACCGGTAGGGAAGGCTGGGACGTATGGCTGACGAGCGGACATTTGTGATCGTGGGCGCGAGCCTCGCGGGGGCGAAGGCGGCGGAGACGCTGCGCGCCGAGGGTTTCACCGGCCGGATCGTGCTGATCGGCGAGGAGACCGAGCGCCCCTACGAGCGGCCCCCGCTGTCCAAGGGGTACCTGCAGGGCGACAAGGACGCCCGTGAGAAGGCCTTCGTCCACCCCGAGTCGTGGTATGCCGAGAACGGCGTCGACCTGCGCCTCGCCACCCGGGTCACCCGCGTCGACCCGTCCGCGCACACCGTCACCCTCGACGGCGTCGACGAGCTGCACTACGACAAGCTGCTGCTCACCACCGGCTCCCGGGTCCGCACCCTCGACGTGCCGGGCGCCGACCTGACCGGCGTGCGCTACCTGCGCACCGTCGACGAGTCCGACGCGCTGCTGGCGCACCTGGGCAGCGCCGAGCGGGTGGTGGTGGTCGGCGCCGGCTGGATCGGCCTGGAGACCGCCGCCGCGGCCCGCAAGCACGGCGCGGCCGTCACCGTCGTCGAGGTCGCCGACCTGCCCCTGCAGCGGGTCCTCGGCGACGAGGTCGCCACCGTCTTCGCCGACCTGCACCGCGCCAACGGCGTCGAGTTCCGCTTCGGCGCCTCCGTGGCGGAGTTCCGCGGCGCCGACGGCAAGCTGCGGTCGGTCGTGCTCGCCGACGGCACGGAGCTGCCCGCGGACGTCGCCGTCGTCGGGGTCGGCATCCAGCCCAACACCGAGCTCGCCGTCGACGCCGGCCTCGAGGTCGACAACGGCATCCTCGTCGACGCCGCCCTGCGCACCTCCGACCCCGACATCTACGCCGCCGGCGACGTCGTCAACCTCGACCACCCCGGCCTGCGCCGGCGCGTCCGCGTCGAGCACTGGGCCAACGCCCTCAACGGCGGCAAGGTCGCGGCGAAGTCCCTGCTCGGCGACGCCACCTACGACCGGGTGCCGTACTTCTACTCCGACCAGTTCGACCTCGGCATGGAGTACTCCGGCTTCGTCGCCCCCGGCGGCTACGACCGGGTCGTCTTCCGCGGCGGCACCTCGGTCGCGGACGGGTTCATCGCCTTCTGGGTCCAGGACGGCCGCGTCCTCGCCGGCATGAACGTCAACGTCTGGGACGTCACCGACGACATCCAGGCCCTCGTCCGCGCCGGCTGGGCCGGCACCGCCGTCGACCTGGTCCGCCTCGAGGATCCGAAGGTGCCGCTGGGCGAGCTGCTCGGCTGAGCCCGCGCTGGCTATCCTGCACGTATGTCTGAGCAGGTCAGGCTGGTCATCGCCGATGATCAGGCGATGATCCGGGCCGGCCTGCGGCTGGTCGTGGAGACCGCGGCCGCCGGATCGATCACCGTCGTCGGCGAGGCGTCCGACGGTGTGGAGGCGGTCGCGGCCGTCCAGCGGCTGCGGCCCGACGTGCTCGTGATGGACATCGCCATGCCGCGGCTGGACGGGTTGACCGCGGCCCGGGAGGTACTCGCCGGGCCGCGGCCGCCGAAGGTCGTGCTGCTCACCATGTTCGACACCGACGAGCACCTGCACGCGGCGCTGCGGCTCGGGGTCAGCGGGTTCCTGCTGAAGGTGTCACCGCCGGAGCAGCTCGTCGACGCGGTCAGGATCGCGGCGGCCGGCGACGCGCTCATCGACCCGGCAGTGACCACCCGGGTGATCGCGTCGTTCGCCGCCCGTCCCGAGCCCGTCGCGCCGCCCGCGCTGGACACGCTGACCGGGCGGGAGCGGGAGGTCCTCGAGCAGCTCGTCCGCGGGCTGTCCAACGCCGAGATCGGCGCCCGGCTGCTGATGGGGGAGGCGACGGTCCGCACCCACGTCGGCCGGATCTTCACCAAGCTCGGGCTGCGCGACCGGGTCCAGGCCGTGGTGTACGGCTACGAGGCGGGCCTCGTCCGCCCAGGCGAATGAACCTCGCTCCCAGGCTGCCGCGGCCGTCCTGGCTCGACGTCGTGCTGGCGCTCGCGGTCGCCGGTGCCGGTGTCGTCGAGGCGTTCGGGCGGGCCGGCGCCGGACCAGGGCAGGTGCACCGGCCGGGGCTCGTCGCCGCCGGGGCGTTGCTCGCCGGCGTGATCCTGCTGCCGCGCCGCCGCTTCCCGGTCGCGACCCTCGCCGCGCTGACGGCGCTGTCGGCCCTGTTCCGGTTCGCGGTCCTGGACGACGACTACCCGCTGACCGCCTGGCAGTTCTACTCCAACCTCATCCTCGTGCACACCGTCGGCAGCGCGGCGACAGGGCGGCGGGCCCGGGCCGCCGGCGCCGCCACCGTCCTCGCCGCCTACGCCCTGCTGCAGACGCTGCCGGGGCAGGACGTCGCGGAGGGGCTGATCGGCGCGATCTTCATGGGCGTCGCCTACGGCAGCGGTGTCCTGCTGCGGCGCCAGACGGACCGGGCGATCCGGATGGCGGAGCGGGCCGCGGTGGCCGCCGAGGAGGAGCGCACCCGCATCGCGCGGGAGCTGCACGACGTCATCTCCCATCACGTCAGCCTGATGACGCTGCAGGCCGGCGGGGTCCGGATGCTGCTGGCCGCCGACCCCGCCCGCGAACGGGAACGCGACCTGCTGCACAGCGTCGAGCGGGCCGGCCGCGACACGGTCGAGGAGCTGCGGATGCTGCTCGGCGTCCTGCGTGACGGGCGGGCGCCGGTCGGCCTCGACCAGCTCGACCGGCTCGCCGCGCCGCTGCGCGCCGCCGGCCTCGACGTCAGGATCGGGACCACAGGCAGGCCGCGACCGGTGCCGCCGGCGGTCGGGCTGGCCGCGTACCGCGTCGTGCAGGAGGCGCTGACGAACACGCTCAAGCACGCCGGGGCCGCGTCGGCGGACGTGACCGTCGGCTTCGCGCCGTCCGCGCTGACCGTCGAGATCAGCGACGACGGCACGCCGGCCGTGGCCGGCGCGGGGCACGGGCTCGCTGGGATGCGGGAGCGGGTCGCCCTGCACGGCGGCACCCTCCGCGCCGGGCCCGGCGCCGGCGGTTACACCGTCGCCGCGACGTTCCCGCTCGGATCCTGAGCCCACTCGGCGTCGGTCATCCGCAGCATCCGCACGCCGATCACGCCCGCGCCCGCGATGTAGAGCAGACTGCCGGCGATCATGCCGATCGGGTAGATCGGGCCGGTCAGCATCCCGGCCAGCATCGCCGGCGGTGCCCACCAGGGGACGCGCCGGTCGTACGCGAGCGCCAACCCCAGCAGGAGCACCCCGAGCAGACCGAGGAAGCCCGGCACCTGGAACCCCCACTGTGCCCCGCCGGCGGCGAAGGCGGCGTCGGCGAGGCGGTCGCCCGCCGCGGTGCCGAGGTCCGCCTCGAGCCGGGCGTAGAAGAAGTCACCGAGCATCAGCGCGGAGAAGTTGACGACGCCCAGCAGCGCGACGAGCCCGGCGATGTGCCCGAAGAGCACGGCGCGCCGGCGGACCAGGTGGATCATGCCGATGATGCCGGGCACGAGCAGGACCCAGCTCCAGTGCAGCAGCGCGGCGCTCACCGAGACCTGACCGGGGTGGCGCCCGTACGCGCCGTCGGCGGCGTCGCCGGCGCGCAGCGCGGGGTCGGTGAGCAGGCCCGCCACGTACACCAGCGGGGCGACGATCAGGCAGCCGCCGGCAAGGAGACGGCGAAGTTTGTGCGGCATAGCGACCTTTCAGACGGTTTCAGGTGACTCGACGGCATGTCGAGTCGGAACCGTAAGCCGGCCGCCGCGGCCCCGTCGTCAGCCGCAGCGATGACCCGGGTCCGCGCGGCGGCGGACCGCGCCCGCAATTGCTTAGGATCGGAGGCGTTGCGTCGATGTGAGGGCTGCAGGGTCGGCCGGATCGGGGTAGGCGAGCCGTGGATCGAGATCGGGACATGGCGATGGCCGCCATCCGTTCCGTCTACCGGATCACGGGGCGCATCAACACCGGCAGCACCGTCGTCGAGACGCTGAACCGGATCGCCGACGCCGTCGTCGAGCACGTCGGGTTCGGCGCCGCCGTGGTCAACTACCTGCATCCGGAGGGCGTGTACGAGGCGGTCGCGATCGCCGGGTCCGAGGAGGCGCGGGCGGAGCTGCTCGGCGTCCGGTACCCGGCGGCGGAGTTCGACGCGCACCTCGCCGCCGCCGACGAGTGGGGCCAGCTGCGGTTCCTGCCGCACGAGCGGCACAACGACGGCATCCAGTCCTGGATCCCCGCCGCCCCCGACGGCGCGGACGGCATCCCGGAGGAGGAGCGCTGGCACCCCCTCGACGCCCTGTTCGCGCCGCTGTGCGCGCCCGACGGCTCGCTCGTCGGCGTGCTCAGCGTCGACCTGCCCGCCGACGGCAGGCGGCCCGGCGCGTTCCAGCGCGAGCTGCTCGAGATGCTCGCCGCGCAGGCCGGCATCGCGATCAACAACGCCAACCTGGTCGAGGCGCTGCGCCGGGAGCGGCAGCACCTGGAGGCGAGCGAGGCCGCGTTCCGGCTCGCGTTCAACGGCGCCGGCACCGGCATGTGCATGATCGGCCTGGAGGGTGCCGACCTGACCCGCCTCGTCCGGGTCAACCCCGCGCTGTGCGAGCTGCTCGGGCGGGACGAGGACGTGCTCGTCTCGATGCGCTTCGGCGACTTCATCCACCCTGACGACTTCGAGCGCAGCCGGGAGGTGTTCGCCGGCGGTGCCGGCATGATCCGCGACTACGAGGTGCGCTGCGTCCGCGGCGACGGCGAGACGATCTGGATCTCCGCGACGATGTCGGTGGTCGCCGGGTCGCCCGCGTTCGCGATCACGCAGGTGCAGGACATCACCAGCCGCAAGGCCACCGAGGCCGACCTGGTCCGCAGGGCCTCCCGCGACCCGCTGACCGGGCTGGCCAACCGCGAGGCCGTCGCCGAGCCTCTCGCGGCCGCGATCCGGCGGGCCCGCACCGAGCAGGTGATCAGCGCGCTGTTCTTCTGCGACCTCGACGACTTCAAGATCGTCAACGACACCCTCGGCCACGAGGCCGGCGACGCGGTCCTCGTCGCCGTCGCGCAGCGCCTCCAGTCGCTGGTGCGGCCCACCGACACCGTCGCGCGCCTCGGCGGCGACGAGTTCGTCGTCCTCATGGGCAACGTCGCCGCCGGCGACCTCGGCGTGCTGGTGGACCGCCTCGAGCGCGCCGTCTGCGCACCCGTCACGCACCAGGGGCACATCATGCGGGTCAGGGTCAGCGTCGGTGTGGCCGTGATCGATGACACGGTCGAGGACGCGGGCGCCGCGCTGCGGGCCGCTGACCGCGCGATGTACCTGGTCAAGGGCGGTCGTCACGCCGGTGAGGTGACCAGGCGGGTGACGGCGTTCGGTGAGCGTTCGGGTGCTCAGGGTGGTATGCCGTTGCTGCGGTTGGCCCGGCCCGAGACGGCCCAGTAGTGTCGTTGCGTCCGCTCCGGTCGACCTGCACCGCATCGGTGCTGCCGGGCGGGCGCCGTCGAGTCGCGATCTTCGCGAGCCGGGGACCCATGCGCGTCCTCTGGGGTGCATCCGCGGCCTGGCCGCGGTAGGGCGAAACTTCCCGCCCGAACCCGTCAGCTAACCCGGTAGGCGGCACCGGAAGGAGTCTGCGTCGATGCCGGCCGCCCGCGCGCCCTCGTAACACCTCACCACTGGTTCCCCCCTTCCAGCATGCCGTCCTCAGGCGGCGTGCCGATGCCGCATGTCTTCTGCCTGCCAACGAAGGAAAACATCAGTAGTGAAGCCCATATTGAAGGTGTTGCCACGCCAGTTCCACCCGCGACATCGCCGGCTGGTGCCCGTGCTCGGCGCCAAGGCCGGCACCGTCTCGGTCGCCATCCTGTCCGCCACGCTGCTGGGCACCCTGCCGGCGGACTCGCCGGCGTCGATGTTCACCGGCTCCGCGTATGCCGAGTCAGCGGCCGCGGCCTGGTCCTGGCCGTCGCCGTCGTCCCTGTCCGCTTCGGGGCCGTCGGCCGCGCCCTCCGCCGGCGCGGCGCCGGCGCCCGCGACCGGGCCCCTGGCCGTCGCGGTGCCCGCCGCGCCCGCGCCGCCGGTGCCGCCGGTCGTCAGGCCCGTCGCCGGCCTCGACCAGCGGCAGATGGACAACGCCGCGATCATCGTCAAGCAGGGCCGGGCGCAGGGCATGCCCGACCGGGCCCTGGTCGTGGCGGTCGCGACCGCGATGCAGGAGAGCGACCTGTACAACGTCGCCAGCTCCGCCGTGCCCGCGTCCCTCGGGCTGCCGCACGACGGCACCTCGACCGACCACGACTCGGTCGGGCTCTTCCAGCAGCGGGCCAGCCAGGGCTGGGGGACCGTCGCCGAGCTGATGAACCCGGCCCACTCCGCGATGCTCTTCTACAACGCCCTCAACCGGGTCGAGGGCTGGCAGCGGATGAGCGTGACCGGCGCCGCCCAGGCGGTGCAGCGGTCGGCGTTCCCCGGCGCGTACCAGAAGCACGCCACCCGCGCGGAGCAGGTGGTCGCCGCCCTCTCCTGACGCGCACCCGCACCCGGCCGGCGCGCCTTCGGGGGAGCGCCGGTCAGGAGCGGGTCTGTGGATCGCCTTGTGGATCGCCGGTTGGGCGCGGGTTTTGTGGATCGCCGGCGGGGGTGCCGGTCAGGCCGGGTGGCGGGTCGCCCAGCGGGCCAGGGCGACGAGCTCGGCGACCGCGGCCGGCTCGGGGATCGCCAGGTCGAGGGCGACCAGGGCCTGCGCGAGGAGGTCGTCGGCCTGCTGGGCGCACCAGGAGCGGGCGCCGGAGCGTTCGACGACCTTCGCGGCGCGCTCCAGGTCGGCCTCGCTGAGGCGGCGGCCCTCGCGGTGCAGCAGGTCGGCCAGCTCGTCGGCGCCCGCGGCGAGGGCGGCGGCGACCGGCAGCGAGCGGCGGCGGCCGCGCAGGTCGGCGAACGCCGGGCGGCCCGTCACGGCCGGGTCGCCCCAGATGCCCTGCAGGTCCTCGGCGAACCGGACGGCCAGCCCGAGCCGCACGCCGAACAGCCGCAGCTGCTCCACCCGCGCCGCGTCGCCGCCGCCGGCGAGCGCGCCGAGGGCGCACGCGCAGCCGAAGAGGGCGCCGCTGCGCTGCTCGACCGCGGTGATGCACGCGCGGAGCAGGTCGTTGCCGGAGCGGTGCCGGGGCAGGGCGGCGTCCAGGGCCGTGTTGAGGTCGGTGTGCTGGCCGTGCAGGAGCTGCTGGACGGTGTCGCCGAGGATGCGGACGCCGGCCCGGTCGACGGACGCCGCACCGGACTGCCGGCGCGCGTCGGTGCACGGGTCGGGGGTGCCGTGCTGCTCGGTGAACCTGTCCCGGGTCGCCCGGTCCTGCCGCACCGGCTCCCTGGCGGGCGCAGCCGGCGCGGTGTCGGGGGTGGCGCGGCTGGCCTGGCGCAGCGGGCGCGGCACGCGTCTGGTCGGGTCGCCGGTCGCCGCCACGTCGAACGCGAGCGCCAGCATCGCCTGCCCGCCCAGCGTCGCCGGGTGCGGCCCCACCACGCTCCAGGCGGTCGGCCGGTGCAGGCGGGTCAGGTCGCCGTCGAACAGGTCCCGTTGCAGCCCCGACCAGTGGTGCACCAGCTCCACCGCGACGGCGCCCGACACCGCGTCGTGCGGGTCACCACCGACGGCGCCCGCGCAGACGAGGGTCAGTGCGGCGCGTGTACGGGCGGCGGGCGGATCCTCGTCGAGCCCGCCCAGCTGCAGCTCGGCCACCTCGCGCGACGGCTCCGGGAGCCGCCCGACGGCGGTGCGCAGCGGCGGCCCGACCAGCAGCTCCGCCCATGCGAGGACGTCGTCGACGGTGCGCAGCACGGTGACCATCAGCCGGAAACCCCCGGACGCGGGATCATCACCGGTAACGCACCACCCATCGGGCCAGGCATGGACAAGCGCCGATCTGATGTCGGCGCCGTGGACGGGTCAAGTATGCCGCCGGTGCCTGCCGGGCGTGCCCAAAACCACGATGGTGGGCGGGTCAGCGCATCGCCTGCAGCAGGGACGGATCCGGTGGCGACACGACTGCCGCCTGTCGGTGCCGGAGGGCCTCCCAGGCGGCCTTCGGCCCGGCCGCGACGTCCCTGGCCGTGTTGTACCAGATCGTCACCCGCTGGCATCCCTCGCAGAGGGCGGGCACCCCGTACGCGTCGACGCCCAGCCGCCGGCACAGCGTCACCGCACGGTGCAGGTGCAGCTCCTGGCTGACGAGAACGGCCTTCGTCACGCCGTACACGTCGCGGGCACGGCGGCACGTGTCATAGGTGTCGAGTCCGTGCGGGTCGACGACCATCCTGGCCGGATCGACGCCCTTGCCCGCCAGGTAGTCGCGCATGACCCGGACCTCATCTCCGGATCCGCCCTGCGCGTCACCGGAGATGAGCAGCGCCTTCACCTTGCCGGACGTGAGCAGTTGGGCGGCGACGTCGAGCCGCCCCTTGAGGAACGGCATCGGCTCCTGCCCGCCCGGCGCGACCTGGGCCCCGAACACGATCGCGACGCCCGCCTCCGGGGCCGTCGAGGCGGGACCGATCCGGCCGGCGGAGGCCGCTCGTACCCACACGGTCGGCGACAACACGATGACGGCGGCCGCGACGGTCCCCGTGAGCACGACCCTGAGCAGGATCCGGCGGCGCCGCTCCAGGCGGGTCTCGCGGCCGGCGGGGAGCGACTGCTTGTCGCGCGCCGCCCACCTGGCCCGCTCGACCTCGAACAGGAACCACGGCGGCACCGTGCCGTGCGTGCGCAGTGTCTCGCGCTCGTCCTCGCCGAGGTAGCCGGTGACGTGGTCGACGGCGAGCGAATACGCCGCCATCCGCGCCGCCCCACGCCCCTGGGACCGCAGCACCGCCCACGCGCCCAGCGTGGCGATCGTCAGCAGCCAGCCCCACGGCCCCAGCCGCCGGCTGCGCCGCCGCAACCGGTCCTGTACGGCCAGCCAGGCGACCCGCTCGTCCCGCAGTTTCGGCATGGCGGCAGCATCGCACGGTGATGTGCGCCCATGGTGCCCGTGTGGTGTTGGCCGTGTGAAGCCGTGGCTGTGTGGTTTTGCCCGGGTGAGGTCGTGGCTGTGTGGTTTTGCCCGGGTGAGGTCGTGGCCGGTGTGGTGTTGCCGGGGTGAGGTCGTAAATTGTCGTAGGCGCGAGGCAGGATGTAGGCCTCGGGTTGGGGAGGTGGCGTCGGGTGGCCGGCAAGATCAAGGACGAGGACATCGCCTTGGTACGGGAGCGCACCGCGATCGCGGATGTGATCTCCGAGCACGTGACGCTGAAGTCGGCCGGGGGCGGCAACCTGAAGGGGCTCTGCCCGTTCCACGACGAGAAGACCGCCTCGTTCAACGTCTCGCCCGCGCGCAACGTGTATTTCTGCCACGGCTGCGGCGCCGGTGGTGACGCCATCAAGTTCCTGATGGACCACGACCACCTGACGTTCGTCGAGTCGGTCGAGCGGCTCGCCGGCCGCGCCGGCCTGCAGCTGCAGTATGTGGAGGCGGGCAGCGCGCCGGTCCGCCAGACGGGCCAGAAGCAGCGGCTCATCGCCGCGCACGCCGAGGCGGCCCGCTTCTATGCCGAGCAGCTCGGCTCGCCCGGCGCCCGGCTGGCCCGCGAGTTCCTCGCGCAGCGTGGCTTCGGCCGCGAGGAGGCGGAGCGCTATGGCTGCGGCTTCGCGCCCGAGGGCTGGGACCCGCTGAGCAAGCACCTGCGGCTGAAGGGCTTCTCCGCGCAGGAGCTGATCACCGCCGGGCTGTCGAAGGAGGCCCGCTCGGGCAGCCTCATCGACCGGTTCCGCCGCCGCCTGCTGTGGCCGATCAAGGACATCTCCGGCGACGTGATCGGCTTCGGCGCACGGAAGCTGTTCGACGACGACGACGGCCCGAAGTACCTGAACACGCCCGAGACCCCGCTCTACAAGAAGTCCCACGTCCTGTACGGGGTGGACCAGGCCAAGCGCGAGATCGCCAAGCAGAGCAAGGTGGTCATCGTCGAGGGCTACACCGACGTGATGGCCTGCCACCTGTCCGACGTGCCCGTGGCGGTCGCCACCTGCGGCACCGCGTTCGGCGCCGACCACATCGCGGTCCTGCGCCGCCTGCTGCTCGACGCCGACGGCTACGGCGGCGAGATCATCTTCACCTTCGACGGCGACGCCGCCGGGCAGAAGGCCGCGCTGCGCGCCTTCGAGGACGACCAGCGGTTCGTCGCACAGACGTTCATCGCCGTCGGCCCCAACGGCATGGACCCGTGCGAGCTGCGCATGGCGAAGGGCCCCGTCGCCGTCCGCGACCTCGTCGCCGACCGGCAGCCACTGCTCGACTTCGCCCTCCGCTCCGTCATCCAGCGCTTCGACCTCGACACCGCCGAAGGCCGCGTCGGCGCCCTCAAGGCCACCGCCCCCCTGGTCGCGAAGATCAAGGACCGCACCCTGCGCCCCGAGTACGCCCGCAAGCTCGCCGGCGACCTGGGCATGGAGCTGGAGACGGTCCAGCGCGCCGTCGGCGCCGCCGCGAAGGGCGTCGTCGAGCCCCCACCCGCCGCCTCCACCCGCAAGATCCTCGCGCCGGACAGCGCCGAGGCCCTCGTCGAGCGCGAGGCGCTGAAGCTCGCCCTCCAGCAGCCCGCCCTCGCCGGCCCCATGTTCGACGTCATCGGCGCCGACATCTACGCCCACCCCACCTACACCGCGCTGCGCGCCGCGATCGCCGACGCCGGCGGCGCCTCGTCCGCGACCGGCGGGGCCGTCTGGATCGAGCGGGTCCGCGAGGCGTGTCCGGACCCGGCCGCCGCGGGCCTCGTCACCGAGCTGGCCGTCGAGCCGCTCCGCCTCGACGGCGAGCCCGACCCCCGCTATGTCGAGGCCACGATCGTCCGGCTGCAGCTGCCCGCCCTCAACCGCCGGATCGCCGACCTCAAGTCCAAGCAGCAGCGCATCAACCCGGTCACCCACGCCGACGAGTACCTGCGCCTCTTCAGCGAGCTCGTCTCCCTGGAGCAGCACGCGAGGGCGCTGCGCGACCGCGGCGCCAGCCGCTGGTGACCGTGCGCGTGCGGGGCGGGTGTTTCGGCGTCCGTGGCCGCTCGGGCGCCGGCGGGCGGTCGCTGCCGGTGGCCGGTGCGGTGTCGGCTTGCGACGGGTTGCTGGTGGCCGGCTCGGTGCCGGCTCGCGGCGGGGTTCCGACGGCCGGCTCGGTGTCGGCTCGCGGCGGGGTTCCGGTGGCCCGCGGCGCGGTCGCCGGCGGTGGTGCGTGGCCGGTTCGTGGTAGGTAGCAGGTCGGTGGGGTGCGGCCGGGGCCTGGTCCCGCGGTCGTCCGACAGAAGGAGAGCGTCGTGTTCGGCTTCCTGAAGAAGCGCCGCCTGCCGCCCGCGCAGCGGCCCGCCCTCGCCGACGACGAGCGCGTCGTGTCGTGGGCGGGCGCGACCGGCGATACCGTGGTCGTCGTCACCAACCTCGGCCTCTGGCTCCCCGGCGCGGGCGAGCGGCTCGGCTGGCACGAGATCCACAAGGCCACGTGGTCGGGCCGGCAGCTGGCCCTGATCGCCGCCCGGGAGCTGCCCGTCGACGCCCCCGGCGGGTACGTCGTCATGGAGGACCTGACGCCCCTGGTCATCACGCTGCTCGACCCCGACAGGGTGCCCGAGCAGGTCCGCACCAGGGTCAACAAGTCGATCGCGCACACCTCGCACCACCCGCTCACCACCGGCTTCGGCGTCCGCGTCGTCGCCCGCCGCGTCAGCGGCGTCGACGGCCTGCGCTGGACCGTCCGCTACGACGAAGGCGTCGACCCCACCGCCCCCGCCGTCACCGAACAGACCGCCGCCCTGGTCGCCGCCGCCCGCCAGTCGATCGGCACCCCCGCCTGACCCCACCCACCTGCCCCCGACCGCACCCGCAACGTTCCCTCCGTCCGGCCCTTCGGGTGGACGGCCCGCCACTAGCACCCGACCCAACCTCCAGCCCCCCGCGATACCACCGGGCAGCTCGCAACGCGCGGCCGCTGAGTGGTTGGGAGTGGCCGGCCGGGATCTGGTCCGCTGACGGTGGTGCTACTGGGCTGGCCCCGCGACGTGGGGTGGTTGCCACGCTGGCTGGTTGGGGTGGCTGGTCGGGAGCCTGGTCCGCTGATGGTGGGGTGCTGCTGGGGCGGCTCGCGACGTGGGGTGGTTTCGACGTTGGCTGGCTGGGAGTGGCCGGTCGGGATCTGATCCGCTGATGGTGCTGCTGGCTGGCCCGCGACGTGCGGTGGGTGCCACGCTGGCTGGCTGGGCGGCTGGTCAGGAGCCTGGCTGGCTGATGGTGGGGTTGCCGCTGGGGGCAGCTCGCGACGTGCGGTGGTTTCGACGCTGGCTGGTTGGGGTGGCTGGTCGGGAGCCTGGTCCGCTGATGGTGGGGTGCTGCTGGGGCGGCTCGCGACGCGGGGTGGTTGCGGTGCTGGGTGGTTGGGTCGGTCAGTCGGTGGCCGGCCCGCTGACGGCGGGTGTGCCCGGGGTCGAGTGTGCGGCGGGCGGGGGTGCGGATCGGCGACGACGGCGGATCAGGTGAACGGCGGCGGCAGTGACGAGCGCGACGTCCAGGAACGCCCCGGGCACCTTCGTCTTCGTCGCCAGCCCCAGGCTGTCGGGCAGCGTCAGCAGCGGCAACCCGGCCGCGGCGACCAGCACGACCGTGCGCAGCCGGCCGGTGAGTGTCGTGCCCGCGAGCAGGGCGATGCCGGCGATCGCGTACCAGGCGTAGAACACCGGGCCGAGCACCGCGGCCGCGAGCATGCCGCACCCCGCCGCGGTCAGCACCACGTCCTGCGCCCGTCTCCCCGTCGCGCCGCCAATCACGCCGACCGTCGCGCCGTCGGTCATGCCGCCGCCGGTCGCGCCGCCGCCGGTTACGCCGGCCGTCGCGCTGCTGGCCGTCGCGCGGTCGGCCGTGGCATCGCGGCCTGTGGCGACGTCGTCCCCTGGCTTGGGGCCCGTCGCGCTGCCGCTGTTGGTCGGTGTGCCGCCGGGGTGGGCGGCGCGGTGGAGTGAGGCCAGGGTGGTCGCGGTCCGCCACCACAACCCCACCAGGATCACCGCCAACGCTAGCAGTCCCACGGCCCGCGCGACCGCCACCGCCGTTGCGAACGACTCTGGGTGACCGATCACACGCAGCACGTAACCCACGGCCATGCCCACGCCGGTGGGGATGGAGAGCCACTGGACCATGGTGCTGGTCGAGCCGAGGGCGTGCAGGAAGCCGAGGCCGTGGCCGGTGAGCACCGCGAGGAGGGCGTAGGTCGCTCCGATCGTCACGCCGAAGGTGAGGGTGCTCGTCCAGCGGGCTCTGGTCGTACCGGCGCAAAACACCAACAGGAGGGCGAACGGCACGGCGCCGAGCGCGGTGACCTTGACGGCGACGGCGAGGCCGAAGGCGAGCCCGGACGCGGCGGCCGCCGCGAAGCCGGGCCGCCGCGCGGCGACGAAACCGGCCAGGACCAGGCCCGCGAGGACGACGTCGTTGTGGGCGCCGGAAACGACGTGGACGAGGACGAGCGGGCTGGCGGCGAGCAGCGCGTTGCCGCGGGAGAGGCGGTGCACGGCGGCGACGCACAGCACCAGGCCGAGCACGGCGGCGAGGCGCAGCAACAGGACGGCGGCGGGCAGGCTGCCGTGCGCGAGCCAGGCCGCGGCGCCCTCCACGGCGATCCACAGTGGACCGTAGGGCGTGGGGGTCTCGCGCCACAGCTCGGGCACGTCGGACAGCCACGTGCAGGGCAGTGCGGCGGGCCCCACCTCGTAGAGGTCGAAGCCGGCGTCGAAGAGCTGGCCCTGGCAGGCGTACGCGTAAATGTCGTGGCTGCCCAGCGGCGGCGCGACCAGCAGCGGGACGCTCCAGAGCGCGGCGGTGACCAGCAGGCCGCGCTGGTCGGTCTCGTCGCGCAGCGTCCACCAGGCGCGGATCAGCATCGCGAGGGCGACGAACCACACGATCACACCGAGCAGCCACGGCCCGTCGTGCGGCACTGGCTTGCCGGCCAGGAAACCGCTGGTGGCGAGGAGGACGGAAGCGGCCAGCCCGAGCCAGCGCGGGTTGACGCTCACCAGCACATGGTGCCAACCGGCCGTCGCCGGCGGCAAATCGGACCGATTTTTGTCAGACCCCCGGGTTAGTGTCGCCACGTGGCAGATGACGGAGCGCTGATCGCGGCCACCGGGCTGGTGAAACAGTTCGGTGACTTCACCGCGGTCGACGGGATCGACGTGCGGGTGCGGGCGGGGGAGGCGTTCGGGTTCCTCGGGCCCAACGGGGCGGGCAAGTCCTCCACGATGCGCATGATCGGCTGCGTGTCGCGACCGACCGGCGGCTCGCTGCGGATCCTGGGCATGGACGCGGCGCGGGACGGTTCGGCGATCCGGGCGCGGCTCGGGGTGTGCCCGCAGCAGGACTCGCTCGACCTCGAGCTGACCGTGCTGGAAAACCTGACGGTGTATGCGCGGTATTTCAACATCCCGCGCCGGGTCGCGCGGGCGCGGGCGATGGAGCTGCTGGAGTTCGTGCAGCTGGCGGACCGCGCCGGCGACAAGGTCGAGCCGCTGTCGGGCGGGATGAAGCGCCGCCTGACGATCGCGCGGGCCCTGGTCAACGAGCCCGAGATCGTGCTGCTCGACGAGCCGACCACCGGCCTCGACCCGCAGGCTCGGCACCTGGTGTGGGAGCGGCTGTTCCGGCTCAAGCAGCGCGGCGTCACGCTGGTGCTCACCACGCACTACATGGACGAGGCGGAGCAGCTGTGCGACCGCCTGGTCGTCATGGACGGCGGCCGGATCGTCGCGGAGGGCTCGCCGCGCGAGCTGATCGAGCGGCACTCGACGCGGGAGGTGCTCGAGGTGCGGTTCGGCACCGAGCCGCTCGACGGGTTGGCCGGCAAGCTGGAGGGCATCGGCGAGCGCGCCGAGGTGCTGCCCGACCGCATCCTGGTCTACACCGGCGACGGCGACGCGGCCGCCGCGCAGGTCCACGCCCGGGGGCTGACGCCGTCGAGCGTGCTGGTCCGGCGCGGGTCGCTCGAAGACGTGTTCCTGCAGCTCACCGGCCGGACGCTGGTGGACTGATGGCGCACCGGACCGCCCTGGCGCTCGAATACCACCTGGTGTCCTACAAACGCACCTGGCGGGCGAGCGTGTTCAGCTCGTTCGCGCTGCCGGCGATGTTCCTGGTCGCGATGGGGATCACCGTCGGGCACTACATCGACGAGCGGTCGACGTCGATCGGGGTGCCGTACCTGGACTATCTCGGACCCGGGCTGCTCGCCTCGACCGCCCTGCAGGTCGCGGTCGCCGACTCGACGTGGCCGGTGTTCGGCGGGTTCAACTGGACACGGGTCTACCACGCGATGCGGGCGTCGCCGCTCACGGTGGGTGACGTGCTGCGGGGACATCTGGCGTTCGTCACGCTGCGGGTCGCGCTGTCGAGCATCGGGTTCCTGGTGGTGCTGGCGCTGTTCGGCGCGCTGCACTCGTGGTGGGCGCTCACGACCCCGCTGGTCTCCATGCTGCTGGGTGTGGCGTGCGCGGCGCCGTGCTTCGCGTTCGCGGCGCGGACCGAGACCGATGGGGCGTTCGCGGTGCTGTTCCGCGTGGCGGTGGTGCCCATGACGCTCTTCGCCGGCGTGTTCTTCCCCGTGGAGAGCCTGCCCGTGGCGGCTCGGCTGCTGGCGTACGTGTCGCCGCTGTGGCACGGCGTGGAGCTTTCCCGGGCCGCGACCCTCGGCACCCCGACCGCCTGGGGGCTGCCCGCCCATGTCGCGGTCCTGGCGGTGTGGTGCGCGGTGGGCTATGTGCTGGCGGTGCGTTCGTTCACCCGGAAGCTGGGCGACTGATGGTCACGACACTGATCTTCCCGCGGGCGATGTCCCGTCTCGACCACCGCGCCTCCGGGGCCCTCTCCGTCACCGCGCGTAACCTCGCGGCGGCCCGGCACGCGGCGTACTGGTGGGTGCTGCTGTCCGGGTTCGTCGAGCCGCTGCTGTACCTGCTGTCGATCGGCGTCGGCGTTGGGCGGCTCGTCGGGGACATCGCGCTGCCCGACGGGCGGCTCGTGACCTATGCGCAGTTCGTCGCGCCGGCGATGCTGGCCGCCTCCGCGATGAACGGGGCGCTCGCGGAGACCACGATGAACTTCTACGGCAAGCTCAAGTTCATGCGCATCTATGATGCGACGCTCGCCACCCCGATCACGCCCATGCAGGTCTCCGTCGGCGAGCTCGTCTGGGCGATGTGCCGCGGCGGCATGTATTCCGCGGTCTTCCTCCTGGTCATGGCGGCGCTGGACCTCACCACGTGGGGGTGGGCGCTGGTGGCCTTACCCGTGACGCTGCTGGTGGGGTTCGCGTTCGGGGCGCTCGGGATGGGACTGTCGACGCTGCTGCGCTCCTGGCAGGACTTCGACTACATCAACGTGACCCAGTTCGGGCTGTTCCTGTTCAGCGGCACGTTCTCCCCACCGTCGGACTTCCCGGCGCCGCTGCAGGTCCTGATCGAGCTGACGCCGCTGTATCACGGCGTGGCCCTGCTCCGGGCGATCACGACGGGCTCGCCGGACTGGTCGCTGCTGTGGCACGTGGCGTACCTGGCCGCGCTGGCCGCGGTCGGCCTGACGATGGCCAGCCGCCGGATGGGCACGCTGCTGCTGAAGTGAGCGGCCCGCGCCTTCCAGCCGGCTGACGGCCCCGCGCTGGCAGGAGGTGCCCGCCACCGCTCGGGCATGTCGGCAGCATCGGGGACTCCGTGCTGCGCGGCTCCAGGCTGTTCGACTCCACGCTGCGCGGCTTCGGACGGTGCGGCTTCGGATGGTGCGGCTTCGGATGATGGTGCGGTTACGGGCGGTGCGGCTCCAGGCTGCGCGGCTTCGGACGGTGCGGTTACGGGCGGTGCGGTTACGGAAGGCGCGGTACGGAGGCGCGGTTACGGAAGGTGTGGCCTTCGGGCATGTGGCCCTTCGGGTGGTAAGGGCTTCGGGCGGCGTGGCCTCCGGGCGGCGCGGCTTGGGTGGTGCGGCTTGGGTGGTGCGGCTTGGGTGCGGAGGCTAGGCCGGGCCGGGTGGTGCGTGGGCTGGGCTGGGTGGGGCTGGGCCGCGCTTCGGGCTCGAGTCTGTCGCGGGTCCTGACCGCGCCGTCGTGGTGATGTCGATGTGGGATGTTGCGACGGCCGCGACCGTCGGCATCAGGATGGACCGGCGGCGCTGAGCAGGTCCCACGGCCATGACCGTCCTTCGATCAAGCGCTCAAGACCGGCAACGGCGCTGCCGCGATGTTCGCCGGACCGCATGATCCAAGGACGGATCTGGCGGTGTGTGCGGCCACGGTTGTCCTTCGATCGAGTGTTCGGGATCGGTGTGCGTGGCGTTGGGTGGCTGGTTGTCGCGGGTGCTGGCGTGATCCAAGGACGGATCTGGCCGTGTGGGTGGCCAGGGTTGTCCTTCGATCGGGTGCTTGGGATCGGTGTGTGCGCGGTGTCGGGTGGCTGGTCGTCGCGGGTGATGGCTTGATCCATGGACGGATGTGGCGGTGTGTGCGGCCAGGGTTGTCCTTCGATCGGGTGCTTGGGATCGATGTGTGCGCGGTGTCGGGTGGTCGGCCGTCGCGGGTGATGGCTTGATCCAAGGACGGGTCTGGCCGTGCTCGCGGCCAGGGGTGTCCTTGGATCATGTGGTCGAGTCCGTCGGCGGGGCTGTTGCCTGGTCCGGGTGCGGTGGTGCGTCCGGTGCTGTGGTCCAGGGGGCGGATCTGGCGGTGCGGGCAGACGCTGTTCGCCCAGGCCGCCCACAGGTGTTGATCAATGCCCAGATTTGCGGCTTTTGTCGCCCAGGCGATGTGCGATCCGCGGTGGGTTCAGTGATCGAGCTGTGGGTGGATCGTGCAACGTTCATCGCGAGACAGGGGCACGCGGGGTATTGGTCGACGTCTGTTCGCTGGGAGCGGGCCGGGGCTGGCGGGGTCCGTGATCCGGAAGGGTTTGTGCAGCTCAGGTGGCACAAGGTCTCCGGAGCGTGGGGAGTCCTGGTTACTGCGGAGGGCGGCCACCGGATGCGGCGCGTATGCGCCGCTTGGCCTGCCTCGCGTCTCGGTGCGGGCAGTGCGTCGCGGAGCGGCGCATTGGGGTGCGGGTGAGAATCCCCGCCGGGACCCGCCGCGAAGCGGTGGGGCGGAAGCACAGCATCCCGCCGGGGCCCGCCGCGGGAGCGGTGGGGGGAATTACAGCTTGAGCTGGGGAAACGCGGTAACGTTCGGAAGTGGGCCAACTTCCGTTGGATTCAGCAAAAGTTTGGTAACGGGAGATAGAAGACCTAGACGCGGCGCTTCGGAGGGCCTAAAGTCTCGACGCAACACGGGTGTAACGCATGGCACACGACCCGGCAACCGGCACCTCAGCGGAGGTGTGGTGGTGTAGCCGCGTGTCGCGGACGCCTGCCTGCGACCAGATGAGGAGGTGCCATTGTGAACACGGTCAGTGCGGTAGACGGCCCCGTTCAGTCGCGCCTGCTCCGCTTGTTGCGGGACACCGGTGCGTTGTCGCGTGCGGAGCTGGCGGATCGCCTGGAGGTGCCGCGGCCGCGGCTGCTCGCGGACCTGGACGCGCTCGTCGCGACCGGGCTCATCCGTGAGGCGGGCCCGGCGGCGAGTCGGGGCGGTCGCAGGTCGACGCTGGTGGAGCTGAACCCGGATCTGCGGTTCGCCGCGGTCGACCTGGGGGCGAGCTCGATCGACGTCGAGATCACCGACGGACGGCTGGAGCCGGTCGCGGCGTACGGGGAGCCCGCCGACATCAGGTCGGGACCGAAAGTGATACTGCAACGGGTCAACGAGATTCTGCACAAGTTCCGTGTGGATGGCTCGTTCGAGCGGTTGCACGCCATCGGCATCGGCGTGCCAGGGCCGGTCAGTTTCCGGGACGGCGTTCCGGTCTCGCCACCGATCATGCCGGGCTGGGACAGGTTCCCGGTGCGGGAGGTGCTCGGGCGCGAGTTCAACTGCCCGGTCGTCGTCGACAACGACGTGAACATCATGAGCATCGGCGAGCGCTACGGCGGCGTCGCGCACTCGGTGGACAACCTGCTCTTCCTCAAGGTGGGGACCGGCATCGGGTGCGGCATCTACCTCAACGGTGAGGTGTACCGGGGCACCGACGGGTGCGCCGGCGACATCGGGCACATCCAGGTCGACAGTCACGGGCCGGTGTGCTCGTGCGGCAACGTCGGCTGCCTGGAGGCCTTGTTCGGTGGCGGCGCGCTGGCGCGTGACGCGACGGCGGCGGCCCGCAGCGGTGCCTCACCGGCGCTCGCGGACCGGCTGAACGCCAACGGCATCGTGACCGCCAAGGACGTCGCCGACGGCGCCGCCGAGGGTGACGTCACGTGCATCCGCCTGATCCGTGACGGTGGGCGCCGGGTGGGTGGGGTGCTGGCCGGCCTGGTCAGCTTCATCAACCCGTCGATGATCGTGATCGGCGGCGGTCTCGCCGGCCTCGGTCACATCCTGCTGGCGGAGATTCGTAGCGTCGTCTACCGGCGTTCGCTTCCCCTCGCGACCGGCAATCTGCCGGTCGTCCTGTCCGAGCTCGGCCCCCGCGCCGGCGTTGTTGGCGCCGCGGTGCTGGCCAGCGAACTCGCATATGGACGGCCATCATGACAACTACGGACGAGATCGTCCTCAAACTTACCGATGTGGTGAAGACCTTCCCCGGCGTCCGCGCGCTCGACGGGGTCCAGCTGGAGGTGCGGGCCGGAGAGGTGCACTGCCTTCTCGGGCAGAACGGCGCCGGCAAGTCCACGCTGATCAAGGTGCTCTCCGGCGCGCACACCCCGGACTCCGGCGAGATCATGTGGCTGGGTCAGCCGGCCGCGTTCAACAGCCCGCAGACGGCCATGAAGGCCGGCATCGCCACCATCTACCAGGAGCTCGACCTCGTCGACGGCCTCAGCGTCGCCGAGAACATGTACCTCGGTCACGAGCCGCACAGCGCCGGGTTCGTCGCCCGGCGCACCATGCGCAACGGCGCGGCGGAGATCCTCGAGCGGCTCGGCCACGCGGAGATCCCCGTGGGCCGGGAGGTCGGCAAGCTGCCGGCCGCCGCGAAGCAGATCGTGAGCATGGGCCGGGCGCTGTCCCGCGAGGCGCGGCTGCTCATCATGGACGAGCCGAGCGCCGTGCTCGCCCATGACGAGGTGCAGAACCTGTTCCGCATGGTCCGCGCGCTGACGGCGCAGGGCATCGCGGTCATCTACATCTCCCACCGCATGGAGGAGATCCGCGAGATCGGCGACCGCGTGACGGTGCTCAAGGACGGCCGCACCACGGCGGCCAACCTCGACGCGAAGTCCACGCCGACCCGCGAGCTGGTCAGCAAGATGACCGGCCGCACCATTGAATACGTTTTTCCGGATAAATCAGACAGGCCGGCGGGAGAGCTGCTGCTCAGCGTCGAAGGCTTGAGCCTGGAGGGTCGGTTCAGCGACATCTCGCTGAACGTCCACGCGGGGGAGATCGTCGGGATCACCGGCCTGGTCGGCTCCGGGCGGTCGGAGGTGCTGGAGACCATCTTCGGCGCCCGCCGCGCCACCGCCGGCACGGTCGCGCTCGGGGGCAAGGTGCTGCGCAAGGGCAGCGTCAACGCCGCCGTGAAGGCCGGCATCGGCATGGCCCCCGAGGAGCGCAAGAGCCAGGCGCTGCTGCTCGGCGAGCCGATCTACCGCAACGTCACCCTCGCCGGGTTCACCCGCTTCGCCCGCATCGGCTTCACCGACGCCGGGCGCGAGCGCTCCGAGGCCCAGAAGATCACCCAGGGCCTCGACCTGCGCCCGAACGACGTCCGGCGCCCCGTGCGTACCCTCTCCGGCGGCAACCAGCAGAAGGTCGTCGTCGGCCGGTGGCTGCTGGGCGGCACCCGGCTGCTCCTGCTCGACGAGCCCACCCGGGGCGTCGACGTCGGCGCCCGCGCCGAGCTCTACCAGGTGATCCGCAGACTCGCCGACGAGGGTGTCGGTGTGCTGCTCGTGTCCAGCGAGGTGCCCGAGGTGCTGGGCCTGTCCGACCGCGTGCTCGTCATGCGTGAAGGACGGCTCGTACGGGAGGCTCCGGCGGACGAACTCGACGAAGACACCGTGCTCGACCTCGTGATGGCCGGCTCACTGCTGGACGGGGCCGATCTGGCGAGCACCGCCCCTGAAGGGACCGCAGCATGAGCACCGCGACCACACCGTCCGCCGACTCCGTGGAGCTGAGCAAAGGCGCGGCGAACGCCGCCGGGCAGGGCTGGTTGCAGCGGGACGGTGCCGACTCCGTCAAGCGCAACCTCGCCCTCATCGGGGTCCTGGTGCTGCTGCTGATCATCGGTGCCGTCACCCGTCCCGACATCTTCCTCGACCTCGACCGGCTCTGGTCCAACGAGCTGACCGTGCTGACCCAGGCGTCCAGCATCGGCGTGATCGTGGTCGGCATGACGTTCGTGATGATCAGCGGCGGCATCGACCTGTCGGTCGGCGCGCTGCTGGCCCTCGCCAGCGTCTGGTGCACCACCGTGGCGACCCAGGACATGGGGCCGGCCGCGATGGTCTTCACCGCGCTCGCCGTCGGTGCGGCCGCCGGCCTCGTCAACGGCGGTCTGATCGCCTACGGCAAGCTGGTGCCCTTCATCGCGACGCTCGCCATGATGCTGTCCGCCCGCGGTCTCGCCCAGAACATCTCCGGGTCGCACACCCAGATCACGTCGGACCCGTTCATCAAGAGCCTCGCCGGCGACCGGCTGCTCGGCGTCCCGTACATGGTCATCATCTTCGTGGTGGTCACCGCGCTCGGCTGGGTCCTGCTCAACCGCACCACCTTCGGCCGCCGCACCATCGCGATCGGTGGCAACGCCGAGGCCGCCCGCCTGGCCGGCATCAACGTCCGGTTGCAGACGATGCTGCTGTACGTGCTGTCGGGCCTCTGCTGCGGCATCGCCGCGCTGATGATCGTGTCCCAGACCACCTCCGGCAGCAACACCCATGGCGACCTGTACGAGCTCAACGCCATCGCCGCAGCGATCATCGGCGGCACCGCCCTCACCGGCGGTCGCGGCACCATCGTCGGCTCGCTCCTCGGCGTGCTGATCTTCACCCAGATCACGAACCTGTTCATCGTCAACAACCTGCAGCTGGACGTCCAGCGGATCATCAACGGCGGCATCATCGTCGCCGCGGTCCTCATCCAGCAGTTCCGGGTCGGCTCCTTCTTCCGGACCCGCCTCAACAGATAGGCACCTCGGTCCCACCTCGATAGGGCGCATCGCCACCGAACACCCAGCACCGCCGTCGACGACGGCAGTGTGGATCAACACGCCCAAAATGCAGCAAAACCTACCCGCCCCCCATCCCACAGACGACCAGGAGGTCGTGATGAGCGCATCCTCGGGTGACATGTCCCGCCGTAAGCTTCTCCTCGGCGGGGCCGCCCTCGGCGCCGGTGCACTGCTCGCCGGTTGCACGTCCAACGAGAAGAAGGACGACGACGCCGGCACCAACACGAAGGTGAACGCCGCCGCCTCTGAGGCGCCCGGCAAGGCCGTCACCATCGGCTTCTCGGCCCCCGCCGCCGACCACGGCTGGATCGGTGCCATCACCGCCAACGCCAAGGCGCAGGCCGCCAAGTTCTCCGACGTGACCCTGAAGGTCGTCGACGCCGGTAAGGACGCCCCCGCGCAGATCGCCGCGCTGGACACCCTGATCGGCTCGAAGCCCGACGCGATCGTGCTGCTGCCGCAGGACGGCGCGCAGCTCACCGAGATCGGCAAGAAGGCCACCGCGGCCGGCATCATCGTCATCAACCTGGACCGGGAGTTCTCCGACTCGGCCGCCTCGTTCTCGCTGATCAAGGGCGACAACTACGGCATGGGCATCGCCGCCGGCAAGTACATCGGCGAGAAGCTCAAGGGCAAGACCGACGCCGTCATCGGCGAGATCCCGGGCATCGACGAGCTCCAGCTGACCAAGGACCGGTCGAAGGGCTTCGCCGACGCGCTCAAGACCTACGGCCTGACCGTCAAGCACCGGGTCGCGGCGGGCTTCACCGTCGAGTCCGGCCAGAAGGCCGCGGCGAACCTGCTGCAGGCCGCGCCGAAGCTCGACGCCGTGTGGAACCACGACGACGACCAGGGCGTCGGTGTCCTCGCCGCGATCCAGCAGGCGGGCCGCAAGGAGTTCTTCATGGTCGGCGGCGCCGGCTCCCGTGACGCGATGGACCACATCAAGGCCGGCGACTCGGTGCTCACCGCGACGGTCACCTACCCGCCGTCGATGGCGTCCTCGGCGATCATCCTGGCCCGCCTCGCCGCCCAGGGCAAGGGCATGGGCGACCTGGTCGAGCTGCAGGTGCCGAAGCTGATCGTCCTGCAGTCCGAGACGATCACGAAGGACAACGTCGACAAGTACCTGCCGCTCGGCTTCAAGTCCTAGCAGGTCGTCAGGTAGAGCCAACCACCAGAAAGGAAACCGCCAGTGTCCACTCAGGGCAGCAGCGGGGAGCTGCGCGTCGGCATGGTCGGATACGCGTTCATGGGCGCCGCGCACTCACAGGCGTGGCGCACCGTGAACCGGGTCTTCGACCTGCCGGTGCGGGCGACCATGGTCGCCGTCTGCGGCCGCGATGGGGCGAAGGTGGCGGACGCCGCTAGCCGGCTCGGGTGGGCCGAAGCGGTGACCGACTGGCGCGAGCTGATCGCCCGGGACGACATCGACGTCATCGACGTCTGTACCCCGGGCGACAGCCACGCCGAGATCGCCATCGCCGCGCTCGAAGCGGGCAAGCACGTGCTGTGCGAGAAGCCGCTCGCCAACACGGTCGACGAGGCGCGCGCGATGGTCGCGGCGGCGGCGAAGGCCCGGGCGCTCGGCGTCCGGTCCGCCTGCGGGTTCAACTACCGCAGGGTCCCCGCCGTCACGCTGATGCGCAACCTCATCGCCGACGGCCGGCTCGGCGCCATCCGGCACGTCAGAGCCGTCTACCTGCAGGACTGGATCACCGATCCGAACTTCCCGCTCGTCTGGCGGCTCCAGAAGGACAAGGCCGGCTCGGGCGCGCTCGGCGACATCGGCGCGCACATCATCGACCTGACCCAGTTCGTCACCGGTCAGCAGATCACCGGTGTCACCGGCATCACCGAGACGTTCATCAAGGAGCGCCCGCTGCCGGAGGCATCCAGCGGGCTCTCCGCGAGCGCGGGCGCCACGACGGGTGAGGTCACCGTCGACGACGCCGCGGTCTTCGTCGCCCGGCTCTCCGGCGGCGGCCTGGCCACCTACGAGGCGACCCGCTTCGCGACCGGCCGCAAGAACGGGCTCAAGGTCGAGATCAACGGCGAGCTCGGCTCGCTCGTCTTCGACCTGGAGCGGCTCAACGAGCTCGAGTACTACGACGCCACGAAGCCGGCCGCCGAGCAGGGCTTCAGCCGCATCCTGGTGACCGAGGGCGAGCACCCGTACCTCTCCGCCTGGTGGCCGCCGGGCCACATCATCGGCTACGAGCACTCGTTCACCCACGAGATGCGGGACTTCATCGAGGCGGTGGCCACCGGATCGGATCCGACGCCGTCGTTCGAGGACGCGCTGCAGGTACAACTCGTGCTCGACGCCGTGGAGAAGTCCGACGCCTCCTGGGTCAGCGTGCTGGCATGAACGATCCCTACGCCCCCACTCCCGCGGACCGGTTCTCGTTCGGGCTCTGGACGGTGGGCTGGCAGGCCCAGGACGTCTTCGGCTCGGCATCGCGCGCGGCGCTCGACCCGGTCGAGTCCGTGCACCGGCTCGCGGAGCTGGGGGCGTACGGGGTGAGCTTCCACGACGACGACCTGATCCCGTTCGGCAGCGACGAGACCGTCCGGGACAAGCTGATCGGCCGCTTCCGCGAGGCCCTCGACACCAGCGGCATGGTGGTGTCGATGGCCACCACCAACCTGTTCGGCCACCCGATCTTCAAGGACGGCGCGTTCACCGCCAACGACCGTGCCGTCCGCCGGTTCGCGCTGCAGAAGGTGCTGCGCAACATCGACCTCGCCGCCGAGCTCGGCGCGCCGACCTACGTGCTGTGGGGCGGCCGCGAGGGCGCCGAGTCCGGTGCCGGCAAGCAGATGCGGGCGGCGCTCGACCGGTACCGCGAGGCCATCAACGCCCTGTGCGCGTACATCCGCGAGCGTGGCTACGACATCCGCCTCGCCATCGAACCGAAGCCCAACGAGCCCCGCGGCGACATCCTGCTGCCGACGATCGGCCACGCCCTCGCACTGATCTCGACCCTGGATGAGCCGTCGCGGGTGGGGCTCAACCCCGAGGTGGGGCACGAGGAGATGGCCGGGCTCAACTTCGCCCACGGCATCGCCCAGGCGCTGTGGCACGGCAAGCTCTTCCACGTCGACCTCAACGGCCAGCACGGCCCGCGGTTCGACCAGGACCTGCGGTTCGGCGCCGGCAACCTCCGCGGCGCCTTCTGGACCGTCGACGTGCTGGAGAACAGCTCCGGCTACCCGACGGCCTACGCGGGACCACGCCACTTCGACTACAAGCCACCACGTACCGAGGACGCCGCGGGGGTGTGGGTCACCGCCGCGGCGTGCATGCGCAACTACCTGATCCTCAAGGACAAGGTCCGTGCGTTCCGTGACGACCCCGAGGTGTCGGCGGCACTCGCGACGGCCCGCGTCGACGAGCTCTCGGTACCGACGCTGATGCCGGGGGAGTCGCTCTCGGCGCTGCGGGCCGAGGAGATCGACGTCGAAGCGGTGGCCGCCCGCGGGATGGCCTTCGAACGCCTCGACCAGCTCGCCATGGAGCACCTCCTGGGGATCAGGGGATGAGTCCCGCATAACGAAGCTTTTCCTCGCCGGCAGCGAGGGCCTTGCCGCGGTTGCGCCCCGCGGCAGGGTAGCCGGCGGGGAAGGGTCCGTCGGGCCGGCGCGGCACGTGTGCCGCGCCGGCGGACGGGCACAACTGAAGACGACATCATGACGGCGCGACGGCGCGCGCTCACGCCCATCGTGAAGGAACTGTCATGCCCAGAAGCACAGCCCGGAACTGGTTCGCCGCCGCTACGGCGGGCCTGCTCGCCGCGGCCACACTGAACCCGGTGCCCGCCAGCGCCGCCGACGCCCCGTACAAGGTCCTGGTCTTCTCGAAGACCGCGGGCTTCCGCCACTCGTCGATCCCCAACGGCATCGCCGCCGTCCAGTCGCTCGGCTCCACCAACAACTTCACCGTCACCGCCACGGAGGACGCCGCCGCGTTCACCGCCGCCAACCTGGCCCAGTACCAGACGGTCGTCTTCATGTCGACGACCGGGGACGTGCTCAACGACGCCCAGCAGACCGCCTTCGAGGCCTACATCCGTGGCGGCGGCGGGTACGTCGGCGTGCACGCCGCGGCCGACACCGAGTACAGCTGGCCGTTCTACGGCACGCTCGCCGGTGCCTGGTTCGCGTCGCACCCGGCGATCCAGCAGGCGATCGTGAACGTCGAGGACCGCAGCCACCCGGCCACGGCCCACCTCGGCGCCACCTGGACCCGCACCGACGAGTGGTACAACTACCAGACCAACCCGCGGGCCACGGCGCACGTCCTGGCCTCGCTCAACGAGTCGTCGTACTCGGGTGGATCGATGAGCGGCGACCACCCGATCACCTGGTGCAAGACCATCGACAGCGGCCGGTCGTTCTACACCGGCTTCGGGCACACCGAGGAGAGCTACGCCGACGCCAACTTCCGCAACCTGCTGCTAGGTGCCATCCGGTACACGGCGAAGCGCGTCGACGGCAACTGCGCGGCGCCGGTCCAGCCGTCCGGCAGCGTCTACCAGGCCGAGGCGTGGTCGGCGACCGGCGGCGTCCAGGTCGCGAACCACGCGGCCGCCGTCGGCGGCAAGACCGCCGGCTACATCGACAACAACGACTGGATCTCGTTCACCGGCGTGAACCTGTCCAACGTCACCGGCGTCACCCTGCGCTCGTCGTCGGCCGGCGCCGGCGGTACCGTCGAACTGCGCGCCGGAAGCACCACCGGCACCCTGCTCGGCAGCGCCGCGATCGCCAACACCGGCAGCTGGGAGACCTTCCGGGACGTGTTCACGCCGCTGGCGACCAACACCAGCACCTCGTTGTTCCTGGTCTTCCGCGGCACCGGCAGCTCCCTGTTCGACCTCGACCAGCTCACCCTGACGCGCTCCGCCACGACCCGCCAGGGCGAGGCGTGGTCGTCGATGAGCGGCCTGCAGGTCGCCGGGCACGCCCCCGCGACCGGTGGGCAGACCGCCGGGTTCATCGACAACAACGACTGGGCCGCGTACACCGGACTGTCGCTGGCCACCGCCGCCGGCGTCCGCGTCAAGTGGTCCTCGGCCGGCCCCGGCGGCACGATCGAGATCCGGGCCGGCTCGGCGACCGGCGCGCTGCTCGGCTCGCTCGCGGTCGCCAACACGGGCAGCTGGGACACGTTCCGCACGGCCTCGGTCGCCCTGGTCCCGAACGCGTCGACCACGCTGTGCCTGGTGTTCCGCGGCGGCAGCGGATCGCTCTTCGACGTCGACGAATTCACGGTGTTCAGCGCCTGAACTTCGGTCGCGGGTCCTCCCGCGACCGGACAGACGGGTAGCGGGGTCGCGACGCCGACCGGCCCCGCTGTCCGGGCCCCGTCCGCTCGGATGCACCACAGCACCTGCACAACGTCCCGGGTGGTGACGCCGACTCCCCCCGTGGCCGGGCAGGTGCGATCCGGGCGGACGGGTCGCCTATTTTTGGCTGTTGTACTGGCATCGCCTGGTTCCTAAACTGGGTGTTGCACCTGGTCGGCCCTTGGACAGGTGCGGGTGGGAGGCGCAACCCACCCGCGCCGCTGGTTGCGTTCATCGGCCTCTGTTCAGGTCTCTCCCTCGCGCCCTCATCACCGCCGTTACACCGGAGGAACTCTCATGGCGCGTCCGATCACGCTGTTTACCGGCCAATGGGCCGACCTGCCCTTCGAGGAGGTCTGCCGGCTGGCCTCGGAATGGGGCTACGACGGCCTCGAGATCGCCTGCTGGGGTGATCACTTCGAGGTCGACAAGGCGCTCTCCGACGAGTCCTACGTGGACCGCAAGCTGGAGACCCTGGCCAAGCACAACCTGAAGGTCTACGCGATCTCCAACCACCTGGTCGGCCAGGCCGTCTGCGACCACCCGATCGACCAGCGGCACCAGGGCATCCTGCCCGCCCGCATCTGGGGCGACGGGTCACCGGAAGGCGTCCGCCAGCGGGCCGCCGCCGAGATCGCGGACACCGCCCGCGCCGCCCGCAAGCTCGGCGTCGACGTGGTGGTCGGCTTCACCGGCTCGTCCATCTGGCACACCCTGGCCATGTTCCCGCCCGTGCCGCCGCAGATGATCGAGGACGGCTACCAGGACTTCGCCGACCGGTGGAACCCGATCCTCGACGTCTTCGACGAGGTCGGCGTCCGCTTCGCGCACGAGGTGCACCCCAGCGAGATCGCCTACGACTACTGGACCACCAAGCGCACCCTCGAGGCGATCGGCAACCGGCCCGCGTTCGGCCTCAACTGGGACCCGTCGCACTTCGTGTGGCAGGAGCTCGACCCGGTGAACTTCATCTTCGACTTCGCCGACCGGATCTACCACGTCGACTGCAAGGACGCGAAGGTCCGCACCGGCGACGGGCGCCGCGGCCGGCTCGCCTCGCACCTGCCCTGGGCCGACATGCGCCGCGGCTGGGACTTCGTCTCGACCGGCCACGGCGACGTACCGTGGGAGGACTGCTTCCGGGCGCTCAACGCGATCGGCTACAACGGCCCGATCTCCATCGAATGGGAGGACGCCGGCATGGACCGCCTCATCGGCGCGCCCGAGGCCCTGTCGTTCGTGCGTCGGCTGGCGTTCGACGCCCCGGCGGCCGCCTTCGACGCCGCGTTCTCGTCCTCGTCCTGACCCTGCACACGCGAAAGGCCGGCCTCGCGGCCGGCCTTTCGTGTCTTGTCGTTCTTAGTAGCTGGTGCCGCCGCTGGGGGTCGTCTTGGACGGACCCGTGGTCGCCAGCACGTCCCGCTCGATGGCCGGCGTGGTGGTCGTCTCCGAGGAGCCCATCAGCCGCTGCCCGAGATCGCTCTCGGCGAACCGGCTGTTGGCCAGCTTGTCGGTCACCATGGTCTTGCCCTCGCTGTAGAGCCGCGTCGCCTGCTCCTGGACGACCCCGGCGGCTTCCTGCACCGTCGGGCTCTCCTTGATCTTCAGGGCAGTAGCCTTGAGCTCTTCGTACTTCTCCCGACCAGCCCGGGCGCCGAGCACGAAGCCCGCGGCCAGTCCGCCGAGGAACAGTAGCTTGCCGCGCATAGCGACGAACCTCCTTCTGAGCGGCGCCCGGTCATCGTTGCGTCTTCAGCGCCGTCCTGGTCCTGAGTTACCCGTCCATCCTCGTTCCGACACATCGATCATGTACCCGTTTGCCGAGATCTGGCACACGATGGGATGGTCTCCGCCGCGCCGCGCACAACCCGCTGGCGCGACCCGGGGGTGCGTGCTGTACTCTTTGCCGGTCGCCCTGATTCACCGGGTTTCCCGGGGGTCTGAGCGCTGCAATCCCGCGTAGCTCAATTGGCAGAGCAGCCGGCTGTTAACCGGCAGGTTATAGGTTCGAGTCCTATCGCGGGAGCTCCAAACGGCCCCTTACCGGGGCCATTTTACTGCCCGGACCCTTTCCGGGCGGCGTCCCGCTTGCGCAGGTCGGTAAGCTTGCCATCGCTCGGGGCGGTAGCTCAGCGGGTTAGAGCAGGGGACTCATAATCCCTCGGTCGCGGGTTCGAGTCCCGCCCGCCCCACCGACCTGGGTGGACCCTGCTCGTGGTCCCTCCGGGACCGCTCGCCGGCGGTCGGCGGGATTCCCCGCGCAGCCTTCGGCTGCTCCCCATCGGGGGAGCTGCGCTCCACCCGCGCCCCCTCAAGACCGTCGCGGCGCCGACTTCGTGCGTGTGGCCGGCCGGATGGGTGTTGAGTGGTTGGCCTTCGATGTCGATCGTCCGGTTCGTGTGGTGCTTCGTGCGTCCCACCGACCGGGGTGGACCCTGCTCGTGGTCCCTCCGGGACCGCTCGCTGAGCGGTTGGCGGGGTTTCTTGCGCAGCCTTCGGCTACTCCCCGCCGGGGGAGCTGCGCTCCACCCGCGCCCCCTCAAGACCGTCGCGGCGCCGACTTCGTGCGTGTGGCCGGCCGGATGGGTGTTGAGTGGTTGGCCTTCGATGTCGATCGTCCGGTTCGTGTGGTGCTTCGTGCGTCCCACCGACCGGGGTGGACCCTGCTCGTGGTCCCTCCGGGACCGCTCGCCGAGCGGTTGGCGGGGTTCCTTGCGCAGCCTTCGGTTGCTCCCCGCCGGGGTAGCTGTGCTCCACCCGCGCCCCCTCAAGACCGTCGCGGCGCCGACTTCGTGCGTGTGGCTGGCCGGGTGCGTGCCGGGTGGCTGGCGTTCGACCGTGATTGTTGGGTTCGTGTGGTGCCTTGTGCGCTCGGCAGGTTTGGGCCGACCCCTGCTTGCGCTGCTGTTCTGGTGCGCTCGCGGGGGCATGTTCTTCTCCGCGCTCTTGTGGAGTCTGTGGTTTCACGTGGGAAGCTGCGGTCCATCCGCGCCCCCTCAAGGCCGTGGCTGCGCCGTCCTTTCTTCGGTTGGGCAGATGTGTGGTGAGCGGCTGACATCGGCCGTGATCGACCGTTGTGTGGTGGTTGTGTGCTCCGCCGATCTGGTTGACCGGGCTCCACGTCCCTCGTGATGAGCTCGTTTCTGAATGGTGGGTTCGGAACCGATGGCTCGCTGGCAAGGCGACCGCTTCCGTTGAGCTTCTTGGTGGTCAGCCTAGTGGCCGGGTACGACACTTCCGGCGTGTGGAGCGTGCCTGTGCGGACCGTCCGAACACTTTTCGTGGCTCCGGCGAACTACAGGTGTGATGCAACTGTGGACGACGTGGGGGAGGCGGGCTTGGTCGTGATGACGCAGCCCGGCGCAGCGCAGGACGCTGGTGCCGACCTCGTTGAACAGGCGAAACACGCGCCGGAGCGGTTCACTGCCGTGTTCGACCAGCACTACCGGCAGATCTACGCGTACGCGGCCCGGAGGCTCGGTCCCGACCTGGCCGAGGACGTGGCGTCGGAGACGTTCCTGGTGGCGTTCGACCGCCGGCACACGTACGACAGTGCGCGTGCCGGGGTGCGGCCGTGGCTGTACGGCATCGCGTCCAATCTCATCGCCCGCCATGCGCGGGCCGAGACGCGGCGGTACAGGGCCCTCGCGAAGGCTGTCGACGCGCAGGAAACGGGCGACCACGCCGACGCCGTCGCCGGGCGGCTCGACGCGACGGCTGTGCGCGGCCGCCTCGCGGAGGCGTTACGACGGCTGCCCGAGCCGGTCCGGGCGGTGCTGCTGCTCGTGGCGTGGGCGGGGCTCAGCCAGCAGGAGGTCGCGGCGGCGCTCGGTATCCCCGCCGGCACGGCCAGGTCCCGGTTGCACCGGGCGCGTCAGGAGATGCGGCAGGCGCTCGGCGCCGAGATCGAGGTGAGCGAGTGATGGACGAGATCGGCGCGCTGCGCGAGGCGTTCGGGGGCGACGAGGTCCCCAGCCAGGCAGCCGAGAACCGGGCCCGCGCGGCCCTCCACCAGCGGATGTCGTCGAAGGAGCAGCGAGTGACCAGCATGAGCCGCCGGAACCGCTTCGCCGTCACGGCCGGGGTCGTCGTGGCGGCCGCCGCCGCGGTCGTCGTCGCCGCGGTCATGGTGGTGGGGGGAGGCGGCGACCAGGCGGTGCCGGACGCCGCACCGGCGAAGGGGGTGCTGCCGTTCGCCCGCCCGGCCAGCGCCGCCGAGTACCTGGAGAACGCCGCCTGGACGGCCGAGCGCAAGCCGTGGAAGGACCCGCGGCCCGACCAGTTCATGTACATCGAGACGCTGGAACTGCGCAACAAGCCGGCCTACGAGAACGAGCACCCGAACGATCCGATCAAGACCGGCATGGGCGAGAACCGCAAGATCCAGGAGTGGAACAGCATCGACGGGCAGACCAGGGCGGGTTACAAGGACGGCCGGCTCGTGGTGACCAGGCGCGGGCAGGGCGGCGAGTACTGGGACCGGATCGCGTGGTCGACGATCACGTCGATGACCCGCCCGGACAAGGTGCCGGACGCCGTGCCCGGACCCGGTTCGATGGGCATCGAGCTGGACGCGTTCATCGGCCAGTACGTCGTGCCGCCGAACGTACAGGCGGCGATCTTCCGGCACCTGGCGCAGGCGCCCGGGATGACGATCAACCCCGACGCGGTGAACATCGACGGGCGCCCGGCGGTCGGGCTCGGCCGGATCATCGAGGGCTACCTGTCGCAGGAGCTGCTGTTCGACCAGCAGACGTACCAGTTCATCGGCGAGCGGCTGGTCGCCGTCAAGGACCACGTGAGCCACGGCGACGACGGCGACCACGTCAGCCACCGCGGCGACGTGTACCGCCAGGTCATCTACTCGAAGATGACCATCGTCGACCGCCCCGGCGACACGCAGTAGCGCCCGGACGCCGCCCCGAGCCGAACCGGCCGGGGCGGCGCTTCCGCGCGGGTGGTCAGCGCGGGTGGTCAGCGCGGTTGGTCAGCGCGGGTGGTCAGGTGGTGACGGTGACCGGGTGGGAGCGGGAGGATTCGCCGGCGGAGTTCAGGGCGGTCACCTCGAACGTGTGCGCGCCCGGCGGTACGTTCGTCACGAGGTACGCCGGGCCGTAGCTCCAGGCGATCCGCACCCCGTCGCGGTACACGTTGTAGCCGTCGGTGGCGGGCTGGACCGCTTCCCAGGCGAGCCACACCTGGCCCGGGGCGGGGGTGGAGGTGGCGACCGAGCGGGGGGCGTACGGCGGGGCGGCCTGGGCGGGCATGGTGTTCGTGGTGACGGGCTGCGACAGGGCCGACTCGCCGGCCGTGGTGACCGCCGACACCGCGTACGTGTGTGAGGTGCCGGGGGTGAGCCCGGTCAGCGTGACGGACGGTTCGGAGCCGGTGGTGGTCCGCAGCGCGCCGTTCTCGTAGACGCGGTACTGGCTGGCGCCGGGCGAGCCGGTCCAGGTGAGCCGCACCGAGTGGCTGGTGGTCTCGGACGGGCTCAGGTCGGTCGGGGGCGCCGGGACGGTGCTGGTGCTGTCCGGTCCGGAGAGCACGAGGTCGTCGGCCTCGAAGGCGGGCTGCGCGTACCAGCCGTGCACGTACACCCGGACGGTCGTGGTCGTCGGGCCGGTGGTGAAGGGGACCGACAGCCGGGTCCACTGGCCGCTCGGCGGCGACCAGGTCCCGCCGAACTCGGTGCCGAGGAAGGCGTACCCGCCGCGGACCCACCCGGAGACGGTGTACGACGAACCCGGCCGCACCGGCACGACCTGCGCGCACTCGGCGGTCGACGCGAGCGTCGGGGTGCCGGTCAGCGCGTACTGGCCGGAGTGCCCGCCCCAGGTGGTGGCCGTGCCGGCCGCGCAGGTCCATCGAGTGGAAGCCGCCTCGAACCCCGGGTTCGCCAGCAGGTTCACCTCGCCGGCCGCGGCCGCGGAGGGAGCGAACGGGGCGATACAAAGGCAGGTCGCGAGAGCGACCGTGGTCAGCCGGCGCACAGCGTGCCCCCTTTCCCGGGAACCGGACCGGCCTGTCGGCCGCGATTCTGTAAGGAAAGCTTCCTGAATCATTGCTGTCAATGCTGCGAACGGACGGGGCACCGGAGTGCCCCGTCCGGCGGCGCGTCAGACGGAGAGGGTCCAGACGTTGATGTAGCCGCTGTCGGACGCGGCGGCGTCCTGCACGATCAGCCGCCAGGTGCCGTTGCGGGCCTCGCTGGACAGGTTGAGCGTGTAGGTCTGGTCGATGTTGTCGGCGCTGCCCCCTTGGCGGTTGCTCAGGATGTACACGCTGCCGTCGGGTGCGACGAGCGACACGACCAGGTCGCCGCGGTACGTGTGGACGATGTGGACCTCGGCGGTGCTCGCGGCCGACGCGTTACCCGCGCAGCCGGCGATGGTCACCCTGCTCTCGACCGTGGACAGGTCGGCGGTGGACACGTCGGTGGGGTTGGTGGCGGTGCAGGTGGTGCCGTTCGTCGGAACGGGGTTGAGGGTCCAGGTGTTGATGTAGCCGTTGTCGCCGTTCGCGGCGTCCTGCACGCGCAGCCGCCAGGTGCCGTTGAGGGGCTCGGAGGAGAGGTTCAGGGTGTAGGTCTGGTCGATGTTGTCGGCGCTGCCCCCTTGGCGGTTGCTCAGGATGTACACGCTGCCGTCGGGCGCGACGAGCGACACGACCAGGTCGCCGCGGTACGTGTGGACGATGTGGACCTCGGCGGTGCTCGTGGCCGACGCGTTACCCGTGCAGCCGGCGAGGGTGATCGTGCTCTCCACCGTCGCCAGGTCGGCGATCGTCACGTCGGCGGGGTTGGTGCCGGTGCAGGTCCCGGCCGCGGCGGCGGGGGAGCCGCTCACCGCCACCGCCGCCGAGATCGCCAGCAGGCCCGCGCCGAGCCACCGCGTTGCCGATGTTCCCGCAGTACGCATTGCTTCTCCTCGTTGAACCGGTATCCCGCAGGCCCTGAGGGGTCCTGAACGGAAGGTCGCAACGAGGACGGCTGTCGGCGGCGGCCCGGACGTCGGGTTTTTGACGTATCAGGCGAGGCGCGAGAACTGGTAGTGCGCGATCCGCCAGGTGTCGCCGGAGCGGCGGACGAGCACGCCCAGGAAGCCGCGTACCGGAGCGCGGTCGGTGAACGTGAACTCGACCGCCGCGTAGCCGAGGACGAGGTCGTCGGACAGGCGGCGGGTCTCCCGGAGGTCGTAGGCGGCGGCGAGGCCGATCGGCTGCGGCGCGTAGTACGCGACGACGGCGGCCGGGCCGACACCGTACGGGTGCACGCCCTGGAAGATCGCGTCGTCGGTGAAGAGCGTCGCGACGCGGTCGGGGTCGTGGGCGTCCACGGCGGACTTCCAGCCGTCCAGGACGCCGCGGAGCACGGTTTCGTCGGACATGAAGGTCACCTCGTTTCAGTGGCCGGCGCTCTGGCCGCCGTCGACGTGCAGGATCTCGCCAGTTACGAAGCCGGCGGTCTCCAGGTACAGGATGGCGTCGACGATGTCGGAGGGGTCGCCGATGCGGCCGACGGGGGACAGACCGGCGAGGGCGTCGTGGGTCTCCGGCGGGTGCATCGGGGTGCGGATGACGCCGGGCGAGACGGCGTTGACCCGGATGCCGCGCGCCGCGTACTCGATGGCCAGGGACTTCGTGACGGCGTTGAGGCCGCCCTTGGTGAGCGCGGCGAGCGCCGCCGGCGCCCCGGAGGTGGGCTGGTCGACGATGCTGGCCGTGATGTTGACGACGTGGCCGCCGCCCCGGGTGAGCATCGCCGCGATCGCCCGCTGCGTCACGTCGAAGAACCCGCGCAGGTTGACGCCGGTCATGAGGTCGAAGTCGGCGGCGGTGTAGTCGGTGAACGGCTTGGCGACGAACACGCCGGCGTTGTTGACGAGGGTGTCGACGCGGCCGTACGCGCGCAGTGCCTCCTCGACGACGCGGGCGCCGACGGCGGGGTCGGCGATGTCGCCGGCGACGGTCAGCAGCAGCGGGTCGCCGGACGGCCCGATCGAGCGGGAGGTGGCGACGACGGCGTAGCCGAGCTTGCGGTACGCGGCGGCGACGGCCGCGCCGATGCCCTGGGAGGCGCCGGTGACGACGGCGACCGGGGGAGTGCTCATGGGTTTCCGTTCTGTGGTCGGGACTCGCGTGACTGGCAGCGGTGCGCGCAGGCGAGGCCTCCTACCCACGCGGAGCACCGCTATCCGCCTGGACGGCGGGTGCCGTTGACGGCCGGTTTTAGGGTGTGCGGGTGACCTCGTACGGGCCGGGCCTCCTCGATCTGATCCCCGACGCCGACGTCCTGGAGGGCGACCCGACCGGCGGGGACGGGGTCGCGTGGCTGCTGGAGCTCGCCGCGATCGGGCTGAGCCGGCGGTTCCGGGTCGCTGTGCACGAGCGGGTCGCCGAGTTCACCTACGACGACGGGCGGGTCGGGTGGCGGTGGCTGCCCGGCGACGAGGCGGCGCCGATCCTGGCGGCCGGCACGTGCTTCGGCGACGCCGACCGCGACTGGCCGGTGGCGATGGACCACGACCTGTTCGTGCCCAACTGCACCGCGCCCGAGGCGGGCAACGTCGGGGCGCCGGGGTCGCCGGTCGACGGCTGGTGCTACACGCCGATCGAGCCGGTCGTCTCGCGGATGCGCGAGGTGCTGGCGGAGATCGACCGCGGCGACTACGACTACGCCGCCGACGAGGCCGCGGAGCTGCTCGACCAGCTCGAGTTCTGCCGTACACACGACCTGATGCTCGCCGTGGTGTAGCCAGGTCCGAGGCGTCCGGCCGCCACCTGGTTCCGCTACAGCCGGATCTTCGACGACGATTCGGGGAGGGTCGATGGCTGCGGTTCGCGCTGGGTTCGTCGTTCGGGGCGGCGCCGTTCGTGTCCAGCGCCATCCGGCTGGGCCTCGCCGTCGGCCTGGGCATCTCCAACCCCGGCTCGATCTGGCAGGCCGGCGACGAGTGGAAACAGGCGGCCACCGCGCGCGAGGTGGTCAAGTCCCGGATGGTCAACGCGAACGCCAAGGTCGGCCCGCAGTGGATCGCGAGGACAAGGACGCCTCCGCCATCCTGCTCGCGGGCGTGGCGCCGCCGAAGGCCTTCCAGTCGCAGCCCGGCGGCGTCAAGGGCGCCGACTTCAAGGTGATCACGATCGACCACTCCCCGCTGACCGGCGGCAACGGGTATGTCGCGCCCCGGCGCGAGCTGCCCGGCCCGGCGAAATGAGATAGGAACAGCACGTGGACCCGAACATGGACCCCGACCGGCTGGTCGAGGAGTCGCTGCGGCAGATGTGGCAGGTCGAGGACTTCCAGCGCCGGTCGGCGGCGATGGTCGGCCATGGCGAGGCCCTCGACGGCCTCGTCACCGCGGAGGCGCGCGGCGACGCCGGGCTCTCCCGGATCACCATCGACCCGCGGGCGATGCGCAGCCCCGCGCAGGACCTCGGCGACGCGACCCTCCGGGCCGCCCAGGGCGCCCTGGAGGACCTGCGGCGCCAGACGATGGAGGCCATGCGCGAGATCCTGGGCGACGACGTGATGGGTGTCGTCGACGGTACCGGCGACCCCAGCAAACTGGTCGCCGAGGCCGAGCAGCGCTTCCAGGCCTCCGCCGACGAGGCGATGGAGACCCTCGAACGGCTCCGCCGCCAGGGCGGATTCTGATCATGTCGCCGGTCGTGCTGCGGCGGGCCCGGGCGCTGCACCGCAGCCACCGGGTCAGCCTGCTCGTGCTGGCGTTCCTCGTCCTCATGACCGCGTTCAGCGTCGCCGTGGCGGTGATCGACAGCCGCGACCACGACCTGCCCGCGTTCCTGTCGGCGCTCACGTTCGGCCTGCGCTGGGGCTGGACGGTCCTCGCCGTGCTCTGGGCCGCGCTGGCGCTGCTGCTGGTCGCCGCCGAGCTCGGCTGGCTGACGGGCACGACCACCCTGACCGACCGGGGCGTCGTCCTGCGGTCCGGCCGTCACGAGGCGACGGTCGGCTGGTTCGACATCGACGAGCTGCGTGCCGTCCCATCCGCCGGCGGCCACCTGTACCACCTGCGCACCACCGTCCCGATGCCCCGCCCGCCGCGCCTCGGCCTCCAGGGCCGCCGCGAGGCCTGGCTTGGCTGGCACCCCGGCGCCGACACCGCGGTGGCGGCCATCGCCCGTCCCCATCTCGGCGTCAAGTACCAGTCGCCACCCCGCTGACCTTCCTTTTCGCAGGGCCGCGTCAGCTTCGCAGGTTTTGCAGGGCCGCGTCAGCTTTGCAGGCCGCGTCAGCTTTGCAGGCCGCGTCAGCTTTGCAGAGCCGCGTCAGCGGCGCGTCAACGGCGGATCAGGGCCGGGGACGACGCTTTCGGCAGGCCGGCGGGGTACCGCCGGGAAGGACTGTCGAAGGGAGCAGAGCGGACATGCGGCTCAGTTTGCGGAAGGTGCTCGGTGGTCTCGCCGCCACCGTGGCGCTGATGGGGATGACGCTGGTGCTGAGCGGGGCACCGGCGGCGGCCGCCCCGGCGGAGAAGGCGGCGCCGCTGGCGGCGGGCGTGTTCCGGCCGATCAAGAACGTCGGCAACGGGATGTGCCTCCAGCCGGCGTCGACCGCGGAGTTCGCGGCGATCGTGCAGCAGCCGTGCGTCGCCGGCAGCATCGCGCAGGGGTGGCAGACGGTCGGCCTCGGCGGCACCAAGTACCGCTTCCTCAACCAGCTCAGCGGGTACTGCTTCGACGCCTTCGACGGGGCGTTCAACAACGCGCGGCTGCTGCAGGGGACGTGCGTGGCGATCAGCAACGAGGAGTTCAACACCGGCTCGACGCTGCCGAACGTGGTGCAGATCCAGTCGCGGGTCGGGTTCCGTGACACGGGCTACTGCGTCGACGTGCCCGGCGGGTCGGCGACCGCCGGCCTCGCGATGCAGATCTACCGCTGCAACGGCACCCTCGCGCAGCGCTGGGTCGTCGGGTTCGCCTAGCCCTCGCGGGTACGGACGGGCGGCGGTTCTCCCGCCGCCCGTTTTTTCTCAGAGGCCGACGGGTCGCCCGGCGATCGTCAGGTACGTGTAGCCGAGCCGGCTCAGCCGCTGCGGGTCGAGCACGTTACGGCCGTCGAGGACGACGGGGGTGCGCATGAGGCCGACGTACTTGCCCCAGTCGAGCTCCAGGTACTGCGGCCACTCGGTGACGAGCACGACGGCGTCGCTGTCGTCGAAGACCTCGTCGACGCTCTCGCAGAGGCTCGCGGCGAGCTCCGGCTCCTCGGCCCGGAACCGCTCGGCGGCGACCGGGTCGTGCAGCTTGACGCGGGCGCCCCGGGCGATCATCAGCTTGGCGATGTCGATCGCGGGGGAGTCGCGCAGGTCGTCGGTGTTGGGCTTGAACGCCAGGCCGAGCAGGCCGATCTTGCGGCCCTTGAGGATGCGCAGTTCGTCGAGGAGCTTGTTGACCGCCTCCTCGCGCTGGCGCTGGTTGACCTCGCGGGCGGCGGACACGATCGGCATGTCGTAGCTGTACTCGGCGGCCGTCGCGATCAGCGCCGCGGTGTCCTTGCCGAAGCACGACCCGCCCCAGCCGACACCCGGCTGCAGGAACCGCGAGCCGATCCGCGCGTCGAGCCCGGTGCCCCGCGCGACCTGGTTGATGTCGGCGCCGACCTTGTTCGCCAGCTTGCCGATCTCGTTGATGTAGCTGATCTTCAGGGCGAGGAACGCGTTCGCCGCGTACTTGATGAGCTCCGCCGAGGCGAGGTCCGTCGAGACGAGCGGGACCGCGCCGACCTCCTCGGGCCGCGGCAGGAACGTCGGCGCCGTGAACGACTGGTTGAGCACCGCCCGGTAGAGCCGGTTGAGCACGTCGAGGCTGCGCGGGTTGTCCGACCCGATGACGATCCGGTCCGGGAACAGCGTGTCGTGGATCGCCGACCCCTCGCGCAGGAACTCCGGGTTGGACGCCACCGCGAACTCGCCCGCGGCCCGCCGCGAGTGGAACTCCTCGAACGACTCCCGCAGGATCGACTCGACCCAGTTCCCGCTGCCGATCGGCACCGTCGACTTGTTGACCACGACGGTGAACTCGCCGTCGATGGTCTTGCCGATGCTCTCCGCAGCCATCCGCAGGAACCGCAGGTCAGGCTGCCCGTCCGGCAGCGACGGTGTCTGCACCGCGACGAACACGACCTCGGCGCCCGGGACACCCTCGGCGTAGTCGGTGGTGAACGTCAGGTTGTGCGCGGCCTCGTGCATGAGCTCGTCGAGGAACGGCTCGTAGATCGGTGAACGCCCCGCCCGCAGCAGGTCGACCTTCTCCTGGCTGAGGTCGACGCAGGTGACCTCGTGCCCGAGATAGGCCAGGCAGATGCCGGTGGTGAGGCCGACGTAACCGGTGCCCACGACGCATACCTTCACCCGGGCGATGATACACAGCCGTCATCTGCGACTGATTCCACATATTGGACAATTCGGCCACCCAGTCTGCTTCCAGACCGTGCCGGCGGGGGCCCTTGCGTGCCCCCCGCCGGCGTCGCGGCCGCACTACCCCCGCGGCTGGAAGACCCCGAAGTGGTTGCCCTCCGGATCGGTGACGTTGGCGAACACCGGCCCGTCCTCGATCCGCGTCGGCTGCACGAGCACCTTCCCCCCGGCCGCCTCGACCCGCTCACACACCCCCGGCACGTCCTCGACGACGACGAAGAAGATCGCATGCCCCGGCTGCCCCACCGCCAACCCACCCATGACCGACCCCTCGTCCGGCGTCGTGATCATCTGGTACGCCCCGTCCCCGCCGAACGTCCACCCGAACAACTCCCCGTAGAACCGCCGCGCCACCGCCGCATCACTGACCCCGACCTGAAACCACCCAATGCCGTTCATTTCACTCCTCAACACCGTCGTCTCCGAGCCGCGCGTCCTCCCGCCCGACCACTTGCCCACCACCTTCACCCCCTCCCACGACACCGTCCTGTCGGCATTTCCCCCCACCCTCACAACCACCGAGCCCGCCACCCACACCCCCCACCGTGATCAAAGGTCGGCCTTGGCCGCCCGGACAGCCACCCCGCGACTTCGATCACGCCAACCACGGCCCCGATCGCTTCACGGGGATGTGGGGACGGCGGCCGGGGCCACATCTCTGCGACCACGGCGCGGACGGTGCCTGCGAGGGCCGACCGTCACCGTGATCGAAGGACAGCTCTGGCCGTCCGGGCGGCCACCGGGCGACTTCGATCACGCCAACCACGGCTACGACTGCAGGGAATCGCGACGGCGGAGGCCAACTCTGCGGTCAGGTGCGTTGCACCGGTTTTGAACCACGGCGGCGAGTGCGTCATCGGTGGTCGGTGTGAGGTGGGTGGGTTGTGAAAGCCAACGACGGTGTAGAAGCACCGAACGACGCCCCCCGACGGCGCAGGACCATGCGAGAACGGTGTCGGGGGAGCGCCACCGCGACCACGGCGCGGACGGTGACTGCGAGGGGCGGCTGCCACCGTGATCGAAGGACAGCTCTGGCCGTCCGGGCGGCCACCGGGCGACTTCGATCACGCCGACCACGGCCCCGATCGCCCCACAGGGAAGCCGCGACGGCGGAGGCCAAATCCGCGGCCACGTGGGTTGCGCCGGTTGTGAAGCCCACGGCGGCGGGTGTGGCGTCGGCGGTCAGTGGGATGTGGTGGGTTGTGAAAGCCGACGACGGTGTTGAAGCACCGAACGACGCCCCCGACGGCGCTGGACCATGCGAGGACGGCGGCCGGAGACATCACCGCAACCACGCCACCTGGCGCCCGGACCCCAGCCGGGCGGAAAGAAACCCACCTCCGCGCTGGCCTGACCTGCTACCCAAAGGATCGGCGCACGCGGACAAGCAACCGTCGGGCGGGAGTGGGGTCAGGCGGCGATGGCGATCCGGGTGATGAGCTTGCCGGGGATGTCGAGGGCGTTGGGTGGCAGGGGGCGGGGGGTGGTGAGCTCGGGGGTGGGGGTGACGTCGTGGATGCGGTCGACGCGGAACGAGCGGACCGCGTCGCGGAGGCGGCACCAGGCCAGCAGATACCAGCCGGTGGGGCCGCCGAGATAGCCGACGGGCTCGATGTGGCGGCGGGTGGTGGTGCCGAAGCGGTCGGCATAGGCGATGTCGAGGACGCGGCCGGTGGTGAAGGCTTCGACGACCGCGGGGGAGACGGGGGCCGGGCCGGGGTCGGCGCCGTCGACGAGGTGGATGCGGGCGGCGAGCTCGGTGGCGCGGTGGACGTCGGCGGGGGACATGACGGCGAGGAGCTTGTGCAGGGCGGTGCGGGCCGGGGCGTGGAAGGGGGTGCCGTGAAGGCGGTGCAGGGCCACGGCGATCGCGACCGCCTCGGCTGGGGTCATGTTGAGCGGCGGGAGGGTGTGGGTGCGGTCGAGGGCATAGCCGCCGGTGCGGCCGAGGGAGACCCAGATCGGGACGCCGGACTGCTGCAGGGCGCTGATGTCGCGCTCGATGGTGCGGGTGGAGACCTCGAACCGGGTGGCGAGCCAGCGGGAGCTGCGGGGGCGGGGCGCCACCGCGCGCAGCTCCTCGACCAGCGCATATAACCGATCCGTCCGATTCACGCCGCCAGACTATCCACCAGGTACGACAAAAAATGGTGGAGCCAGGTCTACTGAACGGTGCCGGTGGCGTCCGTATGGTCGGTGCCGTGAGCGGTGTGTGGCAGGCGATGGCGAGGGCACCGCACCGGTTCCTGCTGTCGGGCTGGCCGCTGCGGTGTCTGCTGTACCTGCTGGGCAGCGTCGTCGTCGCGGTGGGTCTGCTGATGGCGCTCATCGCCGGCATCCTGTTCCCGCCGGCCGTGGTGTTCCTGGGGTTGCCGGTCGGGGCGCTGGAGCGGCGGCGGCTGCGGATCCTGGACCGGGTGCCGGTGCCCAGCCCGCATCCGGTGCCGAAGCCGGGGCGCGGTGGGTGGTTCCGGTCGCGGCTGGGTGAGGGCGCGACGTGGCGGGAGCTCGGCTACGTCCTGGCGCTGGCGTCGGTACTGCTGCTCGTCGACCTGGTCAGCCTCGGCCTGCTCGCCGACTGCCTGATCGTGGCCGCGGCGCCGGTGTTCGTGCAGGCGGGGGTGCCGTTCCAGTTCGGCGACCTGGTCGTCGACACCCGTGGGGAGGCGCTGGCGGCGACGGCGTTCGCGGTGCCGGCGACGGCGGTCGGGCTGTACGCGTTGAGCGCCGTCGCCGCGACGCAGGCCGCGTTCGCCCGGTGGCTGCTCGCGCCGCGCGACGCCGAGCTCAACCGCAGGGTCGAGGAGCTGTCCCAGTCACAGAAGAGGCTGGTCGACGCGTTCGAGGCGGAGCGCCGCAGGATCGAGCGGGACCTGCACGACGGCGCCCAGCAGCACCTGGTGCTGCTCGCGATGACGCTCGGGCTGGCGCGGCTGGAGGCCGGCGACGGCAAGGCGGCCCACCTGCTCGAGGACGCGCAACGGCAGGCGCGGCAGGCGCTGGCGTCGATCCGGGAGCTGATCCACGGCATCCACCCGCAGGTGCTCACGGACCTGGGCCTGCCGGCCGCCGTCGGGGAGCTCGCCGAACGCTGCCAGGTGCCCGTCGTCATCGACCTGCCCCTGGACCGGCGGCTGCCGGCGGCGGTGGAGACCACGGCGTACTTCGTCGTGTGCGAGGCGCTGACCAACGCGGTCCGCCACGCCGGCGCGTCCAGGATCACGGTCAGCGCCCGGATCACGCGGTACGTCCTCACGTTGACGGTCACCGATGACGGCCGCGGCGGCGCCGACCCCGCCACCGGCACCGGGCTGCGCGGCCTCGCCGACCGGACGGCGGTCATGGACGGCACGTTCACGGTCACCAGCCCGGCGGGAGGTCCGACGACGCTGCGGGTGGACCTGCCGTGCGGCCTGACCTAAGGTCGGCCGGCATGAAGATCGTGCTCGCCGACGACGCGGTGCTGCTGCGGGAGGGCCTCGCCAGCCTGCTCGAACGGTTCGGCCACACGGTCGCGGCCGCCGTCGGTGACGCCGAGGCGCTGCTCGGCGCCGCGCGGGAACACCGACCGGATCTCGTCATCACCGATGTACGGATGCCGCCGACGCACACCGACGAGGGCCTCCGCGCGGCGCTCACGCTGCGGGAGGACGACCCGCAGCCGGCGGTGCTGGTGCTGTCGCAGTACACCGCGACCGCCTACGCCGCGGAACTGCTCGCGCCCGCCGGGCGGGCCGGCGTCGGGTACCTGCTGAAGGACCGCGTCGGGGACATCACCGAGTTCGCCGACGCGGTCACGCGGGTCGCGGCGGGCGAGACCGTCATCGACCCTGACGTCGTGCGGCAGCTGCTGACGCGGCAGCGCGCCGCCGACCCCCTGGCACGGCTCACCCCGCGGGAGCGCGAGGTGCTGGGGCTGATGGCGGAGGGCCGGTCCAACGCGTGGATCGCCCGCGCGCTGCACGTCGGCGACGCCGCCGTCGCCAAGCACATCGGCAACATCTTCGCCAAGCTCGACCTGCCCGGCCCCGACGACGGCCACCGCCGCGTCCTTGCCGTTCTCAAGTACCTGCGCACCTGACCGAAAGAACGAAATTTGGGACCCCGAAAATGGGTCTTCGGGCTCAGGTGCCGCGGTCGTGCCGGTCCTAGCGTGGAAAGCGGTCAATCCCCCTTCCCCGCCAGGAGGAGCCTCATGTCAAGACTCAGGCGCGCGGCCGGCGTCATCGCCGTCGTGCTCGCCGCCGTCACCGTCACCGCCGTCAACATGGCCGACGCCGCCACCCCGCTCGTCGTGCAGGCCGAGTCGTTCGCCGCGCAGTCCGGGGTACAGGTGGAGACCACCGTCGACACCGGCGGCGGCCAGAACGTCGCGTATCTCGCCAACGGCGACTGGATGCGGTTCGACGGCGTCGACCTCGGCCCCGCCGGTGCCGTCACCGCCGCGGCCAGGGTCGCCTCCGCCGTCGGCAACGGCACCGTCGAGCTGCGGACAGGTTCGCTGACCGGGCCGCTGCTGGCGCAGTTCCCGATCGCGGCGACCGGCGGCTGGCAGGCGTGGACGACGCTGTCCGCGACCGGCACCCACGCCACCGCCGGCCCGCAGCCGGTGTTCGCGGTCCTGCGCAGCGGCGCGGGCGGCGACTTCGTGAACATCAACTGGTTCTCGTTCACCGCGGCCACGTCGAGCAGCAGCAGCCCGGCGGCGACCGGCTGGGTCGACGTCGACCAGGCGAAGTGGGGCGCGCAGCTCGCCGCGTTCAACGCGATGCCCATGGACCCCGCGCCCGCCGGCGCCGTCCGGGTCCCGGAGTTCAACGCGTCCTGCACGTACAGCCACTCCCGCAAGGACGACCCGATCGTCTTCCCCGGCCTGCCGGGCGCGTCGCACATGCACAGCTTCATCGGCAACCGGAGCACCGACGCCAACAGCACCGCCGACACGCTGCTGGCCAACGCCGGCACCAGTTGCGCGCCGGCGCCGGACCTCTCCGCGTACTGGGTGCCCACGCTGTACGAGCACGGCCAGCCGGTCGAGCCGAAGGCCGTCGTCGTGTACTACGGCTCCAGGCTCACGGACTCCAGCAAGACGGTGCCGTTCCCGCAGGGCTTCCGGATGATCGCCGGCGACGCGAAGCTGCAGGCGCCGACCCCGGCCGGCACCGTCAACCAGTTCTACTGCGCGGGCCCCGGCGGCGAGATCGGCCGCAGCGCCGACGGCAACTGGCCGCGGTGCGCGCCGGGCGCCTCACTGCTGTTCCAGCTCGTGTTCCAGGACTGCTGGGACGGCGCCCACCTGGACAGCCCGACGCACAAGGGGCACGTCGCCTACACGTACGACGGCAAGTGCGGCGGCGCGTTCCCGGTGGCGATCCCGTCGGTGTCGTTCGTCATCGCCTACCCGACGCCCGGGTCGATCGACGGGTTCACGCTGTCGTCGGGGATGGCGTCGTCGTTCCACGGTGACGCGTTCCTCGCCTGGGACAACGCGGCACAGGGCCACCGGGTGAAGAACTGCATCGTCCAGAAGGCCAAGTGCAACACGGCCGGGACGTTCTGATGCCGTGACCACGAGCGCCCACCGGTGTGGTTCGTCGCCGCGGTGCGGCCGGGCGCCTCCCCACCGGTGGGCGGGCCTCAGCCTGCTGCCGTGCACCGTCCGGCGGGCACCCGCCCACAACCCCGCCGAGCGGGTGTGGGCACGGCATCGGCGGGGTCGTCAGTGCAGCTGGATCTGGTTGACGTCGGGGGCCGGGCCCTCGTCGTTGAAGAACCGGATCCAGCTGGTGCCGGCCGGCAGGTGCACGCGCAGCGTCACGGTGGCGGGGATGCGCCAGTCGCCGGCGCCGCTCAGCGTGAGTGACTGGGTGGGGCCGTCGTTGACGGCGACGCGGAGCGTGCGGGTCTCGGCGGTCTCGTACGTGACGGTCATCGTCCGTTCGCCCGCCGCGGCGACGCCGGTGACGCGGATGGCGAGGGTGTTCGGTCCGCCGATGTAGCCGACCCGGCTGCCGCCCACGCAGGTCGGGCACTCGATGACGCGGGCGCCGTTGCGCAGGTTGGCCGCGTCGGCCGCATGCAGGCTGATCGCCGCGAAGGTCGAGGACCCGGCAGGTGTACGGGACGGCGAGGCCCCCGGGGCGGGCGCCGAGGTGCGTGGCAGCGCCGAGAGCGGCGTCGCCGGGGCGGGCGCGGTGAGGGTCGGCGTCGGCGGGACCGGCGCCGGCGAAGGCCCGCCCGGCGGGGGTGTCGAGGCGGTCGCGGCCGGCGGGTGGCCGCGACCGTCCGGCAGCACCAGCGGCGGCACGACCGTCGCCGTGGCGACGACCGCGACGGCGAGGGCCACCCAGCCGGCCCGCCGCACCCACTCCCGCCGCGCACCATCCACAAAGGACCCGGCGGAAGCAGCGGGAGACGGGTCGGTCATCGGCGGCCGGTCCACAGCAGGACCGCCTCCATGCGGCCGCGGACGTGCAGCTTCGCGAAGATGTGGTGGAGGTGGTTCTTCACCGTCTTCTCGGTCAGCAGCAGCCGGTGCGCGATCGCCGCGTTCGACAGCCCCTCCGCGAGGAGGTCCAGGACGTCCCGTTCGCGGCGGGTCAGCCGGTACCGGCCGAGCGTCTCCTCCTGCCGCTCCGCCAGCTCCTCCCGCGACGCCTGCGCCCGGACGGTCGCCGTCGCGACGGCCGCCGCGACCGGGGACAGCCACCCGTGCCCGGCGGCGACGGCGAGCACGGCCCGGCGCAGCTCGTCGGGGTCGAACGCGCCGTGCACCAGGTACCCGCGGGCGCCGCCGCGCAGCATCCGCCCGATGAGGTCGGGGTCGGCGTCGCTGGTGATGACGAGGACGCCGCTGAGCCGGCTCAGCTCGGCGAGCGCGGACAGCCCGTCGGCGACCGGCATCCGGTGGTCGAGGAGCGTCACGGCCGGGCGGTGCGCCTGTGCCTGCGTGACGGCCTCGCGCCCGTCCGCGGCCTCGGCGACGACCCGGACGCCGTCGAGGCCGTCCAGGTACCCGCGCAGCGCCGCCCGGACGATCGGGTTGTCGTCGACGATCAGGACCTCGATCATGCCGGCACCGTCACCTCGACGGTCGTGCCGCGGCCGGGGGCGGACGCGACGTGCAGGCTCCCCTGGATGGTGCTCGCCCGCTCGTACATGCCGATCAGCCCGAAGTGCTGTGCGGTGCGCAGCTCGGAGAGGTCGGCGGGCAGCCCGAACCCGCGGCCGTCGTCGTGGATGCGCAGGAGCAGGTGCCGGCGACCCTGGTGCAGGCTGACGGTGGTCCCGGCCGCCGACGCGTGCCGGGCGACGTTCTGCAGGGCCTCCTGGAGGATGCGGCACAGCTCGTAGCGGACCGCGACCGGCGGGTCGACGGGTGCGGTGACGAGTCGCACCGGGATGCCGTACACCTGCGACCAACGCCGGCAGATCGCCTGGACGGTGCCGGCGAAGTCGCCGTCGAGGGTGTCCAGGCGCAGGCCGTCGACGAGCTCGCGGGCCTCCTGGGCGGCCACCTCCGCGCCGCGGGAGACGGTGCCGGCGAGTTGCTCGGCGAGGTCTGGGTGGCGGCGCAGGGACTGGGGCAGCGCGAGCGCGGCGAAGCTCACCCCGCGCAGCGTCTTGGTGACGGAGTCGTGCAGCTCCCGGGCGAGGCGGGCGCGTTCCGACGCGGCGGCGGTACGTTGTGCGGAGGCGACGACCCGCACCGACAGCTCCATGTGGCGGCGCAGGGCGGCGGTCGCGACGGCGGCGCCGGCGGTGGCGAGGACGCAGCCGATCGGGAACGTGAGCATGAAGCCGGCGAGCTCCGGGTCGGCGCCGGCGGGCAGGACCGCGGCGGCGACGGTGTAGCCGAGCGCGGTGTAGCCGGCGGCGAGCGGCAGCGCGCGCATGCCGGCGAGGACCCCGGCGAGGGCGGACGCGCCGATGGCGCCGCAGTGGAAGACGACCCCGCCGCCGTCGAGGGCGAGCACACCGGCGACCGTGAGCGCGTCGGCGGCGAGGACGGGGACCGGGTGGCCCGCGACGTGCGGGTGGCGGGAGAGCACGGCGAGCCCGGCGGCGGTGGTGCCGGCGACGACGGCCAGGGCGGCGAGGAGCGGGCGGGGGTCGGCGACGAGACGGACCCCGACGGCGCCGGCGGTGAGCGTGGCGGCGGCCCGGGCGAGCAGCACCGCACGTCCCAGGGCGGCCGGTGCCACGACCCTGTCGACATGCTGCCCCACGGCCGGGACTCTACGCGTTCCGACGCTGGTCACATAGACAGCGATCGGCGCCCCGCCATGACGGGAACGGGGCGCCGACCGGTGTTCGTGCGTTACGGCAGCATGTAGTTCTCGTTGAGCGCCGCGCCGCGCTCCGGCTTGTACTGGTCGAAGCCGCGCGGGTCGCACTGCAGACCACCGTTGATGCAGTGGGTGGTCAGTGCGGCCAGGGTCGGCGGGTCCCAGGCGTTGTACACGTCGTAGTGGAACGAGTAGCCGCGGCCGCTGGAGAACGCCACGTTCGCCATGTTGCCGCTGACCGGCCACGCCATCTTGAACTCGATCATGTTGACGGCGACCGGGTGCGACGACGGGCAGACACCCACGACCGGGTAGGCCATGTGCGCCTTGTGGTCGGGCGAGTCCAGGTGCAGGCCGTCCCAGCAGCTGGGGGCCTGGAACCGGACGTTGAGCTGGCTGCCCGCGACACAGTTGGCGGGGATGTCCCACTGGCGGGTCAGGTCACCGCACTCGAAGCCCTCGACCGCGCCCGGGTGGTTCTTGAACTGGTCGAGCGTGGAGGACGGGCTGCCCACGACGTACCGCAGACCGGCCGGCATCGGCCGGACGCTGCGCCAGTCGAGGACGCCGCTCTTGTAGTAGATGACCTGGCGGCCGACGGGCTGCACGGCGACGCCGTTGTTGAGCAGGGTCGGCATCCAGTAGGCGGTCTTGTCGCCCGGCGTGATGCAGGCGGTGCCGCCGGCCTGCAGCGAGGACAGGGTCGTGTTGGCGTTGGTGGTGGTGTTGCCCATGAACGTGTGCGAGTGCGACGCGCCCGGCAGGCCGAAGAACACGATCGGGTCGTCGTTGAGGTTGCTGCGGCTCACCGAGCAGTTCGCCTGGAACTCGTGGTGCGTCGTCGGCGGGTTCGTCGCCGGCGGGGTCGCCGTCGACGGGGTCACGCCGGTGACCGGGTTGGGCGCGTCGACCCAGCCGGGGCCGCTGGTCGGCGGCGGGGTGCCGGTGGACGTGCCGTAGACCTTGAACTCCCACAGCGAGTAGCCGTAGCCGGTGCCGCGCTGCGTGCCGTACATCCGCACGTAGCGGCCGGAGCCGTTGACGTTGAGCGTCTGCGTGCCGCCGGTGCCGGTGGTGGTGCTGTAGATGCTCGTCCAGGCGTTGCCGTCGGGCGAGGTCTGGATCTGGAACGCCTTGCCGTAGGCGTTCTCCCACTGCAGGACGACCTGCGTGATGGTGGCGGTGGCGCCGAGGTCGACGCGCAGCCACTGCGGGTCGCTCCACTGGCTGCCCCAGCGGGTGCTCGGGTTGTTGTCGAACGCGCCGGCCGGCGGCGACTCACCGAGCTCCTGCGAGGAGGCGAGCGAGGGCTTGTTGAGCGAGAGCAGGGTGGCGTCGGCGGCGTCGGCGGCGGTCAGCTGGAACGCGCCGACAACCATCGATGCGACCACCGCGGTGGTGACCCCGATGGGGGCCAGGATTCTTCTGAGCCGTCTCGTACTCGGTCGTGTACTCATCGAGCTCCCAGGGTGTGGGCGGGCGCCGTCGCCGGTCCGGTGGTGCCTGACGCGCGTGAGGCGGTCGCGCGCGTCGCCGGTGCCGGCGGTGGTACCGGGTGGCGGGGAAGCGCCCGTTGGAGAGCGCTCTCCCAAATGTTGCGCCCGTGTGGCCGGTCCGTCAATACGTGGCGACGCTCTGCGGGTGCGAAAGCGCACATTCCGGGCGCAGCTCAGCGGAACTTAAGGCGCGAGTGGAGAGCGCTCTCCAGTTGATCGCGCGGCGTGCCCGATTTGCGCCTACATAGCGTGGTTTGACTGATACTCTCCGTGCACGGCTGAACGGGAGGTTGCCATGCGGCGAGAGACCCCGAGGATCCTGCACGTCACCGAGTCGATGAGCGGCGGCACGGCCGCCGCGATCGTCGAGTTCGTCCGCTCCACGCCCCAGTTCGAGCACCACCTGCTCTTCCGCGGCAGGGCCGGCAGAGCCGGTCGAGGCCGCGCCCGCACGGCGGCCCCCGACCTGCCGGTCCGGTTCGAGGACCTGTTCGCCGGCAGCCGCGACGCCGGCGGCGGCCTGAGCGGTGGCCTGGTCTCCCTCGGCCGGGCGCTGCGCGAGACCCTGCCCGCCGTCGCGCCCCGCGTCGTGCACCTGCACGGCGGCCGGGCCGGCCTCGTCGGGCGCACCGTGATCCCGGCGGTCGCCCGGTCCGCGACCGGGCCCGCGATCCTCTACACGCCGCACTGCTTCGGCTTCGAACGCACCGACCTGCCGGCCGTCGCGCTGCGCCTGCTGCGCGGCGCGGAGCGGGCCGTCGCCGCCTCGACCGACCTCGCCGTCTGCGTCAGCCCGCGCGAGGCCGGCCTCGCCACCGAGCTCGGCATCCCCGCCGTCGTCGTGCCCAACACGACCCGCGCCCGCCCCGCCCGCCCGGACCGCACCCGGCACACGGGGTCGGTCGTCACCGTCGGCCGGGTCGGCGCGCAGAAGGACTTCGACTTCCTCCTGCGGGTCAAGGCCCTGCTGCCCGACCCGCCGGGGGTCACCTGGACGTGGGTCGGCGGCGGCGACCCGCGCGGCGAGGCCGCCCTGCGCGCCGCCGGCGTCCGGGTCACCGGCTGGCGGTCACCGGCGGAGGTGCGCAACCATCTCGCCGCCGCCGACGCGTACCTGCACACGGCCGCCTGGGACAGCTGCCCGCTGCCGCTGCTGGAGGCGGCCGCGGCCGGGCTGCCGCTGGTCGCCCGCAGCATCCCCGCCCTGGACTCCATCGGCCTCGACCCGGACCTCGGCACCGCCGAGGCCGTCGCCGCCGAGCTCGGCACCGTCCTCGCCACCGGGCGGCCGTCACGGCCGCGGCTGCAGGAGGCGTTCGCCGCCCGGCACACGCCCCAGGCGCAGGCCGCCGCGCTCGCGGAGGCCTACGCCACCGCCCTGGGCGCGATCCCCGCCCCGGTCCCGCGCGCGTCGCACCCCGCGGCTGGATCGTTGACCGAAGTGGAGGTGACCAGGCGATGAGTGTCACGGTCAGCGTCATCATGCCCGTCTGCAGGACCGCTCGCGCCCTGCCTTCACTGCTCGCGACCCGGGTGCCCGACGGCGTCACCGTCGACCTGGTCGTCGTCGACGACACCGACGAGCTGGGGCCGGTGCCCGCCGGCGCACCGTTCCCGGTGCGGGTGCTGCGGCACGACGCCCCGCGCGGGCTGGCCGCGGCCCGCAACACGGGCCTGGCCGCGGCGACCGGCGAGTACGTCTGGTTCGTCGGCGGCGACGACTGGGTCGACCCGGAGCTGCTCGCCTCGCTCACCTCGGCCGTCCTCGGCGACGAGGACCGCGCCGACATCGTCGTGGCCGGCACGGTGCCCGTCACCGAGGACGGCGTCACCGGCCCGCCGCTGCCGCCCCGCGACACCGCCACGGTGTGGACCGGCCCGCAGGCCGTCGAGGAGTTCCTCTTCCGCCGCATCCGCTCCGGCGTGACGAACAAGCTCGTCCGCCGGGACCTGCTCGACGGGCTCGCCTTCCCGCACGGGCCGCGCCACGAGGACGTCGCCGTCATGGCCTGGCTGCTGCTGCGGGCGCGGACGGTCGCGTTCGTCGCCGGCCCCGCGTACTTCCACCTGAGCCGCCCCGTGTCCCGCTTCAACCCGCGCACCGCCGAGCGCGCCGCCGCCGTCGACGAGGCCCTGTTCGTCCTCGACGGCGCCGGCTCGCCCGCCGCCCGGCAGCACTTCCGCCTCAGGGCCGGCGCCCTCGCGGTCGCGGGCGCCGCGGCCCGCTCGTCGGCGGGGGAGCTGTCCGCCGACGCCTGGGACGCGGTCGGCGCCGCCCGCCGCGGCCTGCGCCCCCGCGACGCCTGGTCCGCGCTCCGGCACCGGCAGGTCGTCCTCGCCGCGGCGGTGCTGCTCATCAGGGCCGCCCCCGCGCTGTACGTCCGGCTCTACCGCGCCGCCCGCGCCGCCGACCGCCACCGCCACGCCCGCCTCGGCCGCCCGTGGCGCGGCGAGGCGGCCGCCCTCCAGTCCACCGCCGCCGGCGTCACGCTCGCCGCGGCCGGCACCACGCCCGCCGCCAGCGTCACGCCTGCCGTCCCGTCGCAGCCCGGCCCCGCCGACCAAGCCTCGCCGTGCGCCGCCGTCTCGAAGCCGGCGCCCGACGACATCGCCGACCAGAACGCCACCTCTGCCGAGGCGGTTGGTGACGCCGACGTCCGGTTCGTGGGTGATGCCGAGGTCCGGGCGGTCGGTCATGTCGACGTCCGGGTGGCGGGAGGCGCGGACGTTCCGGCGGTCGGTGATGCCGGTGACCGGGCGGCGGGCGATGTCGACGTCCACCGGGCAGCCGTCCCGGCGCAGGGGGCTGATGCCGCCGCAGCCCGGACCGTCCCTGCCGACGGGCCGGCACCCGCGGCCGGCGCGACACCCGACTCGGCCGACGGGTCTGACCTGGCCTCCGGCGCGGCGTCCGACGTGACGGCCATCGGCGCCGTGTCTGCCGAATCGTGCGACGCCGACCCGGGCCTTCCGCGCGAAAGCGACCTCGCCGACGCCGACCGCGACTGATCCCGTGCGGCTGACATCGCGCGCTGCTGACACCGAGCACGACTGACACCGGTGCGGTCAGTGTCCGCACAACGGGGTGCGGCGTCCAGGGGCAGAAGCCACAAACCCGGGCATTGACCAATGTTTGTGTGGTGCTGGGTGTGGTGTCTGGGTGGTCGGGTCTGGTGTCGTCGGCGTCGGGGCGACGGGTGTGGCGTCCAGGGGGCGGAAGTCGTAAGTCCGGGCATTGACCAATGTTTGTGTGGTGCTGGGTGTGGTGTCCGGGTGGTCGGGTCTGGCGTCGCTGGCGTCGAGACGCTGATCAATGCTTCACGTGCTGTTCCGACATCGATGGTTCGCTGCTGACGCCGAGCACGGCTGGCGCCGAGTGCGATCAATGTCCGCATGGCAGGGGTGCGGTGTCCAGGGGTGGAAGCCGCAAATCCGGGCATTGGCCAATGTCTGTGCGGCGCCGAGTGTGGGTTCGGGCGGTCCGGTCTGCTGCCGTCAGCGTTGAGGCGCCGATCGATGCCTCGTCTGTGCGGCTGTCGGGTGCGGGGTCCGGGTGGTCCGGTCCGGCGCCGCCGGTGTTGAGACGGTGATCGATTCCTTCTGCGCCCCTCCGGCATCGATGTTGCGCGATCCACCTGCATTTTGAAGATCAAACTGGGGGTGGATCGCGCAACGTCTATGGGGCAAAGGCCGCAAACGCGGGCATTGATCAGCGTGTATGCAGCGGGTTGTGGCGCCCGGGAGAGCTGCACACCGGGGGTCCGACGCCGTAAGGGCCGCCGTACCGTCGCGGAAAGGGCGGCAAGAGCGAGGGCTCAGAGCTGTGGAGGAGCCGCGATCCCGAGCAGGCCGAGGCCGGTCGCCAGCGTCGAGGCGGTCAGCGCGCACAGCGCGATCCGGTTGCCCCGCACGGGTTCGGGCGCCTTGAGCACGGGGCACCGTTCGTAGAAGGCGGTCACCGCCTGCGCGAGCTCGAACAGGTACGTGCAGAGCCGGTGCGGCTCGCAGCCGGCCGCGACGCCCGCGACGACGTCGCCGAACCCGTCCAGCCGCAGGATCAGCGCCCGCTCCACGTCCTCCAGCGGCGCGTCGGCCCGCACCGGCGGCACGGCGGAGCCGGCCTTCGCCAGCACCGACCGCAGCCGTGCGTGCGCGTACTGCAGGTACACGCTCGTGTTGCCGGTCAGCGCCATCATCCGGTCCGGGTCGTACAGGTAGTCGCGGGTCCGGCTGGTGGACAGGTCGGCGTACTTCACCGCGCCGATCCCGACCTCCCGGCCCCGTTCGGCGAGCTCCGGGGCGGGCAGCGACGGGTTCTTCGCCGCGACGACCGCCGTGGCCCGCTCGACCGCCTCGCCGAGCAGCCCGACGAGCGGGGCCGTGTCGCCGGACCGGGTCTTGAACGGCCGACCGTCCGCGCCCAGCACCATCCCGAACGCGGCGTGCACCGCCTCGACCTCCGGCGGCAGCCAGCCGGCCCGCCGTGCCGTGTCGAACACCATCCGGAAGTGCGGCGCCTGCCGCGCGTCGACGACGTAGACGATCCGGTCGGCCCGCAGGGTCGTGACCCGGTGCCGGACGGCGGCCAGGTCGGTGGCGGGGTACCCGAACCCGCCGTCGCTCTTGCGCACGATGAGCGGCGCGTCGGCGCCGTCGGCGAACACGCACAGCGCCCCGTCGCTGACCCGGGCCACGCCCGCGGCGGCCAGGTCCCCGGCGACGCCGGCCAGCATCGGGTTGTAGCTGCTCTCCCCGGCGATGTCGGCGGCGGTGAGCAGGACGCCGAGCCGCTCGTACACGTCGGAGAAGTAGCGCGTCGACTCCTCGACCATCGCGTGCCAGGCGGCGAGGCTGTCCGGATCGCCGCCCTGCAGCGCCACGACCCGCGCCCGCGACCGCGCCGCGAACGCGGGGTCGGCCTGGAACAGCGCGTACGCCGTCTTGTACCGCTGCGTGAGCGCCGACGTGTCCGCCGGGTGCTCCGCCAGGTACTGGATGAGCATCCCGTACTGGGTGCCCCAGTCGCCGATGTGGTTCTGCCGCACGACGGTGCCGCCGAGGTGGGTCAGGACCCGGGCGAGGGCGTCGCCGATGATCGTCGACCGGAGGTGCCCGACGTGCATCTCCTTGGCCACGTTCGGATGCGAATAGTCCAGCACCGTCCGGACGCCGGTCTCCGGCAGCCCGACCCCGAGCCGCGGGTCGGCGAGCCGCTCCGCGACCCGGCCGAGCAGCGCCTCCCCGGTCAGCGTGACGTTGAGGAAGCCGGGCCCGGCGACCCGCACGTCCGCGACGATGCCGCCGGGCAGCGAGGCGGCGACCTCGGCGGCGAGCTGCCGCGGGGGCCGCCGCAGCGGCCGGGCGAGCGCCAGGACGCCGTCGGCCTGCAGGTCGGCGTGCTCCGACAGGCGGACCTGAGGGTCGAAGCCGGCCGGGACGGACGGGAGGGCGGCGGTGATCCGGGCGGCGAGCAGCGCGGCGAACGACGGCACGACCATCGTGAGACTCCAGGCGAGGAAGGCAAAGGCGGGGACGGACGGCGGTGTGGTTACCGTCGTCGTCGCGTGGCCGCGCTCGTCGTCGTCATGGTGCGTCCACCATAACCGCGGATTCCAGTAGGGTCGCCGCATATTCTCGCGACGGGTCAGGCTCGGCATGCTGGCGGTCGCCATCGGCCTGGTCACGGTCGGTGTGCCACCGCTGCTGCTGCCGCGCGACCGCGACCCGTCGCCCTCAGCCGGTCCCGCAGCGGTTTCTTCGCCGGTACCGGCGGCCGGCGCCTCGCCGTCCGCGGTCGGCAACTCCGGTGGGTCTGCGGCGCAGTCGCAGCCCGCGTCCCCGGTTGCTCCAGCGGCGTCCCCGTGCGGCACCGCCGGCAGCGCCAGGCCCGCCTGCACCGTCTACGGCGCCGCCGTCGGCACCGGATGGAGCGTCCACAGCGTCGGGGTGAAGGTCGTCACCAACGGCGTCCTGCCCGGCACCGACCAGGTGGCGCTGCGGGTCGAGCCGAAGGAGAAGACCGCCGCCGTGGCCCTCGTCGCCGCCACCCCGGTGGCCGCGAGCCGGCTCACGTTCCGCGTCTACGGCGGCCGCGTCCACGGCACGGTCCTGCGCGTCACGGTGTCCGCGACACCCGACCCGGCCGGCACGCCGCCGCTCGTGCTCACCGCCCCCGTCGACGTGTGGACCCCGTTCGACGTCGACCTGCGCGAGCTCGCGCCCGGCCGCCCGGTCCGCCGCATCGACCTGGTCGTCGCGACCGACATGCTGCCCAACGCCTACCGCTTCTTCGTCGACGACCTCCAGCTGCACTGATGCCGCCACATCCTGTTCAACCAGCGGCGCCCGCGGCGATCGCGCGGGCGGTGCTGCTCGGGCGGGCGGCGATCGCGGCGACCGCGGCGGCGGCCGGGCTGCTGCTCGTCGACGACTGGTGGCGGATCGTGGCGGTGGTCGCGACGGTCGCGGCCGGCACCGTCGCGGAGGTGAGCGCCCTGACGCGGTGGCCCGCGGTGACCCGGCACCCGTGGCCGGCGCTCGCCGTGGACCTGGCGGTCGCCGTGGCGGTGCTGTTGCTCAGCCGGGGCGGGATGGCGTTCTTCTGCTACGTCGCCGGGTCTGCCGCGCTCGGCGGGGCGCTGCTCGGGATGCGGGCGCTGCTGCTGTGGGTGGTGCAGGCGGCCCTCGGGTTCGCCGCCGCCGGAGCGGTCCTGCGCGCCAACGACCCGCCGCCGGACGTGGCCGCGTTCGTCGTCGCGTTCCCGATGATCAGCGTGCTCGCCGGGATCGGGGCGGCCGCCGCGGCCGGCGCCCTGCAGCGCCACCTGGACCTCGCCGTCGACGTGGTCGCCGCCGCGCAGCGCTCCGCGGCCGCCTCCGAACGGGCCAGGCTGGCCCGGGAGCTGCACGACTCGGTCGCCAAGACGCTGCGCGGGGTGTCGTTCGCCGCGCTCGCCCTGCCGCAGTCGCTGCGCCGCCACCCGGACCTGGCCGAACGGCTCGCCGGCACCGTCTCCCGCGGCGCGGAGGCCGCCGCCCGGGAGGCCCGCGAGCTCCTCGAGGGGCTGCGGATCGACCACCTCGACCTCAGCTTCGCCGACACGGTCAGGGCGACCGCCCGCGACTGGTCCGACCGGTCCGGGATCCCGGTCCGCGTCGCCGCGGAGCCGGCGGAGCCCGGCGTCGAGGTGCGGTACGAGCTGGTGCGCATCCTGGCCGAGGCGCTGCAGAACGTCGCCCGGCACGCCGGCGCGTGGCGGGTCGACGTCGCGGTCCGCCGGGCCGGCGACCGCCTCGAGCTCAGGGTCAGGGACGACGGCCGTGGCTTCGTCCCGCGGGACCTCGCCGTGTTGCAGGCCGACGGCCACCTCGGCATCGTCGGCATGGCGGAGCGGGCCAGGGCGGTCGGCGGCTCGCTGCGGGTGTCCTCCGCACCCGGCCGGGGCACCGAGATCATCGCTGCCGTCCCGCTGGAGGCCCTGCCGTGACGATCCGCGTGCTCGTCGTGGACGACAACCCGGTCGTGCGGGAGGCGCTGCGGGGCGTGCTCGACCTCAGCGACGACGTCCGGGTCGTGGGGGAGGCCGGCAACGGCCGCGACGCGCTCGCCCTCGCGCTGCGGCACCGGCCCGACGTGACGCTCCTGGACCACCGCATGCCGATCGCCGACGGGCTGTCCATCGTGGACGAGCTGGCCCGGCACACCGCGGTGCTCGCCCTCACCAGCGACGCCACGCCCGGGGTGATCGCCTCGATGCTGCGCGGCGGCGCCCGCGGCTACCTGGTGCACGGCCACTTCGACCCGCCCGACCTGCTCCGCGCCGTCCGCGCCGTCGCCGCCGGGCAGGGCTGGCTGTCGCCGGTCGCCGCGTCCGTCGCCACCTCCGCGCTGCGCGAGCAGGGCAGCCGGCGGGCGGCCCGGGACCGGTTCGGCCTCACCGACCGCGAGCGCGACGTCCTCGACCTGCTCTGCGACGGGCTGTCCAACGCGGCGATCGCCGACCGGCTGCGACTGACCGAGAAGACGGTGAAGAACCACCTGTACAACATCTTCGCCAAGCTCCAGGTCGGCAGCCGCACCGAGGCGGTGGTCCGCTGGAGCACTGGGACTTTCGACTCATGACCGCCCGGGCGGGCCGGTCATAGGTTCGGCGGCGGGTGGCACCGTCGAACCGAAAGGCACCACAACCGTGCGCAGACAACTCGGGCTTCTCCTGGCGGCAGGCCTGCTGCTCGCCGCCTGCGACCCCAACCAGGGCCCGATCGTGACCGGCCAGCCGGCGCCTTCGTCGCCTTCGTCCCCAGTACCGGCGAATCCGACAAATCCGGTAAGTCCGTCTGCGTCTGGGGCCGGGTCCGCGGCGCCGGTGCCGACGGCCACCGCCTCGCCGGTCAAGACGTTCACCGACAAGCCACCGCAGGCGCAGTACCGCGAGTTCCACGCCAACTGCACCGAGACCCACCGCCTCAGCGACGACCCGATCGTCTTCCCCGGGCTCGCCGGCGCCGCGCACAACCACACGTTCGTCGGCAACCCCGCCGCGAACGCGACCTCCACCCCGCAGACCCTGCTGAAGGGCAGGACGTCCTGCGAGGACACGCTCGACGCGTCGTCCTACTGGTTCCCGACGCTGACCCGCAACGGCGCCGTCGTGCAGCCCGAGAAGGTCACCATCTACTACAAGTCCGGCGTCAAGGACTACCGGACCGTGCAGCCGTTCCCCGCCGGGTTCCGGCTCATCGTCGGCGACATGCGGCTGCAGGACGCCGGGCAGTTCACCGGCACCTGGAACTGCGGGAGCTACCTCGGCAAGGCCATCCCGCCGTCGTGCCCGCCGGGGTCGTCGCTGATCGTCCGGATGCAGGCGCCGAGCTGCTGGGACGGGCGCAGCCTCGACAGCGCCGACCACAAGTCGCACGTCGTCTGGCCGGTCAACGGCGTGTGCCCCGCGGGCAACCCGGTGCCGCTGCCCATGTTCGAGATGAAGGTGCCCTACAAGCTGCCCGGCGGCGACACCTCGGGCCTGCAGTACTCCTCCGGCAACGGCTCCTCGTTCCACTACGACTTCATGAACGGCTGGGACGCCGCCCGCCAGGCCGCGCTCGTCGCCCACTGCATCAACGGCGGCCGCCAGTGCAACGGCTACGGCATCGACCAGCACAAACCCTGACCACCCGCCAGCCCGCCGCGGGCCACACCACGCCACGGCCGACAAGCCAGCCGCCACCGTGCCGGCGAGCCGACCGTTACCGCGCCGGCGAGCCGACCGTCGCCGTGATCGAAGGACGGTTCTGGCTGCGCGGACGACCGCGGCACGACTTCGATCACGGCGACCACGCGATGCCGGCCGGTGCTCGCTGGCGACCATGGGATGCCCGCTGGTGCTGCTGGTGCTCGTCTCGGTGCGCTGGTGGTCGGGGAGCCTTCTGTGGTCGCGACAGGGTTGGCGAGCCGGCCGTCGCGGTGATCGAAGGACGGTTCTGGCTGCGCGGACGACCACGGCACGACTTCGATCACGGTGACGACGCGATGTCCGCCGCGGTGCTCGCCTTGGCGCGCCGCTTACTGGGTTCGGGCTTAGTTGTCCCGCTCGGAAACACACCCGACAAATGCGATATGTAGGATAAGTCCGGCACTTGTGCCGGACTTATCCGGGGGAGCGTTCGGTGGGAACTGTCGCCGCTGCCGCGCCGGAAGGGAGACAGGGGAGAAGTGGTGTGTGGCGGCGCAGGGCTCAGGACGCGGCGAGCCCCGTGGCGTAGGCGAGGATCACCAGCTGCACCCGGTCCCGGACGCCGGCCTTCGCGATCGCCCGGGTCACGTGGGTCTTCGCGGTCAGCGGGCTGATGAACAGCTCCCGCGCGATCTCCTCGTTGGACAGCCCGGCGGCGACCAGCCGGACCACCTCGACCTCCCGCGGGGTCAGCCCGGCGAGCCGGTCGTCGGGCACCCCCGACGGCCCGGCCGGGCGGTGCGCGAACTGCCCGATCACCCGGGCCGTGACGCTCGGCGACAGCAGCGCCTCGCCGGCCGCCACGACCCGGACCGCGCGGCGCAGCTCGTCGGGCTCGACCTCCTTGGTGAGGAAGCCGCTCGCGCCGGCCCGCAGCGCCGCGAACACGTTCTCGTCCGTCTCGAACGTCGTCAGGATCACGACCCTCGTCCCGGCGAGCTCCCGGTCCGCGACGATCCGCCCGGTCGCGGCGATCCCGTCGAGGCCGGGCATCCGGATGTCCATCAGCACCACGTCGGGCCGCAGCCGCCGGGCCTCCCGGACCGCCTCGTCGCCGGTGGACGCCTCGCCGACGACCGTGATGTCCCTCGTGCGCCGCAGCAGGCTGCTGAACCCGGCGCGCACGAGGGCCTGGTCGTCGGCGAGCAGCACGTTGACCGTCATGCGGGGATTGTCGCGTGTACGGCGAAGCCCCCGTCGCCCCGCGTGGTGAGCGACCCGCCGAGTGCCTCGACGCGCTCGCGCATCCCGGTCAGCCCGTGCCCTTCGGCCCGCCGGGAGCCCGCGCCGTCGTCGGTGACCGTCACCTCCGTCACCGGCCCGTAGCGGACGTCGACGGTGACGGTCCGCGCGCCGGCGTGCCGGACCGTGTTCGTCAGCGCCTCCCGCACCACCAGGCCGACCGCCGTGCGGACCGGCAGCGGCGCGTCCCCGCCGGCGACGGTGAGCCGCGCGTCGAGCCCCGCCTCGCGTACCTGCGACACCAGCGCCGCGAGGTCCAGCGGCTCGGCGGGCGGCCGGCGGTCGTCGCGGAGCACCCCGACCAGCGAGGACAGGTCGCCCATCGCCTTGCGGCGCACGTCCTGGGCCAGCCGCAGCGCCTCCCGGGCCTCGTCCGGCGCGCTGTCCAGGGCGTCCGCGGCGACGTTCAGGTGCACCCCGACGACGGTCAGCGTGTGCGCCACCGTGTCGTGCACCTCCCGCGCGACCCGCAGCCGCTCCTCGGCCCGCTGCTGCTCGATCGCCGTCCGTGTCCAGCGCTGCCAGTTGCCGGCCGCGACGGTCACGGCGAGCGCCGCCGTCAGCCACAGCGCGTCCGGCCCGACGTGCTGCAGCGTCCGCGCCGCGCCGTGCTGGAGCACCGTCCACTCCAGGTTGAACGCCGTGACCGCGTGGACGGCGCCGATCACGACGACGACCCGCAGGCGCGGCTTGGGGGCCAGCGTCGCCGACACGTACAGCAGCGTCACCGGCCACAGCCAGCCGCCCGTCGTCAGCTCCGCCACGCGCATCGCCACGACGCTGCAGATGCCCGTCACCAGCCCGGTGATCGGCCACCGCAGCTGCGCCCAGAGCAGCGCGGCCAGGGTCGTCGCGAGCGGCAGCGACCCCTCCGCGAGGTGCTCGCCGGACCCGCTGAGCACGGCGATGAACGTGACCGCGGCGAACGCGGCGACCATCTTCCTCTTCGTCATGGTGCCGAACGCTATGAGCCCGGCGTCGCCAGGTCGTCGTCCGCGCGGAGGCACCGTCCCGTACACCAAATGGAGTATCAGGCAGCAGGCTGACGTATGCCCGCCGTATCTGGTTAGCGTTTCGGCCCATGGAGCACCGCTGTGGCAAGCATGCCGTCCTGGCCAACCCGGCATCGCGCATCCCGATCTGGATGGAGTGCGCCGTCCACCGCTACACCCCGTACCAGATCGACCGCCGCTTCGCCGTCATCGTGAGCCTGGACTTCTCCTACGAGGAGACCGCCAACCTCTCCTGGATCATCGAACACGGCATGCTGTGAGGAGGGCGCACGCCGCCCCCCGGGGGCGCCGCTACGCCCGCGCGACTCGTTCGCCGGTCCCGTCGCGTGACAGGACGCCCGAGACGATGAGGTACAGCGCGGCGATGTAGGTCGCCATGACGACCAGGTTGCGACCCGGGAAGCCCAGGCCGGCGGCGCCCAGGCCGATGAGCAGGTCGGAGAGCAGGAACAGGAAGCCGCCGGCGGCGACGACGGGGGAGACGGCCCACGCCGCGGCCGCCATCGCGCTCAACGCCAGGCTGTACACCAGGATCGGCACCCGCAGATCGCCCAGCGACGGCCAGAGCACGGCGTTCAGCACGGCCCACAGGATCCCGTAGCCGAGCGCGACGAGCCGGCGGGGACGGCCGTGCCGCAGGAAGGCGACCAGGAAGCAGATCTGCGTGCCGAGGAAGCACGCCATGCCCAGCAGGAAGGGCACGGTGCCCGGCACGAGGAGCGCCACGTCGCCCGCGGTCGCGAAGACCAGGCCCCACCCGACGAGGCAGAAGCGCCCCAGGTGCCAGAGCAGCAGCGGCGCGAGGAGCGGCTTGGCGACCCACTGCAGCGGCTCCCACGACAGCGCGACGCCCGTGAGCTCCACCGCCGCGGCGGCGAGGAAGAGCCAGAGCTTCATGCGGCCGGCTGCCAGCCGGGACGGCCGAACACGAACCGCAGCCGCTGCCGCCACGTGGCCGCCGTCCGCACGTCGCGCCAGATGTCGCGGTACTCGTGGGTGGCGACCCGCAGCGGGTTGTAGGTGCCGATGTTCTTCGTCAGGCCGTAGACGACGCGGGCCTGTTCGGGCTCGAACGTGCCGAAGAGCCGGTCCCAGACGATGAGGATGCCGCCGTAGTTGCGGTCCAGGTACTCGGGGTTGGCGCCGTGGTGGACCCGGTGGTGCGAGGGGGTGTTCCAGAACCATTCGATGACCGCCGGCAGGCGGCCGACCCGCTCGCTGTGCAGGAAGAACTGGTAGGCGAGGCTGATCGACTGCTGCAGGAACACCATCCACGGCGGGATGCCCAGCAGCGGCAGGAACAGCCAGAACGGGGTGCCGGTCATCGGCGTCCAGCTCTGCCGCAGCGCCGTGGACAGGTTGAAGAAGACGCTCGAGTGGTGCACGACGTGGCCGGCCCAGAAGACGCGGACCTCGTGGTGCAGCCGGTGGAACCAGTAGTACGCGAAGTCGTCGGCGAAGAAGAGCAGCACCCACGTCCACGGGCTGGTCGGGTCGAGCTTGAGCGGGGTGAGGACGTAGAGGCCGGCGAACGCGAGCGCGACCAGGATCTTCCACGGCACGCCGATGATCTGGCTGCCGAGGCCCATGGACAGGCTGGTGGTGGTGTCGCGGACCTCGTAGCCGCGCTCCTCGTCGTCGGGCAGGAAGCGGTACGAGACCGCCTCCATGACGATCAGCAGCAGGAACGCGGGCACGGCGTAGAGCACGGCGGGGATCATGCTCGGGTCTCCTTGCGATCCGAGAGCGGGGCGGTGAGCAGGGCCTGGGCCGCGGCGAAGGCCGAGTCGGCGGCGCCGGCGGTGATGTGCGCGCCGAGCCGGCGGTGCCCGGCGACGTCGAGCAGCTCGGCGGTGCGCAGCGTGGGCGGGACGTGCCCGACGGCGAGCGCGCCGCTGACGAGGCTGTTGAACGCGAGGAGGTACGCGACGTTGCCGCTGCCGGCCACGATCGCCCGCCACAGCGCGATGTTCGCCTCGCCCATGCGGTCCAGGTCGGGCGCGGCGGCGGCGAGCGCGTCGACACAGGCCGTCACGTGTTCCTTGGCGGCGGGTGTACCGCGCAGCGCGCACAACCTGGCGGCGTCGGCGCCCAGGCAGGCGCGCATCTCCATCATGTCGCGCACGAGGGTGCCGACCGGCAGGATGTCGCCGCTGGACATGGCGAGGTCGAGCCCGGCGTGCGCCCGCCAGTCGAGGACCCGGGTCGCGCCGCCCTGGCTGACCTTCACCAGGCCGAGCTGCTGCAGCCGCCGCAGGGCCTCCCGGACGGCGTGCCGGTTCACCTCGAACGTCGCCGCCAGGTCCCGCTCGCTGGGGAGCGGGGACTCGGGTGCGTAGGCGCCGCTGACGATCGCGTCGCGCAGCTGCGCGAACACGTGGTCGGACACGGAGCTGCGGGGAGCCGGCGTCAACGTCACGCGGTGACTGTCTCACACATCAACTGGTTGGACCAGTGTCGAGAAGTGCGGAACCCGCCGGACGAGGGGCGGGCTCAGTCGGTCAGCTGGTCGACGATCTTCTGCGCGGTGGTGGCGTGCTTGGCGTACGCGCTGGCGAAGGCGCTGCGCTGCACGGCCTGGGCGGCGCCGGTGACGCTCATCGACTGCCAGCCGGAGACCTTCATCAGCCTCGTGTAGAACTTCGCCGACGCGATCGCCGGGTCCATCAGCTGCTCGACCGTGCCCCAGATGCTGACCCGCTGCTGGAAGATGCCGATCGAGTCGTAGTTGGTGCCGGTGCCCTCGTGCGGGAGCTTCAGCGACGCGGGGACCTTCGGGTTGGCCATGTTCTTCAGGTACGTCTCCTGCAGCGCGGTCGCGATCGCCACGACGTACGCGCGCTCGGGCAGCCCCATCTGCCGGCCGACCTCGATGACGATGAACGCGTTGTTGGTCGCCGCCTGGGTCAGCCCGGCGACCGGCTTCGGCACCAGGGACGCGCCCGGGGCGGAGGCCAGCTCGACCCCGCGGGCCGCGTTGGCCCGGGCGTTCGTCTCGTAGAACTTGGCGGCATCGAAGGAGGTGTCGTCGGTGACCGCCGCCGGCTCCTCCGGGAAGATCGCCCAGGAGACACCGACGCTGACCAGTGAGGCGACGAGAGCGACCGCGGCAAGCAGCACCATCCTGCTGAAATGCAGGCGGCGTGCGGCAGCGGGCCTACGCCGGGGGGTGGCGCCACGCACCGCGCAAGCTTAGGGAACGCGGCGCCCCATCCGGTAGTCGTCTTAACAAAACCTAAGGAACAGTGATCAGTCCGCGACGCTTGAGTAGCGGCTCGATCAACGGATCGCGACCGCGGAACGCCCGGTAGACCTCCATCGAGTCCGCGCTGCCACCCTTGGCGAGCAGCCCGTCACGGAACGCGTCCCCGAGCTCGCGGCGCAGGCCGCCCTGCTCGGTGAGCCAGTCGACGGTGTCCGCGTCGAGGACCTCGCTCCAGATGTAGGAGTAGTAGCCGGCGCTGTACGCGGCGCCGCTGAAGATGTGCGCGAAGTAGGCGGTCCGGTAGCGCGGCGGCACGAACGGCACCGCGACGCCGGCCCGCTCCAGCGCCGCCGCCTCGAAGGCGAGCACGTCGGTGACCGCCTCGGCCTCCTCGACGGTCAGCGTGTGCCAGGCCAGGTCGAGCAGCGTGGCGGCCAGGTACTCGGTGGTCGCGAAGCCCTTGTTGAACTGCTCCGCGGCCTGCAGCCGCTCCACCACCGACTGCGGCAGCGGCTCGCCGGTCCGGTGGTGCGTGGCGTAGTTGGCCAGGACCTCCGGCCACAGCATCCACACCTCGTTGACCTGCGACGGGTACTCGACGAAGTCGCGCGGCACCCGCGTGCCGGCGAACTTCGGGAAGTGCACCTGCGAGAAGAGGGTGTGCAGCGCGTGGCCGAACTCGTGGAACAGGGTGCGGACCTCGTCGAGCGTCAGCAGCGTCGGCTCGCCCTCCGGCGCCCGGTTGATGTTGAGGTTGTTGACGACGACCGGCGCGGTGCCGAACAGCCGCGACTGCGGCACGAGCGCGTTGGCCCACGCCCCGCCGCGCTTCGACGGCCGGGTGAAGAAGTCGCCGATGAACAGCCCGAGCGGCCCGCCGTCGCGGTCGAAGACCTCGAAGACGCGGGCGTCGCCGTGGTACGCGGGAAGGTCCGGCCGCTCCTCGAACCGGATGCCGTACAGCCGGCCGGCGGCGTGGAAGACGCCGTCGCGCAGCACCCGCTCCAGCTCGAAGTACGGCCGCAGCTCCGCCTCGTCGATCGCGTAGCGGTCCCGGCGGATCTGCTCGGTGTAGTACGCCCAGTCCCACGGCTGCAGGGTGAACGCGTCGCCGATCGCCTCCTGCAGGTCCTCGGCCTCGATCCGGGCGTTGGCGACCGCGGCCGGGGCGAGCTTCGCCAGCATCTCCTGGACCGCGCCGACGCTGCGGGCGGTGTTGTCGGCGATGTTGTAGGCCGCGTGGTGCTCGAAGCCGAGCAGCCGCGCCCGCTCCGCCCGCAGCCGCACGATCCGCAGCACCAGCGCGGTCGTGTCGTGGTCCCCACCCGCGGCACCGCCACCGATGCCGCGCCCGACGGAGGCGGTGTGCAGCCGCTCCCGGACCTCGCGGCTGTGCAGCGACGCGAGCGCCGGCTGGGCCGTCGGCAGGATCAGGTTCAGCGCATACCCGCCGGTCAGGCCCCGGTCGCGGGCGGCGACCTCGGCGGCGGCGATCGCGTCGGCGGACAGCCCGGCCAGGTCGGCGGCGTCCTCGACGACGACGGCGGCGGCCTTCATGCCGTCGCGGACCTTGTTGCCGAACTCGGTCGCGAGCGCCGCCAGCTCCGCGTTGAGCTCCCGGAGCCGCACGTGCTCCTGCTCGGACAGCCGCGCCCCGGCCCGGACGAACTCGGTGTGGTACCGCTCCAGCAGCCAGGCCGGCTCGGCGTCGAGGGCGAGGGCGTCGCGCCGGGCGTACAGCTGCTCGATGCGCTCGAAGAGCCGCCGGTCCAGCATGATCGCGTCGCCGTGCGCGGACAGCAGCGGCACCACCCGCGACTCGATCTCCTGCACCTCGGGGCTGGTGTCCGAGCTGGTGACGTTGAAGAACGCGGCGGACACGCGCTGCAGGACGCGTCCGGAGCGCTCCAGCGCGACGAGGGTGTTGTCGAACGTCGGCGGCTCCGGCAGGCTGGCGATGGCTTCGACCTCCGCCCGCTGCTCGGCCATGCCCCGCTCGAACGCGGGCAGGTAGTGCCCGGTCTCGATGCGGTCGAAGGGCGGCAGCTGGTATGGCAGGTCACTCGCGGCGAAGAACGGGTTGTCCGTGGTCACGTACCGACTGTATCGGGACGGATGTTTTCCGGCGGTCCGTGCAACCGATCGGACCGCCGGACCCGTGAGTTACGCATGACGGATCGGGACACGGCGTTCGCCGAGTACTTCGCCGCGCGGTCGGACGCGATGCGCGGCACGGCGTTCCTGCTGTGCGGCGACTGGCACCGGGCCGAGGACCTGACGCAGGTGGCGTTCACCAAGCTGTACCTGGTGTGGGACCGGGTCAGCCGGCACGAGGCCCTCGACGGGTACCTGCGGCAGACGCTCTTCCGGGTGTTCCTGGACGATCGCCGGCTCGGCTGGTGGCACCGGGTGCGGGTCACCGACCGGCCGCTGGACGCCGTCAGCCACGACCGGGCGCCCGACGACCGGATCGCGCTGCTCGCCGCCCTCGCCGCCGTGCCGGCCAGGCAGCGGGCGGTCCTGATCCTGCGGTACTGGGAGGACCTGTCCGTCGAGGAGACGGCGGCCCTGCTCAGTTGCACCACCGGCACCGTGAAGAGCCAGGCCGCGCGGGGGCTGCAGACCCTTCGCACGCACTTGCAGACCAGCAGCCACTCGCAAGCGACGAGGACGCAGACATGAACGAGGACGACTTCCGGGTGTCGCTGCGCGACGCCCTCGACAGCTCTACCCCGCCGCCGCCGATGTCACCGGCGGTGGCCGTCACCACCGGCCGCCGGGCGGTCCGCCGCCGCAACCTCGTCGCCGGCGGCGCCGGCCTCGGGGTGACCGCAATCGTCGCCGCCGTGGCGGTCGCGGTCGCCGGCGGGCCCGGTGCGGGCGCGCCGCTGCAGGTGGGGGCGCCGGGGCAGACGCCGCCGGCCGCCAACGCGACCGTCACCGCGCCCGGGGCGGGCACCGAGACCAAGGAGGTCTGGCCGACCGGCCCCGACGGGCAGCCGCAGCAGGACCGCACCGCCCGCGCCGGCCACAGGTTCGACCAGGGCGAGCAGCTCATGCGGGACCTCCTCGCGATCGTGCCCGCGGCGTACACGGCGCTGGACAACCCGGGCACCGACCAGCTGGTCTCGTCACGCATGTCGCAGGCCCAGTACGAGGGCAAGGTCGGCGGCAAGGACGCCTGGTCCTACCTGGCCAGCACCCAGCTCGGCAAGGACGGCGGCGTCGGTCAGCTGCTGGTCACCGTGTACGAGCCGGGCCTGGTCGCCGCGGCCGGGGACGCCTGCGCGGTCGCGGGCGGGTTCTGGACCGCCCCGGCGAGCTGCAAGCTGGTGACGACGACGGCCGGGGTGACCGTCGGCGTCGCGACCGGCGCCCCCGGCCGCGACTTTGACCAGTGGGCGGCCTACCGGTACCCGGACGGCACGGTGGTCTTCCTGGCCCAGGCGAAGTCGGACGACCGGCCCGGCGGCGGCGACAAGGGCCTCGCCGCGCTACCGCTGCCCGAGGACCGGCTCGCCGCCCTCGTGGCCGACGAGCGGTTCCACATCAAGGCCTCGTGACACAGGGCCGGGCCGCAGCAGCCGCCCGGCCCCGTACGCGAGACCCGCGCCGAGGGTGTTGACCAGCACGTCGTCGGTGGCGGAGACCCGGCCCAGGTCCAGGACGTACTGGAGCACCTCGACGGTCGCCGAGCCGGCCGCCGCCAGCAGCAGCACCGGGCCCAGGGTGAACCGCGGCCAGCGCAGCGGGGCGAACGCGCCGAACGCCGCGAAGACGAGCAGGTTGCCGACGATCTGCACGGCGGCCTCGGCGAACCCGGACGCCAGGATCCCGCCGAGGCCGCTGACCGGGTCCAGGTGCACCCGCCGCGCGTGCGACGACGGCGTGAGGATCATCCAGATCCACGGCAGCGTCCCCGACACCGACGCGACCAGGCCGAACGTCCGCCGCCGGTCGGGGGAGCGGCGCCGGGCGACGAGCCACCACAGCCCGCCGAGGACCAGGAAGACCGCGAGGACCGCGAGCCAGCGGAGCATCAGTGCGCGTGGGCGGGGACGCTGGCCGTCAGGCTGTCGGCGAGGACGGTGATCTCGTCGCCGGGGCAGTAGTCGAACCTGATCCGCACCTCGTCGCCGGGGAGCACCTCGACCGGCTCACGCATCGGCACGACCAGGTAGTTCATGGTCCAGTCGACGGAGCCGGGCGGCTCGTACAGCAGCGACAACAGGTTCTTGGTGATGACGCGCACCGCGTTGACCACGGCCGGCCGCTCCGCGACGAAGGTCAGGTCGCCGACGCAGTCGTGCGGCAGCGGGTCGGTGTAGAAGAACTGCTGGAACACCTGCGGCGGGGCGGCCTCGACGGTGCGCGGCTGGACGCTCTCCGGCAGCTGGAACACCGGCGCCGGCACCGTGTAGCCGAAGTACGTGAAGTCCTGCTCGACCGGCTGCACCGCCTGCACGCACGCCTCAGGCACGAAGCGCGGCAGCGGCCCGCCGATGTGCCGCAGGTAGCGGCGCTTGAAGCTGTTGATGACCTCGATCTGCCGCTCGCGGAGCAGGCCCACGTGCAGCATCTCGCACAGCACCACGTCGACCGGCTCCTCGGGCAGGTAGTCGCGGGCGTCGGCGTGCACGACGGTGACGGCGTCGCCGACCGCCGCCCGCAGCGCCGCCCGGGCGGTCGCGAAGACCCGCGGCTCGCGCTCGATCGCGGTCACCGTGGCGCCCTGCCGGGCGGCGAAGAAGGACAGGACGCCGGTCCCGCAGCCGAGGTCGAGGACCCTGGACCCGGGCTGGACGGTGTGGGCGATCGCGCCGGCGAACGCCTCCATCCGGCGGTCGTCGGACAGCAGCAGCGCCTGGTACTGCAGCGGGATCACGTCCGCCGGGAACCCGAGGTGCTCCAGCTCCAGGTGTTCCATGTGCAAAGCGTAGGCCCTAACGCAGGGCCAGACCGTCCCATCCGGCATAGCCGCGCACCTGGCGCCGCTCCCGGGCCCGCAGGACCAGCCAGCAGGTGGTGGTGAGCGCGGCGCCGGCGATCGCGTCGACGATGTAGTGGTTCGCGGTCAGCACGACGGCGGCCACCATCAGCACCGGCATCGCCGCGCCGAACGCCCGCAGCAGCGGTCTGGCGGCGGACTTGGACGCCGCGGCCAGGATCGCCAGGCCGATGAGCAGGTCCCAGCCGACGTGCAGGCTCGGCATCGCGGCGTACTGGTTGGTGAACATCGTCGGCTGGAGCACCCGGTACGCGCCGTCCGACTGCGTCACGGTGTCGACCAGGCCGAGCTCGGCCAGGCGCGGCGGGGCGAGCGGGAAGAGCATGAAGACGACCAGGCCGATCCCGCCGGACAGCAGCATCGCGTTGCGGGTGCGGTAGTAGATCGCCGGGTTGGTCCGCGCGAGCCAGATCAGGGTCGCGACGATGACCGGCCAGTGCCCGTAGATGTAGATCCAGTTGAAGAACGTCGCCACGGCGGGGGTGCCGGCGAACGTCGACTGCAGCCACGACTCGTGGAACAGCCCCACCGACTTCTCGAAGTCGACGACCTTCGCCGCGTTGGCGAGGGCCTGGTCCGTGGCGGCCTCCGTGGCGCCGCGGACCCCGAAGTACGCGGCGACCGCCGCCGTCACGATGCCGACCTGCCGGCCGAGACCGACCGGCCGCAGCGCCGGTTTCTCCCAGGTGATGGTCATGGCGTCCAGCCTCGTCACCGCGAGGCCGGAAGCCATCCAGGCGATGCACGGACCCGACCCTGATCTATGGCGCGGGCCGGTGTCAGGCCACCCCCTACGGGATCGCTACTTCTCCCCGACGTTCTTCAGGGGTGTCGGCTTCGCGATGTTCGCCGGCGCGTTCCACTTCTGCAGCTTGCCGCCGTCGCACGGCGCGGTGGTGAGCTTGCTGACCACGGTGCTGCCCTTGAAGATGTCCGCGGGGGGCAGCTTCGCGTCGTCGAGGTCCGTCGGGCTCAGGCACTGGCCGTAGGCGTCGACGATGATGTAGCTCGTCCCGTAGGTGCCTTCCTTGTACGACACCTTCCACTCGACGGCCTTCTTGTCGTCCTCGGCGGCGAGGAGCGCCGGGCAGGCCTTCATGGTGACGAAGTGCGGGGCGCCCGGCTTGAACGTCGTCAGGCAGTAGGTCTTGTTGTTCTTGTTGTCGTACGTGGTGATGCGGCCGCTGACCGTGCCCTTCTCGTCGGGTGCGAGCGGCACCACGAAGCGCTGGTTCCAGCCGACGCTGGTGATCACCGGGGCCTGCTTGCACGGCCACACGATGAGGAACCCGATGGTGACGTCGAAGTTGGTGACGTCGACGCACCGGCCGAACTGCTGGAAGTTGACCAGCTGGTTGGGTGCGTCGGCGGCGCCGGCGCCCACGGTCGCGTCCGGCGCGAACGTGCGGGTGTTGTCCGACGCGCCGCCGCACGTGGTGAGCTCCATGAAGGCGCCCTTCGTGGCGCCCGCCTTCGCGTGCATGCAGAGCGAGCCGAGGCTGGTGCCGTTGTTCGCGGTGTTCTGGAAGTTGGAGCTGTCGTTGAGGCTCCAGCGCTGGTAGTACGGGATGACCGGGCTGACCCCGCAGGTCTGGAACATCAGCAGCCCGCCGGCGACCGGGTCGGCGCCGGAGTCGATGCACATGCCGAGCGGGTTCTTGGCGGTCATCGACGAGACCAGCCGCAGCGTCAGGTCCTTCGTGTACGCGAACGTCTGCCGCGAGCTGCCGGTGTTGCACGGCTGGGTGGTGACGATCGTGCCGGTGGCGGGTGAGCCGGAGCCGGCGTCCAGGCAGTACGCCCCGCCGTAGAGGCGGAGCAGGCCGCCCTCGATGTTCTCGTTGGTGAACCGGAAGACGTACGTGGCCGACAGCTTCCGGGTCCGTCGGTCGCCGGCCTTGATGTCGTCGGTGGCCGCGCCCGGCTTGTCGGTGCCCAGCGACGTGATGACGGCGTAGGCCGGCGCCTTCTGGACCGTCAGGACCCCTGACTGCGCTGGCACACACGGGATCGTCTTGTTCACCGGGTCCTGATACTCGACGGAGACCTGGTAGCGGCTGGGCAGCATGTCGGTCACGCCGGCGGCCACGGTGCCGATCACGCCGCGCAGGGGGGTGAGCTCCGGGATGCAGACCAGGTTGGCGATGTCGCCGAGCGATCCGCGGATCCGGCCCATCACGATGTCGATGCCGGCCTGGGCGGCGTGCAGCGCCTGGGCCCGGTCGACCACCGCCGCGGTGTCGCGCAGCTGGGTGATCACCACCGGCACCATCAGCGTCGACAGCGACGTCCCGACGAGGGTCAGCATCATGGCGAGGGGCAGCGAACCCCGGTCGTCGCGCAGACGGAACCGCTTGAACATGCTCATCTGCTCGCCTCCGGGCAGATCTGGGCGGGCTTGGTGTTGCTGGTGGAGTTCAGCGCGGTGAACGTGATCTCGGTCGTCGCCTCGGCCTGCCCGCGACCGGGGTTGCTGGCCACCACCAGGACGATCCTCAGCCGCTGGTAACCGGTGTCCGTCTCCGGGGGCAGCAGCTTGAACGAGCTCTTCGCGACGTCGATCTCGTTGGCGAGCACGACCCACCTGCCGGGCAGCTTCGCCCCCTGAGGCCACACCTGGCGGCGCAGCACCTTGTTGGCCCGGTTCAGCTCCAGCTGGGCGCACTCCGGCTCGAGCCCGGCCGTCACCTCCGTGTTGAGGTACTCGACGAGCATGTTGCCGGCCGTGTCGGTGTGCTCCCGGCTGATCCCCGCCGCGTAGCGCACGTTGCGGTCCAGCCGCAGGAACGCGGTGTTGAGCTGCGACTGGGTCATCGCGACCAGCATGTTGTTGTTGCCGGCCTGGAACAGCTGCACCACACCGGTGGTGAAGATGGCCATCACCGCCGACATGATGCCGGTCGTCACGGCCATCTCGGCGAGGGTGACGCCGTCGTCCCGGCGCAGCCGCGCCGTGAACCTGAGGAGCCCGTTCATGCGGTCACCGTCCAGACGAACATGAAGACCGACTGGGCCTTGCTGGCGTCGGTCACGGTCAGGGTGACCGGATACGTGCCGGGCGTGGTCGGCGTACCGGAGATCTTGGTGCCGTTCAGCGTGACGCCGGTGGGCAGGCCGCTCTGGGTCCAGGTCAGCGCTCCGGTCCCGCCGGTGGCGGCCAGGGTGGGGAAGGTGGTGAACGCCGTGCCCTTGGCGCTGGTCAGGTTCGCCGTCCAGACCTTCGGGTCGTAGGACGGCGCGGTCACCCGCAGCCCCGAGGTCGCGGCGACGGTGACCGGCACCAGGGTGGAGTTGGTCACGCCCTTGCTGTCGGTGACGATCAGCTTGACCAGGTAGCGGGTCGTGCCGGACACCTTGCCGGTGACCTTCCCCGCGCTGTCGATGGACAGCCCGGACGGCATGTCCTCCGCGCTCCAGGTGTACGGTGCGGTGCCGCCGTACCCGATGACGTTCCCGGTGTACTGCGCGTCCTTGTCCAACGCGATCGGCGTCGTCGAGTTCGGGAACTGCACCGCCACCTTCCAGTTCAGCTGGAACGTCGCCGTGGCGGTCTTGCCGTTCTTGTCGACCACCGTCACCTTGATCGCCGTGTTCGTCGCCGCGGCGGTCGCCGGCTTCGTGCCGGTGATGAGGCCGGTGGTGGGATTGATCGACAGGCCGGCCGGCAGACCGGTCGCCGTCCACGTGAGCGGGGCGAGCCCGCCGGTCAGCGGCACCTGGTAGGACACGGGCAGGTTCGGGTCCCAGGCCTGGGTGGTCGGCGCGAGCGCCGGCAGCGCGGCCACCGTCCAGGTGAACGACGCGTCGTTGCTCGACATGGCGTCCGTGACCACGATCCGCACGACGTACGTGCCGGCGGTCGACGGGGTGCCGCTGATGACACCGGCCGGCGTCCACGTCAGGCCGGGCGGGAGACCCTCCACGGCCCAGGTCATCGGCGGGTAGACGGTCGTCGCGCTCAGTGTGAGCGGCGCCGCCAGCGGCACCGTGATCTCGTCCGCCCTGTTGCCGGGGTTGTCCGGCAGCGGTTTCGTGACGGTCATGCTCGGGTTGAAGATCGGGTCCGTCGTCGCCGCGCTGACCAGGGTCTGTGTCGTGTAGGAGCAGACCCCGCCGGTGCTCGCGCAGCCCCGGTCGTTCTTCCACGTGACGGCGACGATCACCCGGTAGAACGGTGCGGTGAGGACGCCGGGCAGCGACAACAGGTTGCAGAGACCGAGCTCGTCGAGCTTGCCCTGCAGGTTGGTCAGGTCGTTGCCGAGCGGCATGTTGCAGGAGCCGACGAACCAGTAGCGCTTGAACTGGTCGTCGGCGACCGTCACCGGCTCCGGGTCGATCGGCAGCGCCGGGACCGCCACGCTCTTGGCGAGCGGGCCGAGGCTGTCGTCGAAGGCCGGGGTCATCGTGGCGAGCAGGTCGCGCAGGGCCGGCAGGTCGAGGCCCGGGATGACGCCCGCCTTGAGGTCGTTGAGCTGCTTCGTCGCGTCCAGCCCGCCGCGGCCGGAGACGATGGTCGAGCCCGGCAGCGACTTGACCAGGTCGACGCCGTCGTGGGCGATCCGGACCGCGCTCTGCAGCCCGCGCTGCGTGTTGAGCGTCGTGGTCGTCGACACGAAGAACGTGGTCAGCGCGGTCATGACCACGCCGATGATCGCGATCGACGTCAGCGTCTCGACCAGGCTGAACCCGGCGTCGGAAGGGGAGGCCCGCCGCATGGTGTCCGCTACTTCCCGGTGGCGTAGAACGCCTGGATGGTCAGGGTCAGTGAGGTGCGCCCCTCGGTGGTGGCCAGGTTCGCGGTGCCGACCAGCAGCGCCCGGGGCTGCACCTTCTGCAGCTGGTCGAGGAACGGTTCGATCTTCGCGGCGGGACCGGCGGCCGTCAGGCTGATCGGCAGCGCGTGCACCGTCAGCGGCCCGGCGACGGCGAGGTCGGTCGCGCCCCCGACGCTGACCCCGCTGACGGTGACCCCGGTCAGGTCGCCCGCGGTCTGCACCTGGCGCAGCAGCGCCGCCACCGAGTCCGATGCCGGCAGCGCGTCGAGGTCCTTGCTCAGCTGTGCGGTGTACTGCCCGAGGTTCCGGTTCTCCTTGTCCAGGTCCGCGATCCGGGTGCGCAGCTTCGCCACCTCGACGGTCGTCTCGCCGGCCTGCGTTCTGAGGTCCTCGGCCTCCTGGTACCGCGGCTGGATGAAGAAGTAGTAGCCGGCCACCAGAAGGATGGCGGCGGTGAACGCGCCACCGAGGATCCAGAGCCGTTCGGGTCGCATCACTTGCCTCCGGACGCGCTCGGGGCCGCGCTGGGTGAGGTGAACCGCCCGCCGAGGGCCGCCTTGGTGATGTCGACGCGGATGGTGAAGTGGAGCCCGGTGTCGTCCTGGGTCGTCTCGGAGGGGAAGGGGTTGGCCAGCCCGGCGACCGTGCCGAGGGTGTCGACGTAGGCCGCGACCTCGTCCTTGGACGGCGCCGTGCCGGACAGGGTGAGCGTGCCGACCACGTCGCCGGCGTCGCCCGCGGGGTCCTCCAGGTTCAGCGAACCGGTCACGTTCGCCACCGCGACGTTCTTCGGCGCCGCCTTCCGCAGCGCGACGAGCAGGGCCGACCACGACATGTCCCGCTCCATCACGATCCCCAGCTGGGTCGTGATGTCCTTGATCTGCTGGCGGGTCGACTCCAGCTGCGTGTAGGTCGCCTTCTTGCGGTTCAGGTCGCGCCGGCTGTCCTGCACGGCGGTCAGCTCCGACTGCGCGTCGCCGGTCTGGGCGTCGGCGACCACGTACCACCCGAGCAGCAGCGCGACGCACACCGCCACGCCGGCGAGCACGAGCCGCCGCACCATCCGCAGCCGGCGCAGCTCCGTGATCTCCAGGGGCAGCAGGTCGGCGGCGATCGGCAGGATCCGCATCGTCCGTGCCGTCGCGTCGGGAAACGCGGGATGCGGCGCGCTCTCACGGGCCTTCTTCGCCGGTACGGGCGGTGCCGGCCCGTCCTGCGCGGCGCCCGGTGTGCTCTGCTGCGCGGCGTGGACCACCGCGGGCACGGCGGGCTGGACCATGGTCGCGGCGTCTTCGGCCGCCCGCGCCGGTGGCGCGGGGTGGACGGCGGCCTGCAGCGCCGCCGGCAGGGTGTCCTGAGCAGGCCCTGCGGCGGGGTGGCCGGATGGCTGGGCGGGCCACGCGGCGGGCTGCGTCGCGCCGGCCCCGGCGGTGGGCGGCAGCACGGGCGCGGTGCCAGGCGCGGGGGCCGGCGGCGTGGGGGCGGGCGGCATCGACGGCGGGACCGGCCGCGGTGGCGGCGGCACGCTGGCCTCCGGGAGCCCGGGCGGGGGCGCGACCGGGTGCGGGGGGCCGGGGCGTGGCGCGGTCTCCGGCGGCGTGGCCCCCGGTGGCATGGTCGCGGCCGGCATGGTCCGTGCGGTCACGGCGGGTGGTTGCGGCTCGGGGGCCGGGCGTGGCTTCGCGGGCGCGGTGAACTGGACGCCGGGCAGCGACCTGGTGGGGTCCGCGGAGGCGTCGGCCTCCTCCGGCGGCGCGGGCGTGACCGGCGGCGGAGTGTGCGGCGGTCGGGCGGCGAACCGGTCGGCGCCCGGCTGGGAGGCAGGCTGGGAGGCCGGAGAGGTCGGCTGCGGCGCCCACGTCTCGGCCGGCTGCGTCCGGGCCTCGGCCGCGCGGTCCCAGGTCTCGATGGGCTGGGTGCGGGCGTCGAGGGTGGCGGCCGGCTCGCCGGTGCCGGGCAGGATGAGCTCTCCGGCGATGTACCGGGGGAACTCCCGCCGCGGCGCGGCCGTGTCAGCCGCCGCCGACCGCGAGACGAGTGCCGCCGGGGCCGCCGCGGTGAGCGGCGGCAGTTCGACCCGCGCCTGCGGGTGGCCCGTGGCTTCGGGGCCGGTGGCTGCGGCGCCCGCGTTTGCGGGATCCGTGGCGTCCGGGGTGGCGGGCGGCCACGCCGGTGGCGGGCCCGACGGCACGACCGGCACGAGACGCTCCGGCTGCGTCGCCGGTGCCGCCTGCCACCAGCCGCTGTCGAGGGGGTCGGTGAGCGGGTCGGCCGGCCGGTCGCCGTTCGGCGGCACCGGCTGGTAGCCGCCCTGGGGCGGTTCGGTGCCGGTCGGCCGGTAACCGCCCCGGGGCGGCGCCGCCGGGCCCGGGTCGTGGTCGTCGTTGTCCGGGTCGTCGTCCCAGGACGGCAGGACGATGCCGGTGAGCTTGCGCTCCGGCTCCTCCTCCCACCAGGTGCCGCTCACGACGCGCCCGCCAGGGTCATGCCGACCGAGACGGCGGCGGACGCGCGGACCTGCTCGAGGCTGCCGTGCCGGACCCGGCGCAGGCCGCGCACCCGCATCACGGGGTCGACCGCGATCACCTCCACGCGCAGCTGGGCCTGCAGGGCGTCCAGGAGCCCGGGCAGCATCGAGCCACCCCCGGACAGGGCGAGCCGGCTGACCCGGGCCTGCCGTCCGCCGGCGGTGAGGTACGCGAACGAGCTGCCGATCTCGTTGATGAGCGGCCGGACCGCGTCCTTGAGCGCCGACGCGGTCTGCCCGTCGGTGTCGGTGCGCAGGCCGATGCGGCACTTGAGCTCCTCGGCCTGCTCGGCCGGGATGTCGAGCCGGTCGGCGACGGTCTTGGTGATCTCGTTGCCGCCGCGGGGGATGGTGCGCACGATGAGCGGCTCGCCGTCGTGGTGCACGATGACGCTGGTCGCGTGGGCGCCGATGTCGACCAGGGCCTCGACGTGCTCGTCGAGGCGGGACGCGGCGCGCAGCAGCGCGAACGAGGACAGGTCCACCCGGACCACGCGGAGCTTCGCCGCCTCGATGGCCCGGATGGCGGCGAGGACCGGCTCCTTCGGCGCGGCGACGAGCAGGCCGCGCACGGTGTCGCCGTCGGGGTCGGCGAGGGGGTAGAAGTCGATGAGCGACTTCTCCGGCGCGAGCGGCAGCGCGTCGCGGACCTGGAACGGCAGCGACTTGCGCATCTCCTTCGCCGGCAGGTTGGCGACCGTGGTCTCGCGGACCACGACCTGCTGGTGGGTGACGCCGAGCGCGACCTTGCGGCTGCGGAACCGATGCGTGGACCACAGCTGCTTCAGCGCCGTGGTGACGGCGTGCTCGTCCTGGACGGCGCCGTTCTGCACCACGCCGGGGCCCAGCAGGACGTGGCCGAAGTTGCTGATGACCGGCCCGTCCTTGCTGTTGCTGGTCTCCGCCGCACGGATGGACGTCGTGCCGATGTCCAGTCCGATGAGGTTGACGGCAGCCATCGTGCTCCTTAGAAAAGACCGTCAGGCGGGCAGGAGGATGGAGGTGTACCAGTCGGCGATCGGCGCGGCCGCGAAGAGCGCGACCAGCGCCCCGGCGAGCATCGACGGGCCGAAGGGCACCGCGGTCTTGCGCCCGGCACGGCCGCCGGCCATCAGCGCGATCCCGGCGATCCCGCCGAGGAGGAACGCCGCCAGGGTCCCGACGGCGAGCGGCGCCCAGCCCAGCCAGCCGAGGTACAGGCCCAGCACGCCGGCGAGCTTGACGTCGCCGAAGCCCATGCCGCCCGGGTACACCAGGGACAGCAGCAGATAGAAGGCGAAGAGCACCGCCATGCCCACCAGGCCACGCAGCCCCGCGGACCAGTCCCGCTCCAGCACCACGGCGGGCAGGAACAGGGCCGGCACCACCAGGTAGGACGGCAGGACGATCGCGTTGGGCAGGCGCAGCACGTCGAGGTCGATGAGGGCCAGGGCGACCGCGATCGCGGCGAAGTACAGCCAGGCGGGCAGCGCCGCCGACCAGCCCAGGCGGGCGGTGACGGCGACGAACAGCGCGGCCGTGCCGAGCTCCACCAGGGGGTAGCGGACGCTGATCGGGGCCCGGCAGTCGGCGCAGCGGCCGCGCAGCAGCAGCCAGCCGAGCAGGGGGACGTTGTGCCAGGGCCGGACCGGCGTCGTGCACTGTGGACAGTGCGAGGCCGGCCGGAGCAGTGACTCGCCGCGGGGGACGCGGTGGATGACGACGTTGAGGAACGACCCGATCGCGAGGCCGAGCACGCCGACGAGCGCGAGCAGCATCAGCGTGCTCCTTTCTTTGCGTCAGAGCCGGGTGTGGCGGCCCGTTGGAGACGGGCCGCCACAGCGTCGGACTGGACTGATCAGGGCGTCGCGGGCGCAGCGGCACCGATGCAGTCGGGAAGGTTGTCGTCGCTGGTCTTCTTGACCGAGCCGCCGACTGCGCTCTCGTACTTGTACACGACCTTGCCGTCCGCGTTCATGCCGCAGATGCGGTAGGTACCGGTGGTGAGCTCCTTGTACAGGAGGGTGTTGCCGGGCGAGAGGGTCGCGATCTGCTTGGACCCCGTGCCGGTCTTCGGCTCGAACGACACGCTGGCGCCGGCCGTGCCGACCGTGAGGACGTCCTTCGGGTACGTGTTGCCGTTCTCGGTGTAGAACTGCTCGACCGCGCTGACCGCGGCGCGGACGTCGGACTCGGCGGACTTGTTCGCCGCGCCCTTCCGGTAGTTCAGGTACATGGGGACGGCGATCGCGACAAGGACGCCGATGATCACGACAACGACGAGGAGTTCGACGAGCGTGAATCCGCTGTCTCCGGCGGCACGCTTCTTCTGCATCCTGCGCAGCGTTTCCTTCATGGGTGAGCCTCCTGCTCCTGCATGGGGTGTGGTGGTTGCGGCGAGGCTCCGCTGCCTGGCGCGCCGTTCGTTTTCAGTGGTGCTCAGGTGCTGTTCTCAGTTGCTCTGGATGTTCTGGTAGATCGAGAACATCGGCAGGTAGAGGCAGATGATCATCCCGCCGACCACGCCACCCATGACGAGCACCATGATCGGTTCGATGGACGCGGTGAGTGCGTCTGCCGCGCTGTCCACCTCTCGGTCGTAGAAATCGGCAACCTTCTCCAACATCTGACTGATTTGGCCGCTTTCTTCGCCGACTTCGACCATTTGCACGACCATCGATGGAAAGATCTTGTGGGTGCCGAGCTGCGAGGACATCGGCCGGCCCTCGCGCACCGCGTTCTGGAGATCGGCCATGGCGTTGCTGATGACAGCGTTTCCGGTGGTGGCGCCGACCACATCCAGGGCCTGCAGCACCGGCACGCCGACGCCGAGCAGGGTGCCGAGGTTGCGCGAGAACCGGCTCAGCGCGATCTTCGTGAACAGCGGCCCGAAGACCGGCAGCTTCAGCTTGATCTTGTCCACCCGCAGCCGTACCGCCGGGTTCGCCGCCATCATCTTCCGCAGCGTCACCGTGACCACGACGAACACGGCGACGATGAGCGGGCCCAGCCAGAAGAGCGTGTGACTGGCGTTCACGATGATCTTCGTGGGGAGCGGGAGCTCGCCGCCGAGCTGTTTGAACATCTTCTCGAAGATCGGCACGATGAAGATGAGCACCGCGCTGATCATCACGACGGTGAAGAGGAGCACGATCACGGGGTACGTGAGCGCGCTCTTGATCTTCCCGCGCAGCTGGGCGTCCTTCTCGAAGTTCGTGGCGATGCGGTCCAGGGCGTTGTCGAGGAAGCCGCCGGTCTCGCCGGCCCGGATCATCGCCACCATCAGCGTCGGGAAGACCTTCGGGTGCTTGCCGAGCGCGCCGGACAGCGACATGCCGCCCTCGATGTCGAGCCGGACCTCGCCGACCGCCTTCTTCAGCGACGGCTTCTGCGCCTGCTCCTCCAGCACCGCCAGGGAGCGCAGGAGCGACATGCCGGACTGCGTCATCGTGGCGAACTGGCGGGAGAACACCGACAGGTCCTTGAGCGTCGTCCGGTCGCCGAGCCCGGGGATGGTGATGTCGCGCTTCATCAGCGTGTCGGCGCTGGTGATGGCGAGCGGCGTCAGGCCCTGCTGGCGCAGCAGTTGCGCGGCGGCGAGCTCGTTGGACGCCTCGATCTTGCCCTTGGCGCGCTTCCCGTCGTGGTCGATCGACTGGTAGTCGAACGTCTTCGTAGCGGTCATGCCGTCACCTCGCGTCGCTCGCCGATTCGTTCGCTTCGCTCGCTCATGACGGGCTCACATCCGGCCGGCGAGACGGCGGAACTCCTCCGCCGAGTGGCACATCTCCAGCGCCGTCTCGTACGTGACGAGCTGCTGGCGAACCCGCTCGGCCAGGTGCTGGTCGAACGAGAGCATCCCGTCGTTGCCGCTGGACTGCATGAACGACGGGATCTGGTGGTTCTTGCCCTCACGGATCAGGTTCCGGATCGCCGGCGTGGCGAACATGATCTCCGTGACGATCGTGCGGCCCTGCCCGTCGGCGCGCGGCGCGAGGGCCTGCGTGACGACGCCCTGCAGCGCGTTGGACATCTGCGCCCGCACCTGCTGCTGCTGGTGCGGCGGGAAGATGTCGATGACCCGGTCGACGGTCTGCGCCGCGCTCTGCGTGTGCAGCGTCGCCAGGACCAGGTGACCGGTCTCGGCCGCGGTCAGCGCCGTCGACGTCGTCTCCAGGTCGCGCAGCTCGCCGACGAGGATGATGTCGGGGTCCTGGCGCAGCGCGTGCTTCAGCGCCATCGAGAACGACGTCGTGTCCGCGCCCACCTCCCGCTGGTTCACCAGGCAGCGCTTGTGCTCGTGCAGGAACTCGATCGGGTCCTCGATCGTCACGATGTGCGAGGAGCGGGTCCGGTTCGCCAGGTCCAGGATCGCGGCCAGGGTCGTCGTCTTGCCCGAGCCGGTCGGCCCGGTCACCAGCACCAGCCCGCGGTGCAGGTGCGCGAACCGCGCCACCTGCTCCGGCACGCCGAGCTGGTCGAGGGGCTTGATGTTGTGCGGGATCGCCCGGAACGCCGCACCGAACGAGCCGCGCTGCGCGTACAGGTTGACCCGGAAGCGCGACACGCCCTCGATGGCGTAGGCGAAGTCGAGCTCCTGGATCTGCTCGAAGTGCTTCCACTGGCTCTCGTTGAGCACGGCGGCGCGGACCAGCATCTCCGTGTCGGCGGGCGTGAGGTCGTCGTAGCCCGGCAGGTACCGCAGCCCGCCGTTGATCCGCACCGTCGGCGGCGCCCCGACGGTCAGGTGCAGGTCGGAGCCGCCGACGCGGACGAGCGACACCAGCATCGCGTCGAGCGAGGCGCGCTCGTCGCTGGTCACCATGGTCTCCACACGCGGCCCATCGGCAGTGCCCCGGCCGTGTTGAGGGTTACACGGCGACCCGGACGACCTCCGGGATCGAGGTCTGCCCCTCGGCGGCCTTCGCCAGCCCGTCGAGGCGCAGGTCGATGAGCCCCTCCCGGCGGGCGACGGCCTGGATCTCGTGCGCCGAGGCCCGGTCGATCGCCAGCTTCTCGATCTCCGCGGAGACCGGCATGACCTCGTGCAGCGCGATCCGGCCCCGGTAGCCGGTGTTGGCGCACGAACGGCACCCGACGGGTCGCCACAGCGTGCTGGGGGCGCCGAGGATGTCGTACGGCCACCGCGCGCCGACCAGCTCGGCCTCGGTCGGCTCGTACTCGGTGCGGCACCAGTCGCACAGCCGGCGCGCGAGCCGCTGCGCGAGCACGCAGTCGACCGACGAGCCGACCAGGAACGGCTCGATGCCCATCTCGACGAGCCGGGTGACCGCGCTCGGCGCGTCGTTGGTGTGCAGGGTCGACAGCACCAGGTGGCCGGTGAGCGCCGCCTCGACCGCCAGCTGCGCGGTCGTGCGGTCGCGGATCTCGCCGATGAGCACCACGTCGGGGTCGGAGCGCAGGATCGCCGGCAGCACCGCCGCGAACGTCAGGCCCGCCTTGTGGTCCACCTGCACCTGGTTGACGCCGGGCAGCCGGTACTCGACCGGGTCCTCCACGGTGATGATGTTGACCGTCGGCTTGCTGATCTCGGCGAGGGTCGCGTAGAGCGTCGTCGACTTGCCCGAGCCGGTCGGGCCGGTGACCAGCAGCATGCCGTGCGGCTTGTGGTACGACGCCGCGAAGCGCTCCGCGTTGGCCTTGCTGAAGCCGAGCTTCGCCAGCTTCAGGTCCATGCCGCTGGTGTCCAGGACGCGCAGCACGATCTTCTCGCCCCACACCGTCGGCAGCGTCGCGGTCCGCAGGTCGACCGCCCGCTGGTTGATCTCGACGGTGATCCGGCCGTTCTGCGGCACGCGCCGCTCGGTGATGTCGACGTTCGACATGATCTTCAACCGGGAGATCAGCGCCGACTGGACGTGCTTGGGCACGGTGTCGACCTCGTGCAGGACGCCGTCGATGCGGTACCGCACCCGCATGTTGTGCTCGCCGGGCTCCAGGTGCAGGTCGGACGCGCGGTTCACGATCGCCTGCTCGAGCAGCGAGTTGACGTACCGGACGATCGGCGCGTCCTCGTTGAGCGTCGTCAGGGCCGAGACGGCTGGCGTCGACTCCGCCCGCAGGCTCTCCGCGACCTCGCCGAGGTCGTTCTCCTCCCGCTTCAACCGGTCGATGATCTTGCGCAGTTCGGAGCGGGCCACCACGACCGGGCGGACCGTGAGGCCCGTCGCGGCGCGGACGTCATCCAGCGCCAGGACGTCACCCGGGTCGGTGATGCCGACGGTGATTTCGAGATCGTTGAGGGCGATGCCGAGGACCCGGTGCTTCAGGACGAGCGCCATCGGGATCTTCGTGATCGCCGCCGGATCGATCGGGTAACCGACCAGGTCCAGCGTCTGGATCCCGTACGCATCGGCGGACGCCTCGGTGAGCTGATCCTCGGTGACGATGTGGTCGTTGATGAGCACGGCGCGGATCGATCGCCCGGTGCGCTCCGCCTCCTCCGCCGCCCGGTCGACCGCCTGCGGATCCGCTCCACGTTCCTTCAGCGCGTCCAGCAACGGACTGAACGTCTGGTACATCTCACCCCCGAGTCCTCAACGGCATCATCGGCACCGATCCGGGTGACTTTCGGGATTCACCCCCGCCGGATGGTCGGTGCGCGTTGACGCGCCGCGTCCCCGTCATGAGGATGCTTCGCTGTGTCGGTTGCCGTCGTCGAAGATCCGTTGCCCGGCAAAATCAGTGTGTGGCGCGCGAGATGGGTCCTGATGCGCTACGGACGCCCCCCAGGGGCCCCACCGGAGGGAGTCGCCGCGACCGGAACGCTGTTGGCCCTGGTCACCGAGGTTGCCGCCCGGGTCGGGGTGGCCGCCCCCGACGCGGTCCTGCTCACCGGCCACGGCGTCGTCCGCGCCTGGGCCAGCCGCCGCCGGCGGGTCCTGCTCGTCGGGCTGCCGCTGCTGTACTGCCTGACCATCGACGAGATCCGCGCGCTGGTCGCGCACGAGCTCGCCGTCGTCGACCACCGCCGCGCCCACCTCGTCGCGCGGCTGCGGGACCTGTACGAGGAGGCCGCCGACCCGTCGCGCGTCGAGCTGCCCCCGCGGGCGGCGGCGGTGCTGCGCGCCACCCGCGAGTTCGCCACCGCCCTGGAGCGCAAGGCCGACCAGGCCGCCAGCAGCGCCTCCGGGCTGCACACCGCGGCCCGCGCGGTCGTGAAGGCCGACCTGGCCGAGTTCGAGTTCGCCGACCTCGCCTTCGACCTGGAGGAGCAGGTGTGGCAGCACGCGTCGGCGGCGATCCAGGACGTCCATGACGGCTGGCGCGCCGCGATCCGCGTCGGCGCGGTCCTCGCGTCCGTCGACGACGACACCCGGACCACCCTGATGAACCGGCACCCGAACCTCGCCGGCGCCATCGCGCCGCTGACCGCCGCGCACCTGTCGCTGCGGGCCGCGGACCTCGTGCCCCTCGACCCGCTTCCGGCCGCCGACGAGCGGGCCCTGGCCCGGCACGTCCTGCGCCGCTCACCGGCGGAGTGGACCACGTTCGCCGCGGTGCCGGCCACCGCCTGGCCCGGCTGGGTCGTCCGGCAGGCGCGCGCCGTGCACGACCAGGTCGCCACCCTGCTGGGCCGGCCGGCGAACGGCGACGCGGAGGTCGTCGAGGTGCTGCTGACCCGCCTCGACGAGCTGGTCGCCGCGAACTGGCCGGCGCAGCCCGAACCCCCGACCGAGCCCGAGGACCTCGACGCGACCCCGTCCGTGGTCGTGGTGATGGAGGCGGCGCTCACCTCCCGCGGCTGGCGCCGCGTCCACCCCGCCACGCCCGGCGTCCTGGCCTCGGAGTCGGGCATGGAGTGCAACCTGCACGAGCTCGCGGTCTCGCCGACGGCGCTGCCCGAGCTCCTGGCGCTGCTGTCCAGCTAGCGTTTCCCTGGTTTTCCCGGTTTTCCCGGTTTTCCTGGTTCCCTGGTTTCCCTGGTTTCCCTGGCGCGCTTCGGGTTTCCTTAGCGCGCTTCGGGCTTTCAGGCGCGCAGTTCGGTGCGCCAGGAGTGTCGCGGGTCGTAGCCGAGGACCTCGCGGGCCCGGTCGATGCAGAGCAGCGTCTCGAACTCGCCGAGCTCGCGGGTCAGCGGCACCTCCGGGAACACCTCGCGCATCAGCTCCGCCGACGGCCGGTCCATGATCGTGTCGGCGGCGGCGATCACGTACGAGCTCGCGCCCTCGACCGGCGCGTCGAGCGCGAGCCGGCAGGCGGCGGCCACGTCGCGCACGTCGACGTACCCCCACAGGTTCCACTTCCGCGAGTGCGGGTCGCTCCAGTAGCCGGGGACGGCGGCATAGTCCTCGGGCGCGTGGACGTTGGACAGCCGCAGGCCGACGAACGGGATGCCGCTCCACCCGGAGATCTCCCGGGCCAGGGTCTCGCCGACGACCTTCGACAGCGCGTAGGTCGTCGTCGGGAACGGGTAGTGCTCCTCGTCGACCGGCGCGAAGCGCGGGGGAGTGTCGAACGGCAGGCCCAGCGTCGTCTCGCTGGAGGACCACACGACCCGGCCCACGCCGGCGTTCTGCGCCGCGTGGAACACGTTGAAGTTCATCGCCGAGTTGCGGTTGAACGTCACCGCCGGCGGATACATGCCGGGCGCCGGGATGTTGGCGAGGTGCACGACGGCGTCGGCGTCCTGCACGACCTCGACCGCCTGGCCGTAGTCGGTCAGGTCGGCGACCATCATGGGGGTGCCGAGCTCGCTGAGGTGGCCGGCCTTGCCGACGGCGTCGGTGGCGACGACGTGGTGGCCGTGGGTGAGCAGGTCGGCGACGACCGCCCGCCCGGTCTTGCCGTGTGCTCCGGTGACGACGATCCGTGCCATGCCTACGTTTCTACCGCAGGCCCCGGTGCAGCAGTGCGGTGAGGGTGTCGATCGCCTCGTCGTCCGGCAGGCGCGGCTCGGGCGCGGTGAGGTGCGCGTAGGCGAACATCGCCAGCATCGCCCCCATCGCCTCGGCGACCACGGCGGGGCGGCCCGGCAGCGGGTGGCCGCGTGACGCGAGGAGCTCCAGGTGCTGCCGGAGGATCTCCGTGTCCTCGGCGAGGCGGGTGCGGGCCTGCCCGCTGAACGGCGCCTCCAGCATCGAGGACTGGAAGAGGGCGACCATCACCGGCAGGTGGGTCTTGAACGTGTGCCAGGCCGCGGCGACGTGGAAGCGCAGCTGCGCCTCGTCGGACAGGTCGTGGTCCGGGTCGTGGTCGGGGAGCGCCTCGCCGGCGGTGGCCTGCATGTCGGCCAGGAGCGCCCGCAGCAGCTCCTCCTTGCTCGCGAAGTGGTCGTAGAACGAGCCGACCGCCCGCCCGGCCTCGGCCGTGATGTCGCTGATCTTCGTGTTCAGGTAGCCGCGGGTGGCGAAGAGCCGCCGGGCGGCGTCCTTGAGCGCGGCGGAGGTCTGTGCCGCCTTCTCCCTGCGCGTGGCCATCGCGATCACGACCTCCTCTCCCTGACGGCCGCCCTCTTGAGTGCCGCCCACTTGAGTGCCGCGCTCTTGAGTGCCGCGCTCTTGAGGGCCTCCCTCTTGACGGCCGACCGTAGCAGCCAGTAAAACTGAATTGTAGTTCACCGAATCGAGATTCAGTTTTAGGAGACGGGCATGGAGGCCATGGTCATCGGGGGCGGGGTCGCGGGCCCGGTCGCGGCGATCGCGCTGCGACGGATCGGGTGGGAAGTGACGGTGCACGAGGCGTACGCGGACCCGGCGGGCGACGTCGGGTCGTTCGTCAGCCTCGGCGACAACGGGCTGCGGGCCCTCGACGCGATCGGCTGCCGGGACGCGGTCGCCGCCAGCGGCACCCGGCTGCCGCTGCTACGACTGCGCAGCGGCCGGGGCAAGCTGCTCGGCGAGGCCGCCCGCGGGCGGGTGACGCTCATGCGCGGGCACCTGGTCGAGACGCTGCGCACCGTGGCCCTGGAGTCGGGCGCGCGGATCGTCACCGGCCGCCGGCTGACCGGCGTCGGCCCCGGGCGCACGGCCGCGTTCGCCGACGGCACCACCGCGACCGCCGACCTGATCGTCGGCGCCGACGGCATCCACTCACGGCTGCGGACCGTCATCGACCCGGCCGCACCGTCCGCGCACTACGCGGGCCTGTGGACGGCCGGCGGCCGCTCACCACACCCGGTCGACCCGGACGCGTTCACAATCACGTTCGGCGCGAAGGCGACGATGGTGTGCGCCCCGACCCCCAGCGGCACCCTGTGGGCGGCGCAGGTCCCCTCACCCACGCCACCCACCGGCACACTGGACCACGCCGCACTGGCGGCACTGTTCGACACCGACCACGGCCCGGCGGCCACCCTGGTCCGCACCACCGACCACTGGCACCCCCGCACCGTGATGCATGCACTGCCGGCCGGCGTACCACGCTGGCACCGCGACGGCATGCTCGTCCTCGGCGACGCGGCCCACCCGATGGGCGCCGGCCAGGGCGCCAACCTCGCCGTCGAGGACGCGGTCGTCCTCGCCCGCTGCCTACGCGACACCCCCGACCTGAACACGGCCCTCACCCACTACGAAACCCTGCGCCGCCCCCGAACCACCCAGATGCTGAAGTTCGCCGGCGCAAACCGCGACGCAAAGATCGCCACCCCCTTCGCCGCCCGCATCCGCGACCTGACAATGCCCTTCTTCTTCCGCCGCTTCGCAACGACCTCCAGCGCCTGGATGCACGACTACGACGTCGAATGGAACAAGTCCAGCACCCCGCCCCCGCCGTCAACATGACGCCAGCCACCCCCACCACCGACCCCCCTCGTAGAAGACCGGCGCGTGGATGCAGCGAACTCCGTCAACGCCTCGACCTCGACGTCGCCCTACCGACGCCCGACGCCATCAGCCTTCTCGAGCACCTCCAGCTTCGGCACCCCGCGGAGAAGGCCGACGCGCGGGCGCACAACCACGGCATCGAATGGAACGCCGTCAGTGCCTCGGCCTAGTGTCGACGTAGGGGTGGTTCGGCGCCGGCGGCTTCTCAAACGGCTTCCGTCCCGGCGGGTTTGCGAAGAAGGACAGCGCATGACGCATGACGCACGGCGTCGAACGGAGGTCGGTCTGCCCCCCGGCCTTGGTGTCGGTGGGACGCGGTGGTGCCGAGTGGAGCACGGCCACTGCCTCGACCTCGGCGTTGACATGACGGTGGGCCGGGCGCCTGCGGCTCCTCGGCCGGCTTCCGTCCTGGTGGTTTGCGTGATGGGCGACGCATGGATGGACGGTTGCAGTGCCGAGCGGAATGCGGTCAGCGCTCCGGATTCAGTGCCGACATGACGGCGGCGGATGCGGCATTGGGTGAATGCCGTCAGCCTCGCGGCTTCGGTGTTGACGTGGCGGTGGACCGACGTCGGCCGCTTCTCGAACGGCTCCCATTCCGGCGGTTGCGGAGATGACGGCGCGTGGATGCACGGTGCGGTGTCGAGCGGAACTCGGTCAGTGCAGTGGGTTCGGTGTCGGTGTGGCGCGGGTGCGGCGTTGAGTGGAAGGCATTCAGCGTCGCGGCTTCGGCGTTGATGTGGCGGACCGGCGCCGGGCGGCTTCTCAAGCGGCTCCCGGACCAGCGGCTTGCGGAGAAGGTCGGCACGTAGGTGTACGACTACGGTGTTGAGCGGAATGTGGTCAGCGTTGTGGTTCGGTGTCGGCGTGACGCCGGGTGGTTGCGGTGTCGAGTGGAGCGCGGTCGGTGCTGCGGCTTCGGTGTCGACGTGGCAGTGGACCGGCGCTGGCGACTTCTTGAGTGCCTTCCGATCCGGTTGCTTGCGGTGATGGGCGGCGCGTGGATGTGCGTCGGCGTCGTCGAGTGGGACCCAGTCAGCGCTGTGGATTCGGTGTGGGTGTGGTGTGAGTGCGGCGTTGAGTGGGAAGGCCGGGGCCGCGGCTTCGGTGTTGATGCGACGGTGGGCCAGCGCTGGCGGCTCCTTGAGTGACTACCGTTCTGGTGGTTTGCGGAGATGGCGGCGGGTTGATGCGCGGGTGCGGTGTCCGGTCAGCGCCGTGGGTTCGGTGTCGGCGTGACGCGGGGTGGGTGCGGTGTTGAGCGGGACGACGTCGGGCCGCGGCCTTGGTGTTGACGTGGCGGTGGGCCGGCGCTGGCGGCTTCCCGAGCGGCATCCGTCGAGGCGGTTGCGGTGATGGGCGGCGCGTGGATGTGACGGCGTCGTCGAGTGGGAGACAGTCAGCGCTGTGGTGTCGGTGTGGGGCGGGTGCGGCGTTGAGTGGAAGGCCGGGGCGTCGCGGCTTCGGTGCGGACGTGGCGGTGGATCGGTGCTGGCGGGTTCTTGAGGGGCTTCCGTTCCGGTGGTTTGCGCAGATGAGGGCGCGTGGATGTGTGACGACGGCGTCGAGTGGGACGCGGTCGGGAGCGCGGCTTCGGTGTTGACGTGGCGGTGGATCGGCGCTCACGGATTCTTCTTGAGCGGCCCCCGTTCCTGTGGTTGTGGAGATGGGTGGTGTGTGGCGGCGGCGGTGAGTGGGACGGGGTCAGGGCCTTGGCTTTGGTGGTGGTTTGGGGCGGGGTGGGGGTGGTGTCGTGTGGAAGGCGGTCAGGGCCTCGGCTTCGGTGTTGACCTGGCGGCGGACCGACGCCGGTAGCTTGTCGAACGGCTCCCACGACACGACGCCGGTCTTGCTGACCGTCCAGGTGCCGGCGACCTGGCCGTCGACGAGGAACGTGCCGATCGACTGGGGCATCCGTACGTGGAACACCTTGGTGCGGTGCTCCTCCGGCAGGATCAGGGTCCGGCGGGCGTGTGCGAGCAGCGTCGCGTCGTAGGTGGGCAGGAACCGCACCGGCGCCGGGGTCTCCGGGTCCGGCAGCGGCTGGTCGGGCAGGTCGACGAGCTCCCGTCCGCGCTCGTCGCGGAACCGGCGCAGCTCCATCGTCGCCAGGACCTTGGCGACGTCGGTGACGCTCAGGCCGGCCCAGTCGGCGATCTCGGAGCGGTGCGCCGGGCCGAACCCGCCGAGATACCGGCGCACCAGCAGCTCCCGGGCTGCTTCGACGGTGATCTCGGGCGGGCTGACCCAGTCCTCCGCCAAGCCGAACAGGTCCGCGCGGCGGCGGGCCCAGGTGCCGGTCGGGGGCACGCGGACCATGTCGAGATGCATGCCGACGCCGCCGCGGACCTCCGGGCCGTAGAGCTGGTCGATCTCGGCCCGCTTGACCGGCCGCTCCCGCAGGAGCTCGCGCAGGCTCTTCGCGGCCTCGGTGAGCTCCGCGGGGCCGACGCTGTTGCGGATGACGCGGTGGTACCAGTCGCGCCGGGCGTCCCGGATCGCGATCAGGAACGGCCAGAAGTCGGCCCGCGAGACGAGGTGGATGGTGGCGCGCAGGATGGTCGCCTGGACGACCTCGCGGGCTTCCAGGAGCCGGGTCAGCGACTCCCGCTCGAAGCCTTCGATCCGGGTCCACAGCCCGATGTACATGGACGGGGCATACTGCGCCTGGAGCCCCGCCATCGTCTCCAGGACGGTGGGGGCGTCAGCTCGTACACGAGACGCCAACGACTGACGGGCAAGCAAAGCGCGGTTGAGGTGTCGCCACGTCAGCGTCCGTTCCATGCAGACACTCAAGCACAGGGGTATGACAAGAATCAGGCGACGTTACGCAGGGCGGCCTTGACGAGCTCCATGGTGCGGTCGTAGCTCATGCCCTGCTCGCGCAGGAGCCGGCCGCCGGTGCCGCGCTCTTCGCGCAGGATGCCGAGCAGGAGGTGCTCGGTGCCGATGTAGTTGTGCTTCATGGACAGCGCGACCCGAAGCGACAGCTCCAGCGCCTTCTTCGCGTCGTTGCCGAAGCGGTTGGGCAGCTTGCTGCGCCGGAACAGGAAGCCGCCGCGCCGGGGCGGCTCGGCCTGCTCGAGGGCGCCGGGGCCGAACGTCTGCTCGACGCTGCTGCGGACCGCGTCGAGGTCGATGCCGATCGAGCGCAGCGCGGCCGCGTCGTCGGTGCCGGTGAGGGTGGCGACGAACCCTTCGCGTTCCACGGCGCACGCCTGCAGTACATCGGCGGCGATCCCGCCGACCGTGAACATGGCGAGGACCAGGTGTTCGGTGCCGACCGTCCGGTGGCCGAGCGTGTTGGCCTCCTCGTGCGCGTTCTGGACCGCGGTGCGGGCGCGCTGGGTGAACCGTTCGAACATCACTGTGCTCCTGTCTCTGGTACCGGTGTCACTGTCCGGTTCGCGTGCTTCTTGTGGACCGCCTGGCGCGTCACGTCGAGGGCGTCCGCGATCTCCTGCCACGACCAGCCGTGCCGGCGGGCGTTGTCGACCTGGAGCACCTCGAGCGCGTCGGCGAGGCGGCGGAGCGCCACTGCCGCCCGCAGCCCGACTCTGGGATCGGGGCTGGCCGCGGCGTCGGCGAGATCGCCTGCTTCCGTCATGTGTCAACCGTAGTTGACGGCGTCGGTACGTGTCAACCGTAGTTGACAACTACGCTCCTGGCATGGACGCGCTGCCGGTCATCGACATCTCCGACCTGGACTCCGCCGCCCGCGGCATCGAGACGGCCTGCCGCGACAACGGCTTCTTCTACGTCACCGGCCACGGCGTGCCGTCGTCGCTGACCGACCGGCTCGACACGGCGGCGCGGGCGTTCTTCGACCTGCCGCTGCCCGCCAAGATGGAGATCGCGATGGCCCGCGGCGGCCGGGCGTGGCGCGGGTTCTTCCCCGTCGGCGCCGAGCTGACCTCCGGCGTCCCGGACCGCAAGGAAGGGCTCTACTTCGGCACCGAGCTCGGCCCCGACGCCCCGCAGGTCCGCGCCGGGCTGCCGCTGCACGGCGCGAACCTCTTCCCGGAGCAGGTGCCGGATCTGCGTCCGGCGGTGCTGTCGTACGTCACGCGAATGACCACGGTCGCGCAGACCGTGCTGCGAGGCGTCGCGCTGAGCCTCGGGCTGCCGGCCGGGTACTTCGCGGAGTCGTACACCGCCGACCCCACCGTCCTGTTCCGGATCTTCCACTACCCACCGTCCCCGCCCGACAGCGACGAGTGGGGAGTCGGCGAGCACACCGACTACGGGCTGCTGACGCTGCTGCTGCAGGACGGCAACGGCGGGCTCCAGGTGCGCACGCCCGACGGCTGGCTCGACGCCCCGCCGATCCCCGGCACGTTCGTGTGCAACATCGGCGACATGCTCGACCGGATGACCGGCGGATGGTACCGCTCGACGCCCCACCGGGTCCGCAACGTCAGCGGCAACGAGCGGCTGTCGTTCCCCTTCTTCTTCGATCCCGACTTCACCCGGCAGGTGCCGCCGCTGCCGAGCTCCGGTGGCTCCGAGGGTGCTCCGCGCTGGGACGGACAGGATTTGCGGGCATTCACCGGGACGTACGGCGAGTATCTGGTAGCAAAGGTGGGCAAGGTGTTTCCAGAGCTGTTCGCGGATACCCGTCACCAGGGGGTACCTCGCATCGGTTAGACCCTTGCAAGCTTGTACACGCAGGTCAGAGGGCTGGCACGATGACGGGAGCAAACCTGTTCACGGTGTACCTACCGTTTGAGTCACCACACCGCAACAGGAGGCCCCCGATGACCACCCCGACGCCCACCACGACCCGCAAGCTCACCAACCTCGACAGCGAGCAGGGCATGCTCGTGTTCCTCGCCGCGCTCGTGCTGCTCAGCATGATCGGCGTGATCGTCGTCGGCGGCTGAGCGGGGTTCCTGTCTTTTCGCAGAAAGTGCAATCGGCGGGACCCTTCATTCCGTCATGGGGGTATGACCTCCGACGCCTCGCTCGAACAGGAGCTGCGGGACGTGTTCCAACGCCACGAGCATCTCGCCGACGATCCCGGCTTCTCGCTGCGGCGTTCCCGCAAGGACCCTTGGTGGGCGCGCTCGCTGGTGGTGGCGGGCGCGCTCATGATGATCGTCGCGGGCGGCGCGTTCGTGGCGAAGGACGCCGTGATCGGCTACGCCACGAGCAACGTCAAGCAGGAGGACCTGATCGTCTCGGCCGCCGAGCAGCAGGGCCGGCACGTCACGATCAGCGGCGCGAAGAACATCCTGCTCATGGGCATCGACCCCCGCCCCGGCCAGGACGAGTCCGAGGCGATCCGCTCCGACTCGATCATCATCCTGCACATCCCGGCCTCGCACGACTCCGCGTACCTGGTCTCGATCCCGCGTGACACCTGGGTGAAGATCCCCAAGTTCAACAACGGCAAGAATTCGTACGCCGGCGGCCACGACAAGATCAATGGCGCCTTCGCCATCGGTGGCCTCGACACCACGGGCAAGGAGCAGCGCAAGTTCGGCGTCACCCTGCTCGCCGACACGATCAAGGAGAACTGGGGCATCACCTTCGACGCCGCCGCCATCATCGACTTCACCGGCTTCCAGAACGTCGTCAACGTCCTTGGCGGCGTCGACATGTACGTCGATCAGGAGGTCAAGTCGGTCCACATCGGCCACGACGCCAAGGGCGAGACCAAGGTCCCCTACATCCAGCGCGACAACGGCAGCGGCGGCACCACCCTCATCCCGATCTCCGGTGTCACGCCGCAGACGTACCACGTCGGCTTCCAGCACCTGGAGTCCTGGCAGGCGCTCGACTACGTCCGCCAGCGCGAGACCCTCCCGAACAGCGACTACGACCGCCAGCGTCACCAGCAGCAGTTCATCAAGGCCCTGTTCAAGCAGATCCTCAGCAAGGACGTCCTCACCGACCCCGTCAAGCTCAAGAAGGTCCTCGACGTCATCGGCCAGTCCATGACCATCGACTCCGGCGGCATCGGCCTCGACGACTGGATCTTCGCCATGAAGGGCATCACCGGCGACAACCTGCTGACCATCAAGACGAACAACGGCACCTTCTTCTCGTCCCCGCAGAACCCCTCCGCCGAAGCCCTGGACCCCACCACCCTCGCCCTGCTCGACGCGGTCCGCACCAACACCGTCCAGGACTTCATGTCCCAGCACACCGGCCTGATCTCCTAGAGGCTGTGCTTCCGCCCCACCGCTGCGCGGCGGGTCCCGGGGGGATTCTCACCCGCACCCCAATGCGCCGCTGCGCGGCGCACAGCCCGCGCGTCCCGCGCTGGCTGGGATCGCGCGTGCGCGCCGCATCCGGCGGCCGGCCTCGCGGGTGCCGGCCGTTACGGGAACCAGCACCCACGGGTGGCGAACTCGACGCGTCTGTGGAGGGTGACCGGGTCCGTGATCGAAGGATGGATCCGGCCACGCCGACGGCCAGAACCGTCCTTTGATCAAGCTGGGTCCGCGAAGATCGGCATTCGGAGCGCAGCCCGTCCGCGCGGCGGCGGCTTGACAATCGAAGCGTGGCGATGGCGGAACCCGGCAGGTGTGCGCCGCTGCCGCACAGATGGCGGGCGAGCCTGGACGGTTCTACCCGGAGGACGGCGGTCGAGCGGAAGTTGGCAATCCGGTCGAGAGAGGCAGCACTGACCTAGGGCGGGCTGCGGCTCGATGTGCGAGATGGCACCGGTGAGTGGCTGCGCGGCGGGCGGGACCAGATCGCGGTGGTGGCGGTGTCACCTTCCGTGCTGAAGTGGCTGCCGACGATGCCGGCGCAGGAGGTAACCCGCCCGAGAGCGCGGGCCGCTGTTGGGGCCGAGCGGGAACGCGGCCGGAAGGTCGGACGTGGTGATGACCGCTGCGGGCTTGCCGGATGGCCGCCGAAGATGACGGTGATGGGTGGGCCGAAGGTGGCGGCCACCTGAGGGGTCTTGCGGCTGCTGGGCGGTCGGGGGAGAGGCCGGCGGGACCGTAGCGGCGGCGACTGCTGGCTTGCCGGAGTGGTTGTCGACGGTGCCGGCAGCGGGCGGGCCGGGTGAAGCCGGGCAGGGAGGTGCGGGCGGAGTTCGTGGCGGCGGAGATCAGATCGTGGTGGATACGGCGGCGCACCGGCTCGAGTGGCTGTCGACGATGCAGGTGGTAGCTGGCGGGGCCGGAGGGAACGGGCGGCTGAGGGGAAGCGGCCGTTGGGTTGGGCCGTAGTGGCGGTGGCTGGTTGTTCGTTGGAGCGGTTGCAATAGGTGCCGGCGGTGGGCGGGCTGAGTGAAGTCGGCAGGGTGTCGAGGCCTCGTCGCTGCCATCGAGCAGAGCGGAGTTTCAGGGGGCCGGCGCGCTGACTGGAGTGGTTGCCGAAGATGCCGGGCGGAAGTGGCGGGTAGGCAGGACGTTGCTGTCGTTGATCGCGGGGCGGGCTCTGCGGGACCGGGTGGGGCTGCATGGCGGTGAGTTGGACTGTGGTGGTGTCGCCGTCCTTGCTGGAGTGGCTGTTGACGATGCCGGCGGGGTGGTGGTCGCCCCAGGGGAGGGCGGTTGCTGGGGGCTGTGGGGAGTGGCCGGCGAGGGCCGCCTGTTGTTGGGGTGGCTGTCGAAGGTGCCGGCGGTGGGTGGACTGGGTGGAGCCGGCCGGGTGTCGATGCCTCGTCGCTGCCATCGAGCAGGCGGAGTTTCAGGGGAGCTGGGCGCCTGTTGGGCAGGGAGGGGCGGGGCGGAGTTCGTGGCGGTGTCGAGGGTCAGGTCGTGGTGGCTGCCGAACGATGCCAGGACGAAGTGGCGGGTGGGGCCGGGCAAGGCGTTGAGGGCGTCGATCGTGGGGCGCGTCAGGGGAGCGGATGGGCCCCAAAGCGGTGGGTTGGGCCGTGGCGTTACCGCCCTTGCCGGAGTGGTGCCGGTCGCGGGCGGGCTGGGTGAAGGCGGGGCAGGGTCGAAGCCTGCCATTGAGCAGAGCAGGCTCAGGGGAGCAGGGCCTTGTGGGGAAGGAGGGGCGGACTCCGCGGGGCAGGGACGGGCGGTGTTTGTGGTGGGGGCTCCAGGACGGCCCCGCCGGCGGTGGAGGTCAGATCGTCGTAGCGACGACGGTGCGGTTGATGGGAGGTGGGGCCGCCCCCAAGAAAAGAAGGGCGGCCACGGTGGGTGGGTCAGATTGTGGTGGTGGTGGCGACGGCGGTGAGTTCGCTGGAGTGGCTGCCGAAGATGCCGACGGTTGGGGGGCGGGGGGTGAAGCCGGGCAGGGTGTCGAGGCCGTCGCTGCCGTCGACCAGGCGGAGCTTCAGGGGGCCGGGGCCCTGCAGGACGAGGGTGACCTCGATGCCGTCGGTGGGTGGGCCGTGGAAGACGACGCCGAAGCGGTTCTGGTCGGGGAGGTACGGGACGGCGTCGCGGCCGGCGACCGTGGCCTGCTGGACGCGGTGGGAGCCCGGCTCGGCGTAGAAGGAGACGAAGCGGACAGGGCGCTGGGAGGCGAGGCGGAAGGTGACGGTGCGGCGGTCGCCGGTGGTCGTGTCGGACAGGACGGTGGCGGTGGGGGCGGGCAGCGGGGCGGCCTCCGCCGGGCCGGTGGACAGCTCGCCGGCGGGCAGGACCGGGAAGAGCTCGTCGAGGGAGCGGTGGTCGCGGACATACCGCGAGGTCCAGGCGCCCGGGGACTGCTCCAGGCTGACCCACTGGGCGGTGCCGGTGTCGCGGTCCAGGGCGTACATGAGGTGGGTCGGCTCGGGGTGCGTGGCGTCGAACCGGTCGGCGACCATGCCGGTCGTGGTGCAGACGAGCGCGACCACGAGCGCCGCGAGCGCGGGGGTGGCGCCGAGAAGGCGGTGCCGGTCGGCGTCTGCGGGGCGGAAGAGGGGCTCCAGGGCGGGCAGGGCGGCGAGGCCGAGCAGGGCGGCGAAGAGCCCGGGGGCGGCGCCGGTCGCGAGGCCCAGGGCGGGGAAGAAGAGGGCGACGGTCGGGGCGAGGATCAGCACGGCGACGCCCGCGCCGGCGGTGAGGACGGCGGTGGCGAGCCAGGGGCGCGGCACGTACAGCGCGGCGATGCCCGCGAGGGCGCCGAACAGGGCGGGCAGCGCCACCAGGTAGGAGCCGCCGGGGATCGCCGCGGCGAAGACCAGGCCGAGCACGGCGAGCAGGCCGAGGGCGCCGGTGAACAGCGGGACGGGGCCCAGCCGGCGGCGGCTCAGCGCATACCAGCCGAGCAGGACGGCGGCGGTGAGCGCGACGACGCCGAAGCGGAACCAGGTGGGCCGGGCCGGGTCGAGCAGCTCGCCATAGCCGGGGCGCAGCGCGACCAGCAGCGTCCACAGCAGCTGGGCGGCGACCGCGACCGCGATGAGCGGCACGAGGGCGAGGCCGAGGCCGGCGAGGCTGCGGGGGACCGAGGTGAGGCCGCGGCGGCGGGCCAGGAACACCAGGGCGGCGACGGCGAGCAGGGCGAGGACGGCGATCGGCCAGGTGAGCGCGGCCGGGTAGCGCACCAGCAGGCCCGCGAACGGGAAGTACACCGCGTCGCCGGCGGCGGGGCGCAGCAGCGGCGGGAGGTCGGCGGCGCCGAGGGTGCGGGCGAGGGCGAGCGCGTTGTCGCCATGGTGCTGGAGGCTGGCCCGGTTCATCGTCGAGGGCCGGTCGAACGGGCTGTGGTAGACGCTGGAGCCGTCGATGTACGCCGTGTTGAGGCCGGTGAACCGCGACTGCCCCAGGAACGGGGTGAAGTCGGTGTCGTTGGACAGCAGCCGGTAGACCTCGACGGCGAGGCTGGTGCCGACCGGGTGCGGGGTGCGGGCATAGACGTCGATGAGATCGGCGTTGCCCACGGAGGTCTGGAACATGACGGCGGGGCCGCTGCTGCCGCGGGCCTCGAAGTTGAGCACGACGGACGGCTTCTGGCCGAGGGGGTGCCGGCTGACGAACGCCTCGGCGCCGCACAGGCAGGCCTCCTCGGCGTCGGTGAACAGGAACACGACGTCGTTGCGCGGCGGGGCGCCGGTCGTCATGGCCCGGGCGACCTCGAGCAGGGTGCTGCTGCCCGCGCCGTCGTCGTTGGCGCCGAAGCTGACCTGGACGGAGTCGTAGTGCGCCATGAGGACGACCTGGCCGGTGGAGGCGGAGCCGGGCAGGACCGCGACGACGTTGCGCACGCGGGCCATGCCGCCGTCGCCGAACTTGCCGGCGTTGACCCCCACGGTGTCCTGGACCTCGGGGCGCAGCCCATAGCCGGTGAGGGTCGCGACGATGTGCTCGCGGACCCGGTCGGCGGCGGGGCTGCCGGTGACGTGCACCTCCTGGCCGATCCGCTCGACGTGGGTGAACGCGCGGGCGGCGGAGAAGTCACCGGCGGGTGCGGAGGCGGACCGGGGCGCCGGCGGCTGGACGTCGGCGATGCCGAGGACGGCGAGCAGGGCCAGGACCGCGAGGGCCGCCGCGGCCGTGAGGGGTCGCCGCGGCGGTGCGGCGAAGCTTCGGTCGGACAAGGTGTGCCTCCTGTGGGGTGAGCACATTCTGCACGCCCCCACCGACAAAAAACCGTCTGCGGCGACCCGAACGGAGTGCGGTGGGTCATGAACGGGTGCCGGATGGTTGTTGGGGGCCCGGAAGCCCTCCGGACTGCCTAGCGTCATCGTCCATGAACAACGAACTCACCCCCGCCGCCCCGACCGCCTTCGACGCGAGCTACCTCGCCACCGCCGAGCTCGACGCCCGCTTCCACCTCGACCAGGTCATGGCGATGGTCGGCGTCGACGGCCTGGTGGCGGCCCTGGCGCAGCCGTTCCTGCTGGCGAAGGTCGACCAGCACGCCGCCGCGGTCCGGCAGAGCATCACCGCCGCCGGGAAGGCCGTCGACTCGATCTCCCTCGCCGGGTACGCCCGGAGCGTCATCGCCGTCCACCAGCGGCACGGCCGTCCGCTGCCGACCCCGGAGACCATCGACTGGCAGGACGCCGACTGGACCGTCCTGCGCCTGGTGGCGGTCTGCTCCCTCGCGGACGCGGTGGATGCGTTCTGAGAGGACAACCGAACCACCCGCACGCGCGTCGATGTGCCATGACACGCCTGCCGTCCCTCGCACTGATCGTCCTGCTCGCCGCCTGTACCCCGGAAGCAACCGGTACAGAAGCGCACAAAAGCCCCACAAATGCCGCGACCGCCAGCGCAACGGAGCGCCCAACCCCCACCCCGGCCGCGACGCCACAGCCCCGCCCGACAGGAAATTGGGCCGAGCCGACCACGAAGGTCACCGTCCCGCACAACCCGGCCGTCCCCCCGGTGCCGGTCCTGGTCGAGGTGCGCGCCGGTGACCACGCCGCCGACGGCTACGAGCGGATCACGTTCGCGTTCAGAGGCCCGCTTCCCTCGTACAGCTTCCAGATCGTGCGCCAGGTGGTGCGGGACGGCTCCGGAGACCCCGTCACCCTGCCCGGCACCACGAAGCTGAGCATCGTCTTCACCCCGGCCCGCAGCGAGGCCGGCACCGGCCCGCGCGACGTCGGCTACCGCCGCCTGCGGGGCTACGAGCAGGTCGGCGACTACGAGGGCTACGTCAGCTACGGCCTCGGCGTCGAGGGCACCGCGCAGGTCCGGTACGGCGAGAGCACCCGCCCGGACGGGACGAACGTGGTCGCACTGGACATACGGGTCTAGCGGCGGCCGCGACCCGAGGACTCGTTCCACCGGAAGTGGACGAAGAGCCGGCCGAAGTTGTCGGAGTCCTTCTCCACCCGGTGGTACAGCGCCTTGATCTCGCGCTGGTCGAGGAAGCGCAGGACCCGCTTCTTCAGCGCCCCCGACCCCTTCCCGGGGATGATCTCGACGAGGGTGGCCCGCTTGGCCACCGCCTCGTCGATGATCCCCTTCAACGCGCGTTCGATGTCGCCGCTGCGGTTGAAGATGTCGTGGAGGTCCAGCTTGAGCTTCACGCCCCTAGTCTGACACCGGCCCGCCGGACACCGGCAGCCCAGCACGCTTCCACGCCTGGAAGCCGCCGGCGAGGTCGGTCGCCCGGTGCAGGCCCAGGTCCTGCAGCGAGGCCGCGGCGAGCGAGGACGTGTAGCCCTCGGAGCAGAAGACGACGACGGGCAGGTCGAACCGGTCGGCGACGGGCAGCCGCGCGTCGCTGCGGGGGTCGAAGCGCCACTCCAGCACGTTGCGCTCGACGATCAGCGCGCCGGGGATCTCCCCTTCGAGCGCCCGCTGCGCGGCCGGGCGGATGTCGACGAGGACCGCGTCCCCGGGCACCTCGGCCGGCGTCACGCGGGTCAGCCGCGACCGGGCGGACGCCAGGATCTCGTCGATGGAACGCCCGCTCACCAGTCCGCCCCCGCCTGTTGGATGGCCTCCACACTAAGCCGCCCCTCGTGCAACCGGTAGCGGGTCATCACCGTGAGCGCCGGGCTGTACGCGTGGACGGTGATCGCGGGGCGCGTCCCGGCGTTGACGACCCGGTGCACGTGGTGCGCGCCGAAGCGCCGCCCGGACCCGGCGGACATCGTGGTGTTGAGCAGCGACCCGTCCCGCACCGTCTGCTCGACGACCTCGCCGGACACGACGGTGAACGCGCCGGACGACCCGCCGTGGTCGTGCAGGTCGGTGGCCTGTCCGGGCAGCCAGGTGAGCAGCCACACCTCGTGGTCGTCGGCGGCGTACAGCTTGCCGTACCAGCGCTGGCGGGGGTTGAAGCGGGGTTCGAACGGCCAGGACGCCGGATCTTCGGCGTGCCAGCGTGCGACGGAGAGCAGGTCCGTCCGGGTCGAGACTGTCATCGCAGATTCTCCAGTATTCGCATCTACTTAGTAGGAATTAGTACCACACCTGATCGCCGTGCGCGACGGGACAGGCGGATGTGCGCGAAATGACAGCGGCGTCAGGCACCCTGACGGAGGACACACCAAAGGGGGAACACCACCATGACCTTCGCTTTCCAGGCCACCGGCCTGGTCAAGCGCTTCGGCAGCACCACCGCCCTCGCGGGCGTGGACCTCGCCGCCGAGCCGGGCACCGTGCTCGGGGTCCTCGGACCCAACGGCGCCGGCAAGACCACCGCCGTGCGCATCCTCGCCACGCTGCTGCGCCCCGACGCGGGCACCGCGGTCGTCGGCGGGCACGACGTCGTCAAGCGCCCCGCCGAGGTCCGCCGCATCAGCGGGCTGACCGGGCAGTTCGCGTCCGTCGACGAGGACCTGACCGGGACCGAGAACCTGGTCCTCATCGGCCAGCTGCTGGACCTGCGCCGGCGCGACGCGAAGAGCCGCGCGGCGCACCTGCTCGCCGAGTTCGACCTCAGCGAGGCCGCCGACCGGCCGGTCAAGACGTACTCCGGCGGCATGCGGCGCCGGCTCGACCTGGCCGCGAGCCTGGTGGGCCGGCCGGCGATCGTCTACCTGGACGAGCCGACCACCGGCCTCGACCCGGCGAAGCGCGAGGACGTGTGGAACATGGTCCGGGCGCAGGTGCGGGAGGGCACCACGGTGCTGCTGACCACGCAGTACCTGGAGGAGGCCGACGCGCTCGCCGACGAGATCTCCGTGATCGACCACGGCAAGGTCATCGCGCACGGCACGCCGGCGCAGCTCAAGCACATCGTCGGCGGCCAGACGATCAGCGTCCGCCCGGCCGACCCGGCGCACCTCGACACGGTCGAGGCGGTCCTCGGGGCGATCTCGAAGGGCCGGGTCGAGTCGCGGGGGCGCGGCGTGCTGTCGGTGCCGGTCGACGACGCCAAGGCGCTCGGCACCGTGGTCCGCCGGCTGGAGGAGGCCGGCATCGACGTCATCGAGCTGTCTCTGCACCTGCCGAGCCTCGACGAGGTCTTCTTCACGCTCACCCGCGGCACGGACAGGAAGCAGGAGGTGGCGGCATGACCACGCTCACGGCGGCGGTGCCGGGACGGCCGTTCGGCCTGGTCAGGCACAGCCTGGTGATGGCGCGGCGCAGCCTCATCAAGACGATGCGCACCCCTGAGCAGCTGCTGGACGTGACGCTCCAGCCGATCATCTTCATCGTCCTGTTCGTGTACCTGCTGGGCGGCGCGATCGCCGGCTCCCGGCACGACTACCTGCAGTTCCTGCTGCCGGCGCTGCTGGTGCAGAACGTGCTCTTCGCGTCGGCGCCGACCGGCGTCAGCCTCAACACCGACATCAAGACCGGCGTGTTCGACCGGTTCCGCAGCCTGCCGATCGGGCGGTCCGCGCCCCTCATCGGCGGCGTGCTCGGCGACATGATCCGGTTCGTGGTGTCGATCGTGGTGATGCTCGGCTTCGGGTACGCCCTGGGCTTCCGCTTCGGGACCAACGCCCTGGCCGTCCTGGCCGGGTGCCTGCTGGTGATGTTCATGGCGTTCAGCTTCAGCTGGATGTTCGTGCTGCTCGGCATGCTGGTCAGGGAGCCCGGCGCGGTCCAGGGCCTCGGCTTCGTGATCATGTTCCCGCTGACCTTCGGCACCAACGTGCTCGTGCCGACGAACACGCTCCCCGGCTGGCTGCAGGCGTGGGTGAAGGTCAACCCGGTCGCCGACGCGATGCAGGCGGCCCGCGGGCTGATGGTCGGCGGCCCGGTGCTCGACGCCGTGGTCAAGACCCTGCTGTGGTCGGTGGGCATCCTGGCGGTCTTCGCGCCGCTCGCCGTCCGCGCCTACCGCCGCAAGGCCTGAGCCGCCGGCGCGGGGTCCGAGATCAGCGACATCGCCGCGGCGCGGTCCATCTCCGCGCCGCGGCGCACGGCGTCGTCGAACGCGGCGTCGCCGAGGGCCTCGCGCAGCGCCGCCGCCTGCAGCGGCAGGTCCGCGTTGGACAGGTCGTCGCCCCCGCCGAGCGTGCGGGCCACCCCGAGCAGCTCGGCGGCGGTCACCGGCAGCCCCGCGGCGGCGGCGAGCGCCGAGCATCCGATCGCGACCTGTGCCACGACTGGCATGTCTCTCGCCGGTACGGCCAGCGAAAGCGCCTCCGACAGCCGTTCGCGGGCCGCCGGCAGGTCCCCGCGCGCCAGGTCGAGCCGCGCCCGCCCGATCAGCAGGATCGCCTGGTACTGCGGCGCGACCAGCGGCGAGTGCTCCTGCTTGCGCCACGCGGCCGTGTAGCAGCGCTCCGCCTCGTCGAGGTCCCCGTCGTGGCGGGCCAGGTGGCCGAGCTCCAGCAGCGCGTGGGACGCGTCGCGGGGCAGCACCACCGGGTCCTCGGTGAAGCGGAGCAGCTCGGCGCGGGCCGCGGCGGGGCCGTCGATGTGGCGGCGCAGCGCGGCGAGCCGGATCCGCTGGTACGCCTCGCTGGTGTGCACGCCGAGCTGGTGATGCAGCTCGATCGACTCGGCGAACAGCGCCGCGGCGGTCGGGTGGTCGCCGCGGCGGGCCCGCGCGTCGGCGATCGACGCGAGCGTCATCGACAGCCCCCACCGCTCGCCGACCTCCCGGAACGCGACCGCCGCCGCCTCCTGCGCGGTGAGCATGCCGGCGATGTCGCCGTCGTTCTCCCGCAGGTGGCCGAGGATCGACAGCAGCATGCCCCGCGACCACGGCTCGACCGGCGCGGCGAGGCGGCGCTGGATCGCGGCCTCGCCGTTACCGCTGTCGTCGCGGAACATCATCACGACCGGTTCGACGAGGGACACGAACGGGTGGCCGGTGCCCGGCGGCACCCGCGCGGCGAGGGCGATGAGGTCGTCGAGGAGTCCTTCGGCGTACTGGAAGTCCCCGGCGAAGCCGCTGTTGATGACGTACACGGCGAAGACGACGGTGCGCGCGTCCAGCGGGACGTCGCCCGGGACGGCGAGGATCCGGCCGAGCAGGGCCGCGGCCTCCGCGTGGTTGTCCTCGAACGTCCAGAACCAGGCGCACGCCGCCCCGAGCCGGAACGCGGTGACGGCGTCGCCGCTGTCGCAGACGTGGGTGACGGCCGCGTGCAGGTTCGCCCGCTCCGGGCGGAGCCGGGCCAGCCAGTCGACCTGCGCCGCGGTCCGCAGGTGCGGCTCGGCCCGCTCGGCGAGCGCGAGGAAGTGGGCGGCGTGCGCCGACCTGACCTGTCCGCCCCGGCCGGCCCGGGCCAGCTCGTCGAGCGCGAACTCCCTGATCGTCTCCAGCATCCGGTACCGGACGGTGTCGCCCGCAGTGCCGTCGTTGAGGACCTGCAGCAGCGAACGGTCGACCAGGGCGTCCAGGTGCGGCTCGGCGTCCGGTACACCTGCCGCCGCCGCTGCCGCCTCGGCGTCGAACGTGCCGGGGAACACCGCGATGGCGGCGCTGAACTCGCGCTCCGGCTCCTCCAGGAGGTCCCAGCTCCAGGCCACGACCGCGTGCAGGGTCCGGTGCCGCGGCAGCGCGGTGCGGCTGCCGCCGGTCAGCAGCCGGAACCGGTCGTCGAGGCGGGCGGCGAGCTGCTCGGCGGTGAACGACCGCAGCCGGGCGGCGGCGAGCTCGATCGCGAGGGGCAGCCCGTCGAGCCGGCGGCAGATCTCCGCCGCGGCCGGCGTCACCTCGAACCCGGGCCGCACGGCCTCGGCACGGTCCCGCAGCAGCCGCACCGCCGCGTCCGCGGTGAGGGGCCCGACCGGGAACAGCGACTCGCCGAGGATGCCGAGCGGCTCGCGGCTGGTCGCCAGGACGCGCAGCTTCGGGCAGCGGCCGAGCAGGTCCTCGGTGAGCGCGGCGGCGGCCGCCACGACGTGCTCGCAGTTGTCGAGGACGAGCAGCGCGTCGGTGGGCGCGAGCAGCTCCGCGATCCGGCCGGGGACGTCGAGGCGGCGGGCGACCTGCGGCGGCTCGAGCTGCCCGCCGGTGTCCAGGGCGCGCAGGACCGCGGCGGGCACGTCGGCGGCCTCGGCGACGGGGGCGAGCTCGACCAGCCACGCGGCGTGCGGGTCGTGGGCGGCGACCGTCGTCGCCAGCCGGGTCTTGCCGGCGCCGCCGGGCCCGACCAGCGTGACGAGCCGGCGGTCGAGGATCTGGGTGCCGAGCCGGTCGACGTCGTCGTCGCGGCCGACGAAGCTGGTCAACGGGGTGCGCAGGTTGCCGGCGGGGCGGTCGGTGAGGGCCCGCAGGTGCGCCCGGCGCAGCCGGGGCGACGGGTCGACGCCGAGCTCCTCGGCGAGGTGGTGCCGGCACTCCTCGAACGCGGCGAGGGCCTCCGCGCGGCGGCCCTCGGCGTGCAGCGCCTCGACCAGGTGGGCGGCGAGCCGCTCCCGCAGCGGGTGGGCGGCGGTGAGCTCCCGCAGCCGCGCCACCAGCCCGGGCGCGCGCGGGCCGGCGGCCTCGACGTGGTCCTCGATCGCGGCGAGCCGCAGCTCCTCCCAGCGGGCGGCGAGCGCGTCGTCGACGGCCGGCGGGCCCCGCCACAGGTCGAGGGCCTCGGCGAGCAGCGCCGCGGCGCGGGCCGGGTCGCCGTCGCGCAGCTGTGCCTTGCCGGCCGCGGCGAGCCGCTCGAACCGGTAGGCGTCGACGTCGTCGGGGGCGAGGTCCAGCTTGTACCCGCCGGCGCCGGACACCAGTGCCGGGTCGCCGCCGAGGGTCTTGCGCAGCCGCGACACCAGGGACTGCACGGCGTTCGCGGGGTCGGTGGGGGTGGCGTCGGGCCACAGCGCGACCGCGATCTGCTCGACGGACACGAGCCGGCCGGGCTCGCAGGCGAGCCGGATCAGCAGCGTCCGGAGCCTGGCGCCGCCGACGTCGACCGGTTGCCCGCCGACGTCGACCGTCAACGGCCCGAGGATGCCCACCCGCATGCGCACCACTGTGCCACCCTCCGGTGGAGGGCGGCACAGGGCTTTTCCCGGGGTGCTTTAGTACACGCTGACGCCGTACACGCTCAGCGGTTCGGTGACCGGCTGGAAGTACGTGACGCCGCCGCTGCTGCAGTTGCCGCTGCCGCCGGACGTGAGACCCAGCGCGATCGAACCCGCGAACAGCGAGCCGCCGCTGTCACCGGGCTCGGCGCAGACCGTGGTGCGGATCAGGCCGCTGACCTGGCCCTGCGAGTACGTGACGGTCGCGTTGAGCTGCGTCACGGACCCGCTGCGCACGCCGGTGGTGGAGCCGCTGCGGCGCACCGACTGGCCGACGGTCGCGTTGCCCGCGGCCGTGATGTCCTGGAACGAGCCGTTGTACAGCGACACGTTGCCGGGGTGGGCGACACCCGCGGCGTACCGGACGATGCCGTAGTCGTTGCCGGGGAAGCTGGTGCCGGCCCGGGTGCCCAGGACGGAGCCGCCGCTGGTCGTCCAGGTCGCGCCGATGTTGGTGCAGTGGCCCGCGGTCAGGAAGTAGTACGTGCTGCCGCTGACCACGTTGAAGCCGAGCGAGCACCGGGAGCCGCCGGCGTAGATCGCCTGGCCGCCGGAGATGGTCGGCCGCAGCTCACCGGGGAGCCGCTCGATTTTCGCGCCGCTGCCGAGCGACGCGACGGTCGCCTCGATCGTCTTGACGTGCTCGGGCGACACCGTCGGGTCGATGGAGACGACCACCTGGTTGGCGACCGGGTCGACGGCCCAGGCGGTGCCGGGGATGGCGACCTTCGCGTCGAGCGTCGAGGTGATGCGGGCCAGTTCGACGCCGCTGTGCTTCACCTTGCGGGCGACGGCGCCGGTCGCCTCGACGCTCTTGGCGGTGTTGGCGTCGGTGACGGTGACGACCATCTTGCCGAGCTGGGCGTCCCAGTAGGAGCCGGCGGTGGCGAGCCCGAGCTGCGAGACGAGGGCGTCGGTGCTGCCGAGCGGCGCGGCCTGGGCCGGTGAGGGCATGAGGACCGAGCCTGCGACGAGGGCGGTGCCCGCGGCGATGACCGCGGCGCTACGGAGTCTGGACCTTGTGAGTCTCACGTGAGCCTCCCCTATATCGGTACCGATAAATATCGGCCGCGACCGATGCTGTCATCGGCAGGGGAGGCGCACAAGAATCTCGTCCAAATTGCCCCATAGCACCCGTGTCATATCACTAAGCGGCTATCCCTTCTAGCAGGTATGCGCTGATTGGCCAGTACAGGTGCGGCTGGACGTTGTCGTCGATCGGCACCGTCACCGAGACCCGGCCCTCGGCCTCGCCCACGAACAGCGCCGGGTCGTTGCTGTCGGCGAACGACACCACGTCGAGCCCCGCCGCGGCGGCCGCGCCGGCGAACCCGTGGTCGGCGAACACCAGGTCCGGCATGGGCTGTCCGGTGCGCTCCAGCTCGCCCAGCATCTCCCGCATGCCGTCCGGGGAGTGCGTGTGCCACATCGCGATGCCCCGCTCCGCGCCCATGGCCACGCCGCCGATGTACCGCACGGCGAGGGGGAACTCGCGGCCGTCGTACCGGCCCGGCTTCGCGAACGGGGCGCCCGCCGCCGGGGTCAGGATCTCGCACCCCGCGGCGCGCAGCGCGACGACGACCGCCAGGTGCACCTCGACGATCCCGGCCGGGTGGCCGGACGCCACCAGGACGCGTTCCTTGCGCCGCGCCGCCTCCCGCAGCCGGTCCCGCATCCTGTCCAGCGCGGCCACCGTCTTGTACGGGTCGATCACGTCCGTGCCCGTCGACCGCTCCGGGTCCGGGTCGATGCCGACCCGCTCGGCCATCACGCCCAGCACCTCGGCGAGGGTCCAGGTCTTCAGCGGCGGCAGGCCGAACAGGTAGCCCTCATGTCCGTCGGCGAACGCCGCGGCGTTGCCGTGATTGGATGCCCGGGTGGTCTCGACATCGCCGGCAAGAAGTGCGTCACGAAGATAACTCACGAGCTCAGGCATGTGACCCATGGTATGCAAGCACCCCTGCGGCGCCGAGGAATGCGGCTTAAGGTCACAGTCATGGCCGACGTGTATCTCGAGGTGACCGACAAGAAGGTGTTCGCGGCTTGCCTGGACTGGCCGGGCTGGGGCCGCTTCGCGAAGACCGAGGACGACGCGCTGGAGGCCCTTGCGGCGTACGGCGCGCGGTACGAGCCGATCGCCACGGCGGCCGGCTACTCGTTCCCCGCCGCGCCGGCGTTCAAGGTCGTCGAACGGTGCCCGGGGACCTCCGCCACCCAGTTCGGCGTCCCCGACGCCCACCCCGACGCCGACGGCCGCGCCGTCTCCCGGGCCGTCGCGACCCGGCAGAAGAAGCTGCTCACCGCCGCGTGGGCGGCGTTCGAGGCGTTCTCCGCGACCGCTCCCGCCTCGCTGCGCAAGGGCCCGCGCGGCGGCGGCCGGGACCGCGACAAGATGATCGACCACGTCGTCGGCGCCGAGGCCGGGTACGGACGCAAGATCGGCATCAAGCATCCGCAGCCGGCGATCACCGACACGGAGGCGATCGCCGCGCTCCGGGAGGACATCCTCACCGTCCTGGGCCGCGCCAGCGACGGCTCGCCGCTGACCGACAACGGCTGGACCAGCCGCTACGCCACCCGCCGCTACGCCTGGCACGTCCTGGACCACCTGTGGGAGATGCAGGACCGGGCCGAGTAGCCGGGGTTGTCCACAGGAAGAAGATCTTGCTTCCAGTGGGTGCCGGGCGGCTTTTACGGTTGGTGTCATGACGGCGCTGCCCGGCTTCCGGCGGTCTCCAGCTGGTGGCTTCCGGTCGGCGGTGGCCTGGTTGTGGTGGCTCTTCCGGTTGGAGGTGCGGCGGTGGCGGTCACGGCTCTTCCGGCTGGCGGCGGCGCGACGGCTGCTGCGGTCACGGTCGACGATGTGTGGCGGGTCCGCGGCGACTGGCGGGCGATGCGCGAGGCGGCGCTGCGGCTGCACGACTCCCGCCGCGCTACTGCCGCCGCGGCCGCCGGCGCACCGACCGCGGCCGCTGCGACCGCCGATGCCCTGCGCCGGTCCGCCGCGACGCTGTGCCACGGCCAGGAGCTGCTCACGGCGATCCTGGACCGGCTCGACGTGCCGATGACCCTGCACGAGGACGGCCGCCTGACGTTCTACCCCGCGGACGCCGAGGACCTGGCGTCCCTCCGCCGCGCCGAGCTGGCCGCCCGCGAGATTCAGACCGCCCTGTCCACGATCATCGCCCACCACCGCGCCGCCGCCCGTTGACGCCGCCGCCTGTTGAGGCGGCTTTGCGTTGAGGCGGCTGCCTGTTGAGGCGGCTGCCTGTTGAGGCGGCTGCCTGTTGAGGCGGCTGCCTGTTGAGGCGGCTGCCTGTTGAGGCGGCCGCCGTTGACGCCGCCGCCGTTGACGCCGCCGCCGTTGACGCCGCTGCCCGTTGACGCTGCCGCCTGTTGACGCGCCCGCCTGTTGACGTTGCCGCCGTTGACGCGGTCGCCTGTTGACCTCGGCTGCCCGTTGACGCCCCGCCACAACCCTCATCCCCTGGCCGCCGTCTGCTGCGCCGCTCTCGCATGGTCCGGTGACCGTCGAGGGCGTTTCCACCCGCTCGGCCGGGCACCGCGGGCGTCCGTGCCGGCGTCGTGCGCCCCGCTCCGGGGAAGGCCGCGTGGTCCGGAAGAGCCTCGGGGAACCGAGGCCTCCCGGACCGTGCGAGGGGCGGGTTACTTGGCGCCGGCCTTGTCCAGGGCGGCCACGGCGCCGCGGTGGAGGGGGACGGGGTCGGTCTTGCGGACGGTTTCCAGGGTGATGCCCTTGGCGGCGGCGTTGGCGCGGACGAGGTCGTCGCGCTTCTCGACCAGGGTCTTCGTCAGGACGCAGGCGAGGTTGGCGTCCATGTCCTCGCGGACGAGCAGGACGTTGGGCACGACGATGGTCTTGACGTCGGCGGGGGTCTTGTACGTCGCGGCGGTGATCGTGCCTTCCTGATAGGCGGGGCCGAGCTTCTGCATCTCCGGCAGCAGGCTGCCGAGGTCGAGCAGCTGGACCTTGTCGGCGCTGGTGGTGAACAGGTCGGTGACGCCGCCGGTGGGCAGGCCGCCGGAGAAGAAGAAGGCGTCGATCGCGCCGGTCTTCATCGCCTCGGTGGTCTTGCCCAGGTCGAGGCGCTGCGCCTGGATGTCGGTGTCGGGGTTGAGGCCGGCGGCGGTGAGGATGCGCTTGGCGACGACCTCGGTGCCGGAGTTGGGGGAGCCGGTCGAGATGCGCTTGCCCTTCATGCCGGCGACGGAGGTGATGCCGGCGTCCTTGCGGACGACGACCTGGGTGGCGTTGTCGTAGATGCGGCCGAGCGCGGCGATCTTCACCGGCTTGCCGTCGAACGCGGCCTTGCCCTGCACGGCGTCGGTGGCGCTGTCGAAGAGGGAGAACGCGACCTGGTACGTGCCCTTGTCGAGGCCCTGGATGTTGGCGACGGAGGCGCTGGTCTCGGCGGCGGTCGCCTTGACCTTGTCGTTGGTGGCCTTGGTGACCTGGGTGGCGAGGGCGTTGCCGACGACGTAGTAGACGCCGGTGGTGTTGCCGGTGGCGATGGAGATGCGGGTGTCGGCGGTGACCTCACACGTGATCGCCGCCGCCGTGTCGGTCGCCTTCGTGTTCGCGTCCTGCCGGCCCCCGCAGCCGGCCAGCGCGATCAAGGTCAGTGGGACGAGCAGGATCCGGGGTTTCATGCGCGTTCCTCCTAATCAACGTCACCAGCACCGCCGCCAGGAGGAGCGCGGCGCCGGTGAGCACGGTCCACAGGGACAGCCAGAGCAGGGCCAGGGCGGCCAGCCCGGTCAGGACGCGGGCCACGGCGGGCGCCGGGCCGATGCCGAGCAGGTAGCCGCCGGCGGCCACGGACAGCGCGAACACGCCGAGCGCCTAGGCGACCAGGGCGAAGCCGATCTCGGTGAAGCCGCCGAAGCCGAGCAGCGAACGACCGGCGGGGGTCACGACGAAGGCGATCGGGACGAGGTAGGCGGGTAGCGCGTACCGCAGCGTCTGCCACATCGTGGGGAACACCTTGCCGCCGGTGACGGCCGCGGCGGCCACGGCCGCGAGCGCGGTCGGCGGGGTCGCCTCGGACAGGACCGCGAAGTAGAAGATGAACATCGCGGTGGCCGGTTCGTCGACCCCGAGCTCCAGCAGCGCCTGGCCGATGATGACCCAGCCGATGATGAAGGACGCGGTCACCGGCACCGCCAGGCCCAGCAGCGTCAGGGCGACCGCGGCGAACACGGCCGTCAGCGCGATCACCGCGGTGTCCCCGGACGCGAGCGACTGCGCCCAGTCGACCATCAGGCTCGACATCTGCGGTCCGAGGCCGGTCTTGGTGGTGCTGGCGGTGATGATGCCCGCGGCGACGCAGACGGCGACGACCGGCAGTACACCACGGACGCCCGCGGCGAGGGAGAGCAGCAGCCGGCGCGGGGTGAGCCGGTGCCGGCGGTCGAGGAAGGAGAGCAGCGCGGCCAGCGCGGTCGCGTAGATCACCGCGCGGGTCGCGGGCTGCTCCAGCGCGAGCAGCACGATGATCACCAGCAGCGACGCGAAGTGGTACCCGAACCGGCCCAGCAGCGCCCACGGCGACCGCACCCGCAGCTGCACCGGCCGCGCCCCGAACCGCCGGGCGTCGATCTCGACAGCGAGGAGGATGCCCAGGTAGTACAGCAGCGTCGGGATCGTCGCCCAGCCGAGCACCGACAGGTACGACACGTCCAGGTACTCCGCGATGATGAACGCGGCCGCGCCGAGCGTCGGCGGGGACAGGATCGCACCCACGCCGGCCGCCGCGAGCATGCCGCCGGCGCGGTCCGCGGGGTAGCCGGCGCGGCGCAGGATCGGCCAGGTGACGGCGCCGATGCTGACCGTGGTGGCGGCGCCGGACCCGGACACCGTGCCGAGGAGGAAACCCGACGCGACGGCGGTGCGCCCCGCCGCCGAGCGCGACCGGCGGAACGCGGCCACGGACAGCTCCACGAAGAACGCGCCCGCCCCGGACGCGTCCAGGACGGCGCCGTAGATGGTGAAGAGCACGATGTACGACGCGGCGACGTCCAGCGGGGTGCCGTAGAAGCCGCTCTGCGAGTTGTAGAGCGCGTCGACGATCTGGTCGAAGTCGAGCCCCAGGTGGGCGAGCGACCAGTGCTGCGGCAGGTAGCCGCCGTAGTAGTCGTACGCGAGGAACACCGCGCACACGACCGGCAGCACCCATCCTGTGGTGCGCTGGCACGCCTCCACCACCAGCAGCAGCAGCGCCGTGCCCATCGCCACGTCGACCGGGTCGAGCTGCCCCTGCCGGTCCATGAACGCGTTGTAGCCGCCGCTGGCGAACGGCAGCAGCGGATAGGCGCACGCCACGAGCGCCACGACGGCGAGGACCCAGTCCCCGGGGGTTGTTCCGGTGGCGGTTTTCGCTCCGGTACGGCGGAGCCTCAGCCCCGACGGGTACACCACGAACACCAGCGGCAGGACCCCCGCCAGGAACAGCGTGAGGTAGAACTGGCCACCCTGCGCGAGCGGGCGGAACACCTGCCACAGGACGAGCGCGGCGGTGGCGGCGGCGACGACCGTGACGCCGGCCTCGACCGCCCCGCCGAGCCGCCGGCCGGGCTTCTCGTCCTCGAACTGCGCGGCGAGCTCCCGGACGCTCTCCTCCCGGAGGGTCGCATCCACATCCGTCAGTTCATCGGCTGCCTTGACGTCGTCGTCTGGTTCCAGCACGGCCCGGAGAGTACAAGATTTCATGAATATTCGTAACCGTGAAAGTTGAGCTTTTGGTCGCGAACGGGCAACGGTGGGTCACAGGGCATGATTTGTGGCGTGTACGAGCTCGACGTGATCGCCGACGACAGCCTCGGCCGCTTCGTCTCCCGCTGGTACGGCCTGCCCGACCGCCCCCGCCGCGACCTCGACCTGCCGCCCGGCCTGCCCGCCGCGCTCGCCGACTGGCACCGCGTCGCGTCCCGCTACTCCCTGCCCTTGAGCCGCGACCACGTGATGCTCGCCCCCGCCGACCTCACGGAGTCCGCCGGCCTGGTCCGCTTCTGGTCCGGCACCGACGACTGGTACTCGTACGCCCCCGGCCCCACCGACCCGCCCGTGTTCGAGAACGACACGACCGCGACCGGCCTGCCGCTGTCGAGGTTCCTCGTGTACGCCGCCGTCTACGAGGCCACGTACACCCCGCTGCACGGCCTCGTCTGCCTGTCCCCGGCCCCCGACGGCCTCCGCCAGGTCCAGCTCCGCCTCCGCGAACTGGACGACCCGCTGTGGCACTGGCCGTCCCCGGCCACCCGCTACTACGGCGACGACGACCTCCTCGCCCACCTGGGCCCCGACCGCATCATCATCTCCGCCCGCCACCGAGACGCCCTGGGCCGCTTCGACAACCTCAACCTCCCCTGGACCTGGGACTCCCGAACCCCCTGACCCCACCCCGAGCCACGCACGGAGAAGGCCTGCCCCCGGGACCGCACCGCGCATGAGCGGAGCACGCGGCCGACGGTGCACGCCCGCTCAATGCCGTAGCGGGCACCATCGGTCGGGGGGTGGGGGTGGTTGTCGCGACTGCCTGGACGGCCGGGAGTCGGCGCTGGGCAGCGGACCGGAGCGATCGCATGCGGTGGCTTCGGGGACACCGGAGAGTCTGGGCGCCGTCGTGGTGGTGGGGCGACGCGGCCGGGCGGCTGCTCGTCGGCGGCGTGAGCGTGGCGGCCGGCGGATTCGGAGTGATAGGAGGTGCTGGGGGTGGTGCAGTAGCGGACGGCGCGGTCGCGCGACTCGTCGGCGCTGGTGCCGCCCCGATGGATGGTGGCTTCGAGGACGCCAGAGGGCCTGGAGGTGTTGTGGTGGCGGCGTTCGGGCCGGGCGCCCGCTCGTCGACGGCGTGGTGTGGCGGCCGGCGGATTCGGAAATGGTGGGAGGTGCCGGGCGTGGTGCGGTAGCGGACGGCGCGGTCGCGCGACTTGTCGGCGGTGGCGCCGGCTCGGTGGGCTGCGGCTTCGGGGTGCCAGGGGGCTGGGGTGCGGTGGTGTCGGGTTTGGGGCTGGGCGACTGCTTGTCGGCGGCTTGTCGGCGGTGGCGCCGGCTCGGTGGGCTGCGGCTTCGGGGTGCCAGGGGGCTGGGGTGCGGTGGTGTCGGGTTTGGGGCTGGGCGACTGCTTG